>CAMCMI010000023.1 GCA_945875875.1 Rhizobium sp. Q54
AAGCTCGGCATCGCGCAGGACATGCTGCGCCGCCCGCTCAACGTCGGCTTTTCCGGCGGCGAGAAGAAGCGCATGGAAGTGCTGCAAATGGCGCTGCTGGAGCCGCGTTTCGCGATCCTCGACGAGACCGATTCCGGGCTCGACATCGACGCGCTGCGCATTGTGGCCGATGGCGTGAACGCGCTGCGCTCGCCCGATCGCGGCTTCCTCATCATCACGCATTATCAGCGCCTGCTTGACTACATAAAGCCCGACAGCGTGCATGTGCTGTCTGCTGGCCGCATCGTGAAGTCCGGCGGGCCTGAGCTGGCCCATGAACTCGAAAAGAACGGCTACCGCGATTACGTCGCGGACGCCGCGTGAGATTGTCATGACAGCCATCGTCAAGCCGCTGCGCACGCCAGCCGAAACCGGAATGCTCGAAGCGTTCGCCGCCAGCGCTGCGCTGAACGATGCCGCGCGCCCCGAGCGCGAGGCCGCGATTGCGCGCATTGCAGATTCCGGCCTGCCGGGTCGGCGCATGGAGCCTTGGCATTACACGGATCTGCGAACGCTGCTAAAAACCGTTCCGCCCGTAGCGGAACTTGAATCGGCGACCGCCCTGCCCGGCCAACTTTCCATTGAAGGCGCGCCGCAGATCATGTTTTCCGGCGCCCGCATAAGCGCGAGCGGCGCCCTGCCCGCTGGCGTTGCATTGTCGCCGCTGGCCCATGATACGCCAGCATCTGAAGCAATCCCCGCCAATGAGGCGCTCGTCGTTCTCAACTCAGCGTTTGCGCTCGCCAGCGCTTCGCTTGTGGTGGGTGCGGGCGTCGATGCAGGCGCGATCCACATCGCCTTCCGAGACGCGCATGAAGCCGCCGCAAATCTCGCGCGCCGCGTGCGTATCGAGGTCCAGGCGGGCGCGTCCGTCACAATCATCGAGAGCCACGAGAGCCGCAATGGACTTGCGCACCTCACCAACACGCTCATTGAGTTCGAGCTGGAAGACGGGGCTAAAGTGCATCACGTGCGCGTCAACTCCTGCGGCGACGAGGCGAACTCGCTCTCGACGCTGGCGGCGCGCATCGGCGACAATGCAAACTTCGCCACGTTGTCCATGACGACCGGCGCGCGCATCTCGCGGCATCAGATCTTCGTGCGCTTTGCAGGCGAGCACGCCCACGTCGCGCTGCGCGGCGTGAGCCTGTTGCGCGGCAAGCAGCACGCCGACACGACGCTGACGATCGACCACGCAACGCCCCATTGCGATAGCCGCGAGGCGTTCAAGACCATTGTCGACGGCGACGCCACCGGCGTCTTCCAGGGCCGCATTGTCGTTGCGCCCCATGCGCAAAAGACCGACGCGCGCATGTCTTCGAAAGCGCTTCTGCTGTCAGAAGGCGCGACGATGAACAACAAGCCGGAGCTGGAGATTTTCGCCGACGACGTGCAATGCGCGCATGGCGCAACGTGCGGCGAGCTTGACGACAATCTGCTGTTCTACATCATGGCGCGCGGCCTGCCCAAACGCGAGGCGGAAGCGCTTCTGCTGGAGGCATTTGTCGGCGACGTGATTGATGAAGTCGAGGATGAGGCATTGCGCGAAGCCCTGATGGTCAGGGCGCGCAACTGGCTTGCGGAGCGCACATGACGACGCTCGTACACACAAAGACCGCTCCCTATGACGTGATGAAGGTGCGTGAGGATTTCCCGATCCTCAAAACGCGCCCTTATGGAAAACCGCTGGCCTATCTCGATAACGCAGCCTCGGCGCAAAAGCCGCGTCAGGTGATCGAGCGCGTCACCCACGCCTATGAGCATGAATACGCCAATGTGCATCGCGGCCTGCATTATCTGGCCAATGCGGCGACCGACGCTTACGAGAGCGCGCGCGAGAAAGTGCGCGCCTATCTCAACGCGGGCTCGACCGAAGAGATCATCTTCACGCGCGGCGCCACCGAGGCGCTCAACATCGTGGCGGCATCGTATGGCCGCGCGCATATCGGGCCGGGCGACGAGATCGTGCTCACCATCATGGAGCACCATTCCAATATCGTGCCGTGGCACTTCCACCGCGAGCGCAACGGCGCCGTGCTGAAATGGGTCGATGTTGACGAGGACGGAAATTTCTCGCTGGAGGAATTTGAAAAAGCCCTGTCTCCCAAGACCAAGATCGTCGCGATCACGCATATGTCGAACGCGCTTGGAACGATTGTTCCTATCGACAAGGTGATCGAGATCGCCCATGCGCGCGGCATTCCCGTTTGCGTGGACGGCTCGCAAGGCGCCGTGCATTTGCCGGTTGACGTTCGCGCGCTCGATGTCGATTTCTACATCGTCACCGGCCACAAGCTCTACGGCCCCACCGGCATTGGCGCGCTCTACGCCAAGAAGAAATGGCTGGAAAGCCTGCCGCCCTACGCTGGCGGCGGCGAGATGATCGAGCATGTGACGATGGACAGCGTCACCTATAACGAGCCGCCGCATCGCTTTGAGGCTGGCACGCCGCCCATCGTTCAGGCCATCGGCCTTGGCGCGGCGCTTGATTATATCGAGAGCCTGGGGCGCGAGAATATCCGCGCGCATGAGGATGCTTTGCGCGATTATGCGCATGAGCGTTTGTCGCGGCTGAACAGCCTGCGCATCATCGGTCGCGCGAGCGACAAGGGCGCGATTGTGTCGTTTGAAATGCGCGGCGCCCATGCCCACGACGTCGCCACCGTGATCGACCGCTCGGGCGTGGCCGTGCGCGCGGGCACGCATTGCGCCATGCCGCTGATGCAGCGTTTTGGCGTTACGTCCACGTGCAGGGCGTCGTTTGCGCTTTATAATACGATGGAAGAAGTTGACGCTCTCGCCGAGGCGTTGACTCGCGCCGAAGCCATGTTCTCGTGAGGTTTGCAGATGTCTGACGTCAGCACGGTTGAAGCAGGCGAGAGCCAGGCCAACAGGCCAAATCTCGATCTCAATCCGGCGATCCCGCCGGAGGAAATGGACGAACTGACCGAGAAGATCATCGCCGCCTTCAAGACGGTGTTTGATCCTGAAATTCCGGTCGATATCTACGAGCTTGGGCTGATCTACAAGGTTGCAATCGATGAGGCTCGCTTCGTCGACATTGACATGACGCTGACCGCCCCCGCCTGCCCTGTAGCTGGCGAAATGCCCAAATGGGTTGAGGACGCGGTAGCAGCCGTTCCCGGCGTTGCGGGCGCCAAAGTCGGCATGGTGTTTGATCCGCCGTGGGACCAGAGCCGCATGTCGGACGAGGCCCGCGTCGCGCTGGATATGTGGTAGACTTTTTCGATGCTTCGCCGGACCTTGAACCCGGCTGGAGGATGAGATGGAACAGAGCAAACCCGTTGCGCGGCCACGCCCGCAAGTGATGACGATCACGGACGCAGCAGCTGCGCGCGTTCAGGAAATCATCGCCAATTCCGACAAACCGCTGCTGGGCGTGCGCGTTGGCGTCAAGAACGCCGGTTGTGCGGGCATGTCCTACACGATGGAATTTGCTGAACAAATCGGAAAATACGACGAAGTGGTCGAGGACAAGGGCGTGAAGATCGTCGTCGATCCCAAGGCGATCATGTTCCTGCTCGGCACGCAGATGGATTTCCGCACAGAGAAGCTGTCGGCGACCTTCGTATTCAACAACCCCAACCAGACGTCAGCGTGTGGCTGCGGCGAGAGCGTTGCGATCACGCCTGCAGGGGAAGAGAACGCTTCGGCTTGAGCGGCCCGATGCGGACTGGAAGCCTGCGGCTCAAGGGGCGCCCCCTTGGACCGCGGGCTTCCAGCCCGCAAAACGGCGTAAGCCGTGGCTTTAAGCTGCCAACCGCCGGGGCTCAAGACGGCATCGGGATTCGCGTTTGCTTTCAGCAATTACGCATTGCATCGGTCGTCCAAAGAATGCGGGCTGGAAGCCCGCGGTCCATAGGACGCCCCCTTGGACCGCGCGCGGCCTCGCGCGCATCCGTCAAGCACCAAAGAGCGCGCGTTGCGGCGGCATGTCCAGATCGAGCTGGCTCAACCCCGCCCGCGATACGTCGCCACGCCCTGCTCTGGCGCCCACACATCCTTGGGCAGCGTGCCGCTTTGCCAGAACACGTCGATGGGGATGCCGCCGCGCGGGTACCAATAGCCGCCGATGCGTAGCCATTTAGGCTTCAGCAGGCCGACAAGCTCCTTGCCGATGCGCACCGTGCAATCCTCGTGGAAGGCGCCGTGGTTGCGGAACGCGCCCAGATAGAGCTTCAGAGATTTGGATTCGACCAGCCATTTGCCCGGCGCGTAATCAATCACGAGATGCGCAAAATCGGGCTGGCCGGTCACCGGGCAGAGCGAGGTGAATTCGGGAACCGTAAAGCGGGCCATGTAGTTTGTGTCGGGATGGGGATTTGGTACGCGCTCCAGCACGGCCTCTTCCGGGCTGGCTGGCATTTGGCTCTGCTGCCCCAGAAGGGTCGGCGCGTTTTTGGGCGTTGATTTGCGGGCCATGTTTTCCTCGATTGTCGTCGCCTTTATGGCGCCTTCGCGGGGTTCTGAGAAGCTTTTGCTCGGCCTGATGAAACGACAAGCCCTCCAGGCCGTTGCCTTTATGCGCCGAACCTTCCGGGGAGCCGATATGTCGCGTCCTTTGCCCAGTTCCGACCGAACCAAACGCAGCCGCATGATTCATATTCATCCCATTCGCACGGGCAGCGTGCAGTTTCGCCCGACCCAGATTCGCGCGCCCGGTCAGGGGCCTATGCGCTGGTGGCGCATTCTGGGCGATCGGGAATGGACGCGAGAAATGCCGATCTACTGCTATCTGATCGAACATTCCGAAGGCCTGTTCATGGTCGATACGGGCGAGACCGCCAAGGTCTGCGAGCCCGGCTTTTTCTCACGCTGGAACCCGTATTTTAGCCGCGCTATTCGCTACAAGGTGGCGCCGGAGGATGAAGTCGGCCCGCAATTGCAGCGGCTGGGGTTTGATCCTGCCGACGTCGGTTCGGTCGTGATGACCAGCCTGCAATTGGGCCACGCTGGCGGGCTGAGTTATTTTCCGCGCGCCCGCATTATTGTCAGCGCGCAGGAATGGGCGCTGGCCATGAACGGCTTTGGCCGCTTTACCGGTTATCCGGCCAGCCATTGGCCCAACTGGCTGGCGCCGCGAATGGTTACCTTCAACGCCGGACAATTGGGAAACCTGCCGCGCTCGCAACCGCTCACCGGCGACGGCGCAATCTATCTGGTGCGCACGCCTGGCCACACGTCGGGCCATATTTCTGCCGTCGTGCAGGAATCCGACCTGCTGTATTTCTTCGCCGGAGACGCATCCTATGTGCGCGCCGCCATGGCCGAAGCGACAGCCGACGGCATCGCCGCCAATCCGCAGCAGCAGATCAAGACGCTGAAAGCGATCCGCGATCTCGCGCAATCGCGCCAGCTCATCTATCTGCCAACGCATGATCCGGACGTGGAGCGACGGCTGGCGCAGCGCGATTCTTCAATGGATTAGCAGCTAGATATGCTCAACCGAGACGATCCCCGGAATCGCCTTGATCGCGCCGGCGATTTGCGGGCTTACGGAATAGCGGCCCGGCAGCTTCACCTCGACTTCGCTGCGCTCTGCATCCAGCATCACGACAAGCGACACCTCGCCCTCGCCCTTCACGGCGAGGCGTTGGGCGAGCGAGGCCAGCGGGGCGTGATCGCGCAGGAAAATGCGCAGGCCTTTTTGCACCCGGTTGGCGGCCTGATCCAGTGGCTCCACGGTGACAATGCGCGCGCGCACGTCCTCGCCCTCCACCGTTCCCTGCAAAGTCACGAGCACGACGGCGCCCTTCTCCAGCATGTCGCGATATTGGTTCAGGCCTTCCTGAAACATGATCGCTTCATATTGGCCCGAGGCGTCCGACAGCGTCAGAATGCCCATTTTATTGCCGGTCTTGGTGCGGCGCTCCTGCCGGTCCAGTACGCTGGCGGCAAGCCGCGCAGACGAGGCGCCTTTCTTGACGCCGCGCACGAAATCAACCCAGCGCTCGACGCGCAGGCGTTGCAGTACGTTCTCGTAATCATCGAGCGGATGGCCTGACAGGAAGAATCCCACAGCCTCGAACTCGCGGCGCAAACGCTCCGAAGGCGCCCAGCCGGACGGGCGCGGCAGGTTCAACGGCTCGGGCGCCTCGCTGGCGCCAAACAGGCCGGACTGGCCCGCCAAAGTCTCGGCCTGCGTGCGATTGCCAACCGCCATAATCGTCTCGACGCCCGCGAATGCGCGCGAGCGCTCGGGCTCCAGTTCGTCGAAAGCGCCTGCGGCGGCCAGACTCTCCAGAACCTTCTTGTTCACTTCGCGCGGGTTCAGGCGGCGCGCAAAATCCCCCATATCCGCGAACGGCTTGTCGCCGCGCGAGGCCACAAGCGCCTGCGCCTGCCCTTCGCCAACGCCCTTCACGGCGGAGAAGGCGTAGCGGATAAGCCACCCGCCCTGCCCGTCCGGCTGCACTTCAAAATCAACGCCCGACTTGTTGATCGACGGCGGCTCGACCTTGATGCCCATGCGCCGGGCCTCGTTGCGAAATTCGGAGAGCTTGTCGGTATTGCCCTTATCGAGCGTCATCGAGGCGGCGATGAACTCAACCGGGTAATTGGCTTTGAACCATGCGGTTTGATAGGCGATCAGCGCATAGGCCGCCGCGTGGCTCTTGTTGAAACCGTAATCGGCGAATTTGGCCAGCAGATCGAAGATCTCGTTGGCCATTGGCCGCGTGACTTCACGGTCCACCGCGCCGCGCACAAAGCGGTCACGCTGCGCGTCCATTTCCGATTTGATCTTCTTGCCCATGGCGCGGCGCAGCATGTCGGCTTCGCCAAGCGAATAGCCCGACAAAACCTGCGCAATCTGCATCACCTGTTCCTGATAGATGATGACGCCGAACGTCTCTTTCAGGATTGGCTCGATCAGCAGATGAATGTAATCCGCCTTCTGGTCGCCATGCTTGACCGCGCAATAGACGGGGATGTTGGCCATGGGGCCGGGTCGATAGAGCGCCACAAGCGCCACGATGTCTTCCAGCCGGTCGGCGCGCATTTCCGCCAGCGCCTTGCGCATGCCTGCGCTTTCCACCTGAAACACGCCGATCGTTTCGCCGCGTCCCAGCATGTCGTAACTGAGCTTGTCATCGAGCGGGATCTTGTCGATCTCGACATGCACGCCGCGCTGCGCAAGCAATTGCACGGTGATCGAAAGCGTGGTCAGGGTTTTCAGGCCCAGAAAATCGAACTTCACCAGCCCCGCAGGCTCAACCCATTTCATATTGAACTGCGTCGCAGGCATATCTGAACGCGGATCGCGGTAGAGCGGAACCAGCTCCTCAAGCGGGCGGTCGCCAATCACGACGCCGGCGGCATGCGTCGAGGCGTTGGAATAAAGCCCCTCCAGCTTTTTGGCGATATCGATCAGCGCACGCACGCGCTCGTCCTGTTCGGCGGCCTCTTTCAGCTTGGGCTCGCTTTCGATAGCCTCGGCCAGCGTCACCGGCTTGGCGGGATTTTGCGGCACCAGCTTTGCGAGCTTGTCCACCTGGCCGAGCGGCAATTCCATCACGCGGCCAACGTTGCGCATGACGCCGCGCGCAAGGAACGAGCCGAACGTGATGATTTGCGCCACGCGATCCTTGCCATAGCGACGGCGCACGTAGGCGATCACTTCGTCGCGCCGCGTCTGGCAGAAGTCGATATCGAAGTCGGGCATCGACACGCGTTCGGGATTCAAAAAGCGCTCGAACAGCAGGCCGAAACGCATCGGATCAAGGTCGGTGATGGTCAGGGACCACGCCACCAGAGAGCCCGCGCCCGAGCCGCGACCCGGCCCAACCGGAATGCCGTTCGACTTGGCGTATTTGATGAAGTCGGCCACGATCAGAAAATAGCCGGGGAACTGCATGTTCACGATCACGCCCAGCTCGAATTCTAGCCGCTCGACGTAATTGCCCTCGGTCAATCCCGGCGCCGTTCCATGCACGGCGAGTCGTGCGGCCAGCCCTTCGCGAGCCTGGCGACGAAGTTCCGCCTCTTCGTCCAAAGGCGCGCCGTCGAGCGAGGTGAAGCGCGGCAAAATTGGCGCCCGCGTTTTGGGGCGATAGCTGCACCGCATCGCGATCTCGACGCTGCGCTCCAGAGCTTCAGGAATATCTGCAAACAATGCGCGCATTTCGTCGCGCGTCTTGAAGCGATGCTCGGGCGTGACGTGGCGCCTGTCGTCGACGCTCATGACGGAGCCGTCGGAAATACACAGCAGCGCGTCATGCGCCTCGTAATCGGAGCGCGCGGCGAAAAAGGGCTCATTGGCGGCCACAAGCGGCAGCGACCGGCTATAGGCCAGATCGATCAGCATCGGCTCGACGCGCTGTTCAGGCTCCGTGCCGTGGCGCTGCAATTCGACGTAGAGCCTGTTGTCAAACAACGGCTGCAATAGCGACAGCCGATGCCCGGCATGCTCGGCCCGCCCGCTCGCCAGCAGCACGTCGAGTGCGCCGGACGGCCCGCCCGTCAGCGCGATCAGGCCGGCCGAGAATTGCTGCAAAAGCGGAAGCCCTACATGGGGCAGATCGCCGGGATCGGACTCCAGCCAGGCACGCGAGGCCAGACGCATCAGGTTTGCGTAGCCTTCAGCATTCTGCGCCAGGAGTACGAGCGAGCCACGCCCGGCGGCGAGATCGTCGGCGCGGGCGCCAAGGCGCTTGCCATCGGCAAAATCCACGGTGAGCTGACAGCCGATGATCGGCTGCACGCCAGCCTTCGAGACTTTCTCTGAAAACTCCAGCGCGCCAAACAAATTGTTGGTGTCGGTGATCGCTAGCGCGGGCATTTTGTCGGCAGTGGCGAAGTCAATCAGCTTGCCGATGCTCAGCGCGCCCTCGCGCAGCGAGAACGACGTGTGCGTGTGCAGATGGACAAAGCCCACCGCAGCGAACACATCCCTGATGTCCTTAGTCTGTTGATCGTTCAGCAGCTGGTCGTTCATCGCTTGCTCCCATGCCGCTTATCGCGCATTTGGCGGCCTGACGCGAGGGCTCCCGAGCTTTGTCCAGAGAAGAAAGCGCCCGGTTTCAGGCGAGGATGGCGATGAAGCCCACAAAAGTCGCGAGAGCGGCGATCTCTGTCAGGTCTGCGATGACATTGCGCAACATTTGAACCTCCATTCGAGCATATGTTCTCTTGGTAGGCCGTTTTTGTATCTGTTTTGTTCTTTCTAATCCACGCTATCCACGTATCGTGGTTAACAATTATGGAACAGCCCGAACCTGCACGCGTTCAGATTGGACAGACTTTGCAGGAGGCTCCCATGATGGACCGCTTCACCGCCCGCGCGCTTGTCGAGACGGGGCAAATGTCCTCGGAAGAATACCTCCGCCTGTTTGGCGAGGAGTTGCGCGCAGCCCGCGACCAGCTCAAGGCTGAACGCGAGACTCAGAAGCGCGAACTTGCCACCCAATCGAAGCAGAAGCCCAAGCGGGAGGCGGTCAACGGGGAGGATATGGCGCGTGAGCAGAAGTGACGCAGGATATGCGCTCAGTTTGAAAGTTACCCCCGGCCTATGCCGTCATGGACGGGCTTGACCCGTCCATCCAAGCGTCAATGCTAAAAAGGCTAGCGTTTGGATAGCCGGGTCAAGCCCGGCCATGACGGCCCAAAGTGCGCGTTTTAACTTCAGCCCCCTACCTCGGCGAACGCATAAGCCTGATGTCGAGATCCCGCACCTTCTTGCGCAGCGTGTTGCGATTCAGGCCCAGCAACTCGGCGGCTTTGATCTGGTTGCCGCGCGTGGCGGCCAGAGCTGCTGACAATAGCGGGCCTTCCACCTCGCGCAGGATGCGATGGTAGAGCCCTGCTGGCGGCAATTGCTCGCCGTGGGTGCGAAACAGCGCGTTCAGATGATGCTCGACCGACATCGACAGAGTCGAACCTTCAGTGTCCGCCGACGCGACGCCCTGGGGCGTTGGAATTCCGGCAATAGGCGGCGCACGGTCGCCGATGGGCGTGGCGTCAAAGCCCAATTCCGTCTCCACCAATTGCTCGGTGATCGTCTCCTGCGGGTATAGGGCCGCAAGCCTTCGCACAAGGTTTTCCAGCTCGCGGATATTGCCGGGCCAGCGATGGCGCTTCATGCGCTCCAGCGCGCCGCCATCGACGTTTTTCAGTGGCAGGCCCTGTTCGGCGGCGAGCTTGAAGAAATGGCGCACAAGGTCCGGCACGTCTTCGGTGCGTTCACGCAATGGTGGAAGACGCAGCGGCACCACGTTGAGACGAAAAAACAAATCCTCTCTGAACAGACCCTGCTGGATCAGAATCCGCAGGTCCTTGTTGGTGGCCGCCACGATGCGAACATTGGTGCGGATAGGCGCACGGCCGCCCACCGTCGTGTATTCGCCCTGCTGCAACACGCGCAGCAGGCGGGTCTGCGCCTCCATCGGCATGTCGCCGATTTCGTCCAGAAACAGCGTGCCGCCCTCGGCCTGCTCGAAGCGCCCGACCGAGCGCGCGGCGGCGCCGGTGAACGCCCCCTTCTCGTGGCCGAACAGCTCGCTCTCGATCAGATCACGCGGAATGGCGGCCATGTTGATGGCCACGAACGGCCCGCCGCGACGCTTGCCGTAATCATGCAGCGCCTTGGCGACCAGCTCCTTGCCGGTGCCAGATTCACCCGTAATCATGACTGTGAGATCGGTCTGCATCAGGCGGGCGAGCGTGCGGTAAATTTCCTGCATTGCGGGTGAGCGGCCCACAAGCGGCATGCCCTCTATTTCCTCGTGCGTCTCGCGCGTCATCCGCGCCTTGGGCTGGCTCAGCGCGCGCCCGACGATGGCGACAAGATCCTTCAGGTCGAACGGCTTGGGCAGATAATCATAGGCGCCGCCCTCGGAGGCCTTGATCGCGGTCATCAACGTGTTTTGCGCGCTCATGACGATGATCGGCAAATCAGGCCGCAGCTTCTTGATGCGCGGCAGCAGGTCGAATGCGTTCTCGTCCGGCATCACCACATCGGTGATGATGAGGTCGCCCTCCCCAGCCTGCACCCAGCGCCAAAGCGTAGAGGCGACGCCGGTAACGCGCACTTCGTACCCGGCGCGGGACAGGACCTGGCTTAAAACGGTTCTGATCGCAGCATCGTCATCGGCTATCAAAATGTTACCGCTAGCCATTGACGCTTGTCTCCTGATCGTCACGCCGCTGCCAAAGACAGCGGTTGGAATTCTAGGTCGCAGCGCTCTGGCGTCCGTCTCTTGGCGAGAACATCGGCATCAGCACGCGAAAAACCGTCCGGCGGGGATGGGAGTCACATTCGATCATCCCGCCATGGTCGCCAACGATTTTTGCAACCAATGCAAGCCCGAGGCCAGTTCCTGACGCCTTGTTGGTGACGAAGGGGTCGAAAAGATTGTCCATGATGGCGGGCGAAACGCCCGGCCCGTTGTCGCGCACGCAAAATTCCAGCGGCAGCGCCACAGGTTGCGACGAGCCCGCCACGCGCATGCGAACGCCGGGGCGGAACGCCGTCGTCAACTCGATTTCACCGTCGATAGCGTCCTCGCCGACAGCCTCAACCGCGTTTTTCACAAGGTTGAGAAACACCTGAATCAGCTGATCGCGATTAGCGTTCACAGGCGGGAGAGAGGGATCGTAAAGCTCGGTGAAGCGCACATGCCGACCAAAGCCCGCCTGCGCCACGCGCTTCACATGGTCGAGAACAAAATGGATGTTCACGGCGGCCCGCTCGGAGGGGCGCTCGTCGGAAAACGCCTCCATGCGGTCAACCAGCTTCACAATCCGGTCAGTCTCGTCGCAGATCAGCCGGGTGAGCATGCGGTCTGAATCATCGAGACCAGGCTCAAGTAATTGAGCGGCGCCGCGAATGCCCGAAAGCGGGTTTTTAATCTCGTGCGCAAGCATGGCTGCAAGCGCAGAGACGGAACGGGCTGCACCTCTGTGCGTCAATTGCCTGTCCATCTTGTCGGCAATTGTGCGTTCTTGCAGCATGATGACTATAAATTCAGCATTTGGCAGCAGCGGGATCACGTTCACGTCAACGATCCGGTCCGGACCTATGCGCGGGGTGCTCACGTCGATGCGGTATTCGTTGATGGTCGAGCGCCGCCGCCGCGCCTCGTCGGCTACGCTCAGAATGGGGGAGCCGAATGGCAACAGATCGGCTAGTTTGCTCCGCTGAAGCTGAGTCTGGCCGATCTGGAAAAACGCCTCGCAGGCAGCGTTTGCGTCCACGATCCGTCCACTCGCGTCGAGCGTCATGATCGGGTGCGGCAACACGCCAAGCACCTGTGATGATGGAACGTCCAGCGGGATATTGCCCGGGATCTTCTCAACAATCGACATTTCACGCTGCCTCGGTCAGGGGATCAAACTCAAACATGCGCGCCAGCAGGTTGCGCGCCTCGATGGGGCAATCGGTCGTCACGAGACGCAGCCGCATGGCGGCGCCCCCGGCGTGGGAATTGGCGCCCGCATGATCGGCATAGGCCGACAAATGCTTGCGCGCATGACGCAGGCCGGTCAGCGCGCCCATGGTTTCGATCAGGGATTCGAGATGAGCCAGCGCCGCCTCGCGCTTTTGCGCCGCCGCCAAAGTCAAACAATCGCCCGCCAACCCGCTTGCGATTTCGCCCACCAGCCACGGGCGCCCTACAGCCGCGCGGCCAATCATGATTCCGGCGGCGCCCGAGGCTTCAAGCATCGCGCGCGCATCGGCAAGGCTGGCGCAATCGCCGTTGGCGATCACTGGCAGGCGGGTTGCCTGCACGACGCTGAAGATCGCGCCCCAATCAGCGCGGCCCTTGTAAAATTGCTGGCGGGTACGACCGTGAATCGTGATCAGCCGCACGCCGGCAGCCTCCGCCGCGCGGGCGATGTCCGCCGCGTTATGGCTGGCGTCGTCCCAGCCGAGCCGCATTTTCAGCGTCACGGGAATGTTCACGGCCTTGACCGTAGCCTCCACCAGCCGAAGCGCCAGATCAGGCGTGCGCATCAGCGCCGAGCCCGCGTAGCCGCCCGTCACGCGCTTGGCCGGACAGCCCATGTTTATGTCTACGACAGCGGCGCCCGAGGCTTCCGCCAGCCGTGCCGCCTCGCCCATCCAATGGGGATCGCACCCGGCGATTTGCACGACGTGCGGGTCAATCCCGGACCCCTCCGCCCGCAGGCGCGTCTCCTCGCACCCGCGCACATAATCGTCGGAAGCCACCATTTCGGACACGACGAGCGATGCGCCATAAGAATGGGCGACGCGACGCATGCCGATGTCCGTCACGCCAGACATGGGCGCGAGAATAGCGCGACCCTTCAGAGCAAGCGGCCCGATCCTGATCGTATTGCCTAATTTTTGTGCAGAAAAATCCATGCTCATAAGATAGCCAGAAACTAGCGCTGCGTAAATCGAGGCTTTTCACTTTTCGCGTCCGCCACGATTGACCGCAATCGACAAAAGCGGGACATCAAGTGCATGAGCGAAAAAGGCCAAAACACAGAAGTCGCTATCGTGCTTGTCGCCGCTGGTCGCGGCATGCGGGCGGGCGGAGGAATCCCCAAGCAATACCGGTCGCTTGTCGGGCGCCCTGTGATTGCGCGCACGCTGGCGGGGCTGGCCAGCGCCCTGCCCCATGCGCGGATCGTTCCGGTTATCCATCCCGATGATTCAGAGTTGTTTACAGCAGCCAGCGCCGGGTTTGCGGGTAATCTCACCCCATGGGTTGCAGGCGGCCAGACGCGCCAGCAAAGCGTGCTGGCGGGCCTGCGCGCTTTATCGGACAGCCCGCCGCAGATCGTACTAATTCATGATTGCGCCCGCCCCTTCGCCAGCGGTGGGCTCATTGCGCAATGCGTGCAAGCAGCGCGCGAACATGGCGCCATCGTTCCTGCGCTTGCTATTTCTGACGCGCTGAAGGCTTTCAAAGCGGGCGCAATTCTTGGCGAGGACGTTGACCGCAACAGCGTGCGCGCAGTGCAGACGCCGCAAGCGTTTTCCTATGCGCTAATCCGCGACGCCCATGAGCGCGCAAGCGCTGCGGGCGTGGTGAATCTTGCCGACGACGCCGCCGCCGTGCAATGGGCCGGGCATGCCGTTCACGCAATCCCCGGCGAGACTGGAAACATGAAGCTCACCAATCCCGAAGACTTCCGCAGCGCTGAAGCCGCTCTGGCCGCACAGCTTTCCGACATACGCACCGGCCTTGGCTACGACGTCCACGCATTCGGCCCCGGCGATCACGTCTGGCTCGGCGGCCTGCAGATAGAGCATGATGCCGGACTCGTCGGCCATTCGGACGCTGACGTGCTGTTGCACGCCCTGACCGACGCCATCCTTGGCGCCATCGCCGACGGCGACATCGGCAGCCATTTCCCGCCCTCTGACATGCAATGGAAAGGCGCTGCGTCCGACCAATTTCTGCGTCATGCAATGGAGCTGGTGGCCGCACGCGGCGGGCTGGTCGCGCATCTGGACGCCACGATCATTTGCGAAGCCCCGAAGATCGGCCCGCACCGCGACGCTATCCGCGCCAATGTGGCGAAGATTTGCGGACTGGATTTGGGCCGGGTGGCCATTAAAGCCACGACTTCGGAGAAGCTCGGGTTTACCGGGCGACGCGAGGGCATAGCCGTGCAGGCTATGGCTACGGTGCGGCTGCCCTGGGGCTGCTGATAAGCAAAGACACGGCTTGCGCCGTTTGCGGGCTGGAAGCCCGCGGTCCATAGAGGCGCCCACTGAAACCGCGGGCTTCCAGCCCGCATGCGGACCGCAGGTCCGCCCACTGGCGCAAGACCTAGTGCGAATGCCCGAAATGCCCGGAACTGCCGCTGTGGTCATGGCCGTGGTCGGGCTCGATGTCGTCGCCTTCTGCATAGCCGTGCATCAGCGCTTCCATGGTCTTGCGCAGCGGGTCTTCGCCGATGGACAGGTGTGCCGCCAGCAGGCCAGCCAGGCGCGCGAACACGAGCGGCTGCAAGGACAGCGTCGCGTAGCGCTGGTCGGGATGGGCGCTCTCGCAATCGCGCACCGCGCGTGACAGCGCCGCCGAGAATAATTCCTCGATGGACGCAATCACGGGATGCTCAGGCTTTGGCGCCTTTTCATTGCGCGAAATCAGCGCCCGCGCATGGGCGAGGAAGCGCTCGTAATGCTGGTCTTCGCCGCTCGACGGTGTTTCGTCGTCCAGTTCGCCGCACATGATCGCTTCCTTGCTTGTTGACGGCCAGAGGGCTCAGAAGCCCTCGGCGTTCTCCAGCTGCTCAAACCAGTCAAAGCCCATCGCCTTCACGATGCGGCTATTGACCACGATGATGCGCGCTTCGTTGTTAGGGTCGGAATTGAAGTGCTGATGGGCGCAATAGGGCGGGATGTAGATGAAGTCGCCAGCGGCCCATTCGAACTTCTTGGGGGTCGTTTCCCATTCGAATTCCATCGTGTCATGGCAATCGAACTTCACGTCCCAATGCAGGTCGTAGCCGGAACCCTCTACAACGTAATGCACTTCTTCCGAAACATGCCGATGCTTGCCCGAGGCTTTGCCCGGCGCAAGGAACTGCATGTAGATGTCGAGGCACATTTCCTTGGTGTCCATGCGCTCGTTGATGATGTGCTTGATGAGGCCGTTGGGCGAACGCTCCAGCGGCATCTCGTTCCACTTCACCACGCCGATTTTGCCGTCGTAATCCTTGCGGAACTGCTCGGACGCCTTCAGCGCTTCGGAATAGAAATTCACTTCGGGAGCGGAGCCGTGGGCGCGCTCTTTTTCGCGGGGGTCTAGAAAGGCCATAGTCTGATCTCCTCAAGCCTGTGCGGCTTACAAATCCTTCGGCGGCGTGTAGGCGAGCTGCTTTGCGGTGCCTTCCTTGGGCGGGAATTCCGACACCTTCTGGAACAGCATGTGCATGAACAGGAACAGCGGCTTCGCCTTCATGACGAGCGTGACGCATTCGTCGTCGTGATCGTCGCTGAAGTGCTGATGCACGCAGGCGTTTTCAACGATCAGCGCGTCGCCGGCTTCCCAGTCGATGCGCTTGTTGTCGTGGACGTCGTGGCCCTTGCCCTTGAGCACGAAGAAGATCGCGCTGTTCATGTGGCCGTGCTTCTGGCCGTAGCCGCCGGGCGAGAACACTTCGATGTGCGTCTCAATCGACTGCGCGACCTTTACGGCCTGCGGGTTGATGATCTTCTTCCCGTAATGGCCGGGACCGCCCTTCCACTTGTGATCCTTGGTGGAATAGACGCGCGGCTGGGTGAACAGGTCTTTCACCAGCTCGCCGTAAGTGCCTTCCAGCGCGCGAACGAAAACGCGCTTGCGGGTCCAGCGCTCCCAGACGACGTCTTCCTTGCCGTCGTTGATGCTGTTGTGGCCCGCCGTGGGAGCAGATTGTTCAGAACTCATTCCACAGGTCCCTGTCTGATGATGTCGGGCGCGCAGCTCTTGAGGGGCTGGCGCCGCAATAGCCATAGTGAAGACAAAGGCTTCATTGGCGTGTAGGTGTGAAATATAACGCATCAGACTTCACGTAAATCGAATTATTTTATACGATGTTTCAAATTCTTGAGATGATGAACCAGAAAGCCGCCCGTGCGCATTGAAGACCTCGATTTCAGCAAATTGCGCGCTTTTCAGCTGGTTGCGCAAGAGGGCTCGCTGAAGGCGGCCGCCGCCAAGCTGCGCCTCACCGTGTCGGCCATATCCGCCAAACTCACGCGGCTGGAGGAGATCGTCGGCGTCGAGCTGTTTCGCCGCCAGGGCAAATCGCTGGCGCTGACAGGCCCGGGCGAGCGGCTGCTGGCCGAGATCATTCCGTTGCTGGACAGCGCCGAGCGTGCGTTCTCCACCGTAACCTCCTATTCGACGGAAGCAGGCAGCGTCTCAATTGCGGTCGGCGGCGATTACCTTTGGTATTTCGTACCAAAGCTCAACCAGTTCTGGACGCGGTTCCCCAATTTCGAACTCAACATGCGTGTCTATCGCGCCGCTGACGCTTTGCTGGCGCTGCAAAAGGGCCAGCTCGATTTCTGCATGGGCGTATACCCCCGCGTGCCGCGCGGAATATCGGCGGAAGTGGTGGCCAATTCACCGTTCTCGCTGATCCACAAAAGCGACCATGCAGGCAAATCGCGCATCGGCGACATCGTGCAGGACCGGCTGATCGTCGCCCCGCGCGGACGGGCGACGCGCGACCTGCTGCATGCCTCGGGCGGCGCGCTGGCCAATGCCACCTATATCGAGTGCCCCACCTGCCAGACGGCGGCGGACCTTGTGGGGCTTGGCGTTGGCCCCGCCATCGTCCAGACGCTCTGCGTAGATCGACGCCTGCCGCCGGGCGTGCGCGCGCTCGACCTTGGCCCCAAGTTTGGGGCCGCGCCCTTCGTGGTGCTCTACCGCAAGCACGCGCTGAAGCGCCCTGCCCTGCAATTCATCTTCGATCAACTCACCGGTTGATGCGCGGTTTACGCAGCCCTCCGCGTCCGTTAGCTTGCCGCCGACTCTGCAACGACAGAGGCCGGGCAAACCCCGGACAGGGACTGAAACGCAGGCGAGCAGAATGGCGCATTATCGTTTAACCGTAGACACAGGCGGCACGTTTTCAGATTTCGTCTACGTCAACGACGACACGCGCGAAGTCTCCATCGCGAAAATTCCATCGACGCCCGACGATCCCTCGCGCGCTATTCTTGCTGGCGTTGAAGAGCTGATCGCAAAGGGCGTGACGCCGGACGAGATCGGCTTTTTCTGCCATGGCACAACGGTTGGGACGAACGCGCTGCTGGAAGGCAAAGGCGTGCGCACAGGCTTGCTCGTAACCAAGGGCTTTCGCGGCATCTATGAAGTGGGCGAGCAATCGCGCCCGCATGGCCCCGCGATATTCGACATCATGTACGACAAGCCCGCGATGCTGGCGCCGCCAAGCCGCACCGGCGAAGTCGTCGAGCGCGTGTCGTTTGAAGGAGAAGTGCTTCTGCCGCTGGATGAGGACGCCCTGCGCCAGACTCTTCGCGAGCTGCGCGAGGAGGACGTGCAATCAATCGCCATCTGCTTTTTATTCTCCTTCCTTGCGCCCCAACACGAACAGCGCGCGCGGGAGATCGTGGAAGAAGAGATACCCGGATGCGGCGTCTCCATCTCCAGCGAAATCGTGCCGCAAATCCGCGAATATTACCGCCTCTCGACCACGGTGATTAACGCCTATTTGCAGCCAATACTGGCGCGCTACATCGCCAATCTCGATCAGCGCCTGAAAGATGCAGGCGTGACGACGCGGCAGAAATACATCATGCAATCCAACGGCGGCATGGCGACGTTTGAAGCCACCGCAAAGAAGGCCGTGGCTACGGTTCTCTCAGGCCCCGCAGGCGGCATTACAGCCAGCGTTTACGCCTGCCGCACAACGGGCTTTCAAAACCTCATCACGTTCGATATGGGCGGCACGTCTTGCGACGTTGCGCTCATCAAGGATGGCCAACCCTCCATCGCCAATCGCGGCAAGGTGGAAGGCCGCGACGTTGCGCTGCCGATGATTGAGATCAACACGGTGAGCGCGGGCGGCGGCACGCTGGCGCATGTGGACCGCTTTGGCGAATTGATTGTGGGCCCGCAAAGCGCTGGCGCACAGCCCGGCCCCGCATGCTACGGGCGCGGCGGAACGCAGCCCACGATCACCGATTGCAATCTTGTACTTGGCTATTTGAGCCCGAATAATTTTCTCGGCGGCAAGATGCGCCTTGATGCGCAGGCCTCGCAGGACGCGATCAACAATGCCGTCGCCAAGCCGCTCGACATGCAGGCGCAGGACGCGGCTGAGGGCGTGGTGCGCATCATCAACGTGAAGATGCAGGAAGCGATCAAGGCCATCTCCACCATGCGCGGGCATGATTTGCGCGATTTCATGCTGCTTGCCTTTGGCGGCGCCGGCCCGCTTCACGCTGGCCCCATCGCGGCGGAACTCGGCATGGCGGGCGTGATCGTGCCTTTGTATCCGGGCGTCTATTCCGCCATGGGTCTTGTGATGTCGGACGTGAAGCATGATTACGTACGCTCGCGCCTCACCGCATTATCGCGCGCCGATGAGGGCGACGTGAACGCTGTGCTGGAAGAGCTTGCGAGCCAAGCGCGAAAAGATCTTGCGGAGGAAGGCTTCTCGCACGACAAGGCCGAAATCGAATACGCGCTCGACATGCGCTACGCTGGCCAGGGATATGAGATCACCCTGCCCTGCAACGCGCCGCTGGCGCCCGGCGGGCTGGCGCAATTGCGCAGCGCGTTCGATGAAGAGCATCGCAAGATGTTCGGCCATACCGCGCCGCAGGAGCCGGTCGAAATCATATCGTATCGCGTACGCGGCATTGGCCGTGTGCCCCCGGTTGAACTGCCGAAGTTCGCGCCCACCGGCGCGCCGCTTGCTGGCGCCATCCGCGAAATGCGTATTGCCCGATTCAATGGCGCGAGCGTCGAATGCCCTGTCTACCAGCGTGAATTGCTCGACGTCGGCGCCGTATTCTCTGGCCCCGCCATCGTCGACCAGCTGGATTGCACAAGCGTCATCCCGCCGGGACAGCATGTGCGCGTGGACGAATATCGCAACATGATTATCACCATTGGAGCCGCCTGACATGACAAGCTCCCCGAAGGTTGACGCAGTCGAACTCGAAATCATCAAGGCGAGCCTCGACGGCATTGTGCAGGAAATGCAGAACTCGCTGTTCCGCACAGGTTACTCGACAATCGTGCGCGAAAGCCAGGATGCATCCTGCGCAATCATGAACGCAGCCGGAGACGTTGTGGCGCAGCATGTGGTGCTGCCGCTGCATATCGGATCGTTCCCCGCCTGCTGTCAGGCGGTGCTGCGCGAATATGATGATATCGCTGAGGGCGACGCGTTTCTCATCAACCATCCCTATGAGGGCGGCTCTCCCCACGCGCCTGATATGTGCGTGCTAACGCCTGTGTTCGCAAACGGCGAGCTGATCGCGTTCTGCGCCTCCATCGCGCACAAGAGCGACATCGGCGGCCCTGTTCCCGGCTCCTGTTCGGGGCAGGCGAAGGAGACCTTCAACGAAGGCCTGCATCTGCCAGCCGTGCGCTATCAGCGGGCGTTTGAGCGCAACACCGAGATCGAGCGCATCATCGCCTGCAACAGCCGCACGCCTGTACTGGTGCTCGGCGACATACGCGGCCAGCTTGGCTCAAGCCGCCTTGGCGAGCAACGCCTCGGCGAGTTGGTGCGCAAGTTCGGCAAGGACAAGGCGCTCACCTCTTTCGAGCGCCTGCTCGATCTGGCGCGCATTCGCATGAAGGCTGCAATCGCTGAATGGAACGACGGTCGCTACGAGGCCGAGCGCTTTGTTGACGACGACGGCGTGCGGCTGAATCAGCCTGTACGTATTCATGTCATTGTTGAAAAAAGGGGCGACGAGATCGTCTTTGATTTTACCGGCAGCGACGACCAGACGCAGGGACCGGCCAACATCCGCCCGCCGCTTGTGCAAGCGGCTATCGCCTATTGCCTCATCGCGCTTGTCGATCCGCATATTTTCATCAATAGCGGTTTGATGCGCGCCTTCAGCGTTAAAACGCGCGAAGGCAGCGTGATGAACCCGCGCTTTCCTGCGCCCGTGAACACATATAACCCGACTGTGCACGCCACCGTCGAGGCCGTTTTTGCAGCGCTCGTTAACATCGTGCCAAGCAAAGCGCGTGCGGATGGATGCGGCAGCCGCTCGATCATTCTGGGCGGACGCAGCACCAAGGCCGGACAGAGCTATGTGCAATATGAAATTTTAGGGGGCGGCGGCGGCGCGCGCGCATCAAAGGATGGCGCATCGGGCACGTCCGTCAATCAATCGAACGCGAAGATAGCGCCGATTGAAATCATCGAAAGCGAGTTCCCCACAAGGGTTTTACGCTTTGAGCTGATCCCCGATTCCGGCGGCGCCGGCGCCTTTCGCGGCGGTCTTGGCATTCGCCGCGAATACGTCAACCTGCAAGACGCGCGCTTCTCCATTCGTTCCACCAAACACATCATTGCGCCCAATGGCGCAGCTGGCGGCGGCACGGGGCGTACCGGCGATATCGTGGTCAATCCCGGACGCGAGGACGAAAAGCGCTTGCCCACGCGCTACGCTGATTATCCACTGAAAGCCGCCGATACGTTCAACCTCGACACGCCCGGCGGCGGCGGACTCGGGCATGCGCTTGCGCGCGATCCGCAGCGCGTCGCCGATGACGTGAACGAGGGCTATGTGACGCTTGAAGCGGCCACAACTTCCTACGGCGTTGCGCTTGTGCGCACGGGCCGCAAATTCGAAGTTGAGCCTGCTGGAACCGAACAATTGCGCGCGCGTCTGAAGGCTGCACACGCTTCTTGAAAAACAACTAACCAAAAGGAACATATTATGAAACTTGCCAATCAGGTCGCCATCGTCACCGGCGCTGGCCGCAATATCGGCGAAGACGTGTCGAAACTGCTGGCGCGCAATGGCGCGACGATTGCGGTTGTCGATCTCGACAAGGCGCGCGGCGAGAAGGTCGCCGCCGATATTGTCGCTTCGGGCGGCAAGGCGCAGGCGTTTGTCTGCGACGTCAGCAGCGAGGACGACATCGTGAAGTGCGTGAAGGACGTATCGGACGCGTTCGGGCGCATTGATATTCTTGTCAACAACGCCGCGATTTCGGACAACAAGAACATGTTCGACATCACCACAGCCGAGTGGAACAAAGTGCTGGCGATCACGCTCACCGCGCCGTTCCTGCTGACCAAATATGTCGCCAAGGCGATGATCGCCAACGGCCACGGCGGCAAAGTCGTCAACGTCAGCTCGACGTCCGGCTATTATGGCCGCGACCGCGCAACCGCTTACACGGCTGCCAAAGGCGGGGTTGTGAACCTCACCAAATCGCAAGCGATTCAGCTGGCTCCACACAAGATCCGCGTCAACGCCGTGGTGCCCAACAAGATCGGCTCGCCGGTTGGCAAGGACGAATTTGATCCCACGCGTCCCGTGCTCAACCTCGTTGGCCGCCCCGGCGTGCCGGACGATTTAGCCAACGCGGTGCTTTTCCTTGTGTCGGACGAATCCTCGTTCATCGTTGGCACGGCGCTGTTTGTCGATGGCGGCTGCACGACGATGATGCCCGGCAGCGCCTGATTTAAGGGGTTTGCACTCGTTCCTGCACCAAGATTTAGGGGTCTTTTATGCACGCTGTTATG
>CAMCMI010000024.1 GCA_945875875.1 Rhizobium sp. Q54
CTTCCTATGCAGGCGGCAAGTTTCCGCTCTCCACTTATCTGGCGCAGCGCGTGCGCAACCTCATCGCATCGCCGCGTCAATGGGTCGGCTTGCCCGAGCAGGTGCGCGAATGGCTGGGCCTGCAACGCAAGGTCTCAAGCTTGCCGAACGCCAAAGATCTTCTCGTTGAGACGTTTCCGCGCGGCGAGCGGTTTTATCTCGTCGCCTACCCCTTCGAGGGACGCCTCGCGCACCAGACGCTTGGCATGTTGCTGACGCGGCGCATGGAGCGATTGGGGTTGATGCCGCAGGGGTTTGTGGCCAGCGAATATGCACTCGCCATCTGGTGTTTGAACGACGTCGCAGGCGCCTGCGCATCGGGCACCGTCAGCATGGACTCGTTGTTTGACGAAGACATGCTCGGCGACGACCTTGAAGAATGGCTGCAAGAATCCGCATTGATGAAGCGCACCTTTCGCAATTGCGCCGTGATTGCAGGGCTAATCGAGCGCCGCTTTCCCGGCAAGGAAAAGACCGGGCGACAGGTGACGATGTCCACCGATCTGATTTACGACGTGCTGCGCCGTCATCAACCAGATCACATCTTGCTGCGTGCCGCGCGCGATGACGCGGCCACCGGCCTGCTCGACGTGGCGCGCCTCTCCGACATGCTCCTTCGCATCAAGGGGCGCATCGTTCATGAAGCGCTGACGCGCGTGTCGCCTCTGGCGGTTCCCGTGATGCTTGAGATTGGGCGCGAGCCGATCTATGGGCAGGCGCAGGACCAGATTTTGGCTGAAGCGGCGCAAGAGCTGGTGCGCGAAGCGATGCAGCCGACAAAGGGGGCGCGAGCGTGAGCGGGATTTCGGCCAGCCTTGCGGAAGGTTTCTCGCTGGGAGGCGAAGACTTCTGCGCGCATGTTTCGGGCGCTCTGTTTCATGCGGGCGAGCGTTTGTTGATCGTGGCCGATCTGCATCTTGAAAAAGGCTCGGCCTATGCGGAACGGCGCGTGTTGTTGCCGCCCTATGACACCGCGGCCACATTGGCGCGGCTCGCGGAAGTCGCGGCCCATTTTGCGCCGCGCGCAATTCTGGCGCTGGGCGATTCCTTTCATGACGTGCGCGCGGGCGAGCGCATGAACGCCAATGATCGCGAACCGTTGCAACGCCTGCAATCAGGGCGCGAATGGATATGGATCGCAGGCAATCATGACCCGGAAGCGCCTGCATTCGTGGAGGGCTTGCGGCGCGGGACATATCAGTTGGGTGCTGTGACGCTGCGCCATGAACCATTAATTCATGAGCCATCATCGTGCGAGATCGCGGGCCATCTGCACCCGGTCGCGCGCGTGGCGGCGGCGCGCGGACGGCTGCGGCGCAGGTGTTTTCTGAGCGACGATGCGCGCTGCATCATGCCTGCCTTTGGTGCCTATGCGGGCGGGCTGAACATA
Source organism: Rhizobium sp. Q54 (assembly GCA_945875875.1). GTDB lineage: Bacteria > Pseudomonadota > Alphaproteobacteria > Rhizobiales > Beijerinckiaceae > Terripilifer. Next base: position 1,430 of record CAMCMI010000024.1, read on the forward strand.
TTGGACGCGGCGTTTACGCCCTTGTTCACGCGGGCTCGCGCAACGGCCCATGTGCTGGGGCGCGCCAACGTCTATCGCATCGGCCTTGAGTCATGCAGGCCTGATTAGCGCGCCGACAAGCTTAATCGCGGCGGAAGATAAGACTTGCGAGCCAGCCAACGAGCACCGCAAGCATCGCGGTTGCAATGCCGTAAAGCAGGCTGTTTTTATGCGCGGCTTCAGCCACCCATTGCTCTGCTGCGGTTTTGATGACGGTGAAGCCGAGCTGGTTTTTGGCCACCAGCGCGCCGCCCGAAAAGACCGCGACCTCGACATCGTAATTGCCCAGCGGCGCAATGCCGGGCAGATCAATCTGCGCCTGAAAAACGCCAGGCGAGATGAAGCGCACATGATCGGGGCTTTGGAAGAAAAGCCCCTGCTGCGAGCGTAATCTTTGCAGGCCGGCGCGAAATTGCGGATCATTGGCCGCCGAGCGGACAGCCGTCTGCGGCGGGATCAGCGGATCAATGCCGATACGCAAATCCTCGCGCACTTCAGCCTGCGCAATCAGCTCCAGCGGCCTGTTCGACAGAATCGAAATAAAGGATGGAATTGCGATGTAATTACGCGCATCGAGATTGAGCCACATCGGCCCCACATTATCCTTGCGCCGCACGGTGACGGCACCGCGCGGGCCGCGCACGCTCACCACCACGTCCCAACCATCCTTGGGCCGCGCGCCTGCGTCGGTCTGAATTACGCCAAAGACAGCGATGCGTTCGCCGGTGAAATTGGACAGGATCGGCACGCGATCCGTGGACAAAGCTGTGACGAGGCTTTGCGCAGCGGCCTCAAGCGGCGCCAAAAGCGCTGCAAGCAAGAAGGCTTTGCGTATCGCGCTCATCGCACAGTCTCCGTTGGCGTAACGGAAAACATCTCGCGCGGCGGGGTCACGAGATCGGCGGCAAAGCGCGCGGCCACGATCAGAATCAGCGCGCCCAGCAACAGCCGGAAATATTCGCCGCGCAGATTTGCGCCCGCGCGCGCGCCAAATTGGGCGCCGAACACACCGCCCACCATCAACAGCAGCGCAAGAAACAGGTCCACCGATTGATTGGTTGCAGCATGAAAGATCGTCGCTGCAATCATCGTGAACAGAATTTGAAACAGGCTGGTGCCAACCACAATCTGCGGCGGCACTCTGAAAATATAAATCAGCGCCGGCACCAGAATAAAGCCGCCGCCGATGCCAAGCACCGCCCCGGCAAAGCCGATCAGCGCCGACAGAACGATGAGAGGTATCAGGCTCACGTAAAGGCCCGAGCGATGAAACCGCATTTTCCACGGCAGGCCTTCATACCAATGATGCCTGCCCGCCTGACGACGCATCCCCTTGCCGCCCTTGCGGCTGGCCAACAGGGCTTTCACGCTTTCCAGCGAGACAAGAAGGCCGACGATTCCCAGCAACAGCACATAGGCGATGGCGATCACGGTTTCGAGCTGGCCGATTTTGCGCATCTGATTGAAGAACAGAACGCCAAGCCCGGTACCGACAAGGCCGCCCGCCAGCAGCACGAACGCGAGCTTGAAATCAATGCCCTTGCGGCGCCAATAGGCGATTGATCCGGTGACGGAGGACGCCGCGATTTGCGGCCCCTGCGTCGCGACGGCGACAGCCGCAGGAATGCCAACGAAAATAAGGAGCGGCGTCAGTAAAAACCCGCCGCCTATTCCAAACATCCCCGAGATGAAGCCGACCGTCATTCCCATGCCCAAAATCAGGAACATGTCGATCGGCATCTCTGCGATAGGCAGGTAGATTTCCACGCTTGTACGCGCCTTTTTTACTCGGGACCGTCACGCGGCTTTTAGCTGGCTTCCGGCGCGCCGCCGCCCGAGGCCACATATGCAGACAAATTTGCACAGCGTTATGACGCTTGCAAAACGCGCTTTTAAAGGCGCGAGACGCGGGCCTTTGCGGGCGCATTGCGCGGCGGCGCCGGTTTGGCGCCATCCTTGGCCGGTTCAGCGGTAAATTCCCAGCCGCCCGGCGGCGGCGACGTGTCGTTAGAGGCGTGGTTTGCACGCTTGGGCGTGAAATTGTCGACCAGCGACCTCGCCTTGCTAAGCTCGCGCGCATCAAGGCGGGCGGCAACGTCGGCGCGCTTGCGGCCAGCGTCTTCATCGCCCTGGGCTGCCGCCAACGAGAACCAGAGATAAGATTGCACCATATCCTGAGCGGTTCCAAGACCGCGAGCGTTCAGTATGGCGAAATTATACTGGCTGTCGCGCACGCCATGCTCGGCGGCGGCGCGGAACCATTGCGCGGCGCTGGCGTAATCGGGCTTGCCCGCAGCCCCTTCGGCAATCAGGACGGCCAGGTTGTGCATCGCCTTGACGTTCCCGCGTTCAGCGGAGCGCTGATACCACGAACGGGCTTTTTCCAGATCACGCTCGACGCCGACGCCTTTCTCGAAAATCGCGCCGAGGCGATATTGCGCGGGCGCGAATTCCTGTTGCGCCGCGCGCTCAAACCATGCGGCGGCTTGCGCCAGATCGCGGGCGATTCCGCGACCCTCTGCATAGCGCACTGCGATTTCGAATTGCGCGGGAGGGGCGCCGCCCGCCGCTGCGTTGCGCAGATCCTGCGGCTTGGCGGAAATTTGCTGCTGGCGATCAATGCTGGCGACCGGCGCTGGATCGACGTTCTGATCGCGCGCGGCAGGCTTTAATGCAGAAGGATTGGGCGGAGAAGCCGGGGCCTGCGCGCTCGTTCCGGGCGCGCCAAAAGCCGACACGCTGGATTTGCCAATATCTGTCGATACAGGCGGCAGCGCGCTTTGCTCGACAGGAGCGTCAATCTCGCCCTCCTCCTCCAGCATCGACAACCCGATTTTGCCCGCGCCAAACAGCACTGCGGCGCCGACGACGACAAACAAAGTCACGCGGGCGACGCGGGCAAAAAGCCCGGCGAACTTGCGAGGGGCGGAGGCGAGCGCAAAATTTTGCGTCTTGCCAGCAGCGGCCCTGGCCCGGGCGCGGGTCTGGTCGAGCGCGCTTTCCCCTCGCGCGACGCTGTCAATCTGGGCGGGCTGAACCGAGGCGGCGGCGGACTGGGCGCGGCGCACTGCGGCGATGAAGCTCGCGCGCGGGCCGCTTTCGGCGCCATGTTCCGGGCCGCCAAGCTCCGGCATCACCATGCCGCTGGAGGTTGGCTTTCCGGGTTTGCCGGCGCCTGGCTCCAGCAGCAGATCGTTGAATTGAGACGCGGCTTCTTCGGTTTGCGCGCTTGCAGGCGCTACAACTTGCGGCGGCTCAGGCATAACGCGCGGCGGCGCCATGACGGGTTCGCGAACGGGCGCCGGCGGCGGGGCTGCTTCGAGTGTCGGCGGCGTGAACGGCTTGACCGGCGGCGGCGAAAATGCCTGCGCCGCAGGCTCCAGCGCTGGCGCGCGCACCGATGTGCGCTCAATCGCCGAAAGCCTGTCCACAACCTGATCGAGCGTGCTCTGAACCGCTCCCAGCGACACATTGGTGCGCTGATCGGCGGCGCTCTGGCGCGAACGAATGTCGGCGAACTCGCGCTCCATGGCGACGCGCGCGGCGGGATCTTCCGGACGCGGGGGCGGTGCGACGTTGGCCAGCGCCTCGCGGGCGGCTTTGCGGGCGGCGTGTTCGGCGGTGAGGATTGCGGTTTCGCGGAATTGCTCGATGTGCTGGAAAATGTCAGCCACGGAGCGCTCAAGGCCCGCCAGCGTATCGGCGCCCTCGGCGCCCTCGCCCGACCGGGAATGATCGAGACGCTGGCCGATCCGCTCCACCATCGCCTCAAGGCGCGAGGTATCAAGCTCGGCGCTCACCGGCTCGTCGAGGCGGGCTGCGATCTCTGCGATGCGTACTTCGAGAGCGCGCAACGCGGCGCCGCCGCCCGACGTGCGGCCCAGTTCATCGACCGCGACGGCGATGCGGCCCAGACTGTCCTGTATGTCCCCGGCGGTTCCGCCAGCCGCCGCGCTCAGGCGGTCGGACATGTCGTTGATGAGAGTTTCGATGCGCGTGGTGTCGAAATCCACGCTGACGGGCTCGGCCAGCCGGGCGTTGATGTCCGCAAGCTGCGCCTCCACAGCGCGCAAGGCATCGGGCGAGCCCTCGACGTTGGCGTGATTTTGCATCAGCAGCGAAACCGTCTCGCGCACCTGTTCGACCTGGGGCTGCGAGAGCGGCTGATCGAGACGCTCGGCCACGGCGCGCAGCAGGCCTTCAAGGCGCTCCGCGTCCGGTCCGGAGCGGCTTTGCTGATCAAGCCGGACGACAATTTCCTGCACCTGTCGTTCGATCACCTGCAGGCTGTCGGCGCTTTCGCCGGTCGCAATGGCCTGCTCGACGCGGCGCGCGAGCTGGCCCACCAGCGCGTTGAGCTGCGCCAGTTCCGCCGCACTTTGATCCGGGCGGTCCAGCCGTTCCTGCAAGGCGCGCATGCTCTCTTCGAGCCGCGTCGCTTCGTCAAGGCGTAAGCCTTGCGAACCAAAATTGCGCTGCATCTCTGCAAGGCGATCATGAATGTCGTCAAGCCGCTTTGCCGGGAAGCTGGAGACAGCCTCCTCCAGCTTGCGGGCAAGGCCGTCGATACGCGCTTCAAGCGCGGCGAACAGACCATTCTGCGCGCCGCCGGCCAGTTCGGCGCGGATCGTCGCGACGCATTCGGCCACGGCGCGCTCGCCCGCAAGCGTTGCGCCGCGTTCGGCGATGCGGTCGATGCGTCCGGCCAGATCGGCGATCTGACTTTCAATATGATCGAGGCGCACGGGCTTTGCGGCCTGTGCGAGCAATCCGTGAATTTCGGCGATCTGGTCGCTCATCCGGGCGATGGCGTCTGCGCCTGCGCCCGTGCGCGCAACCTGTTCAAGCTGGGCGACCACGCCAAACATCTGACGCTCGATGGCGCCCAGCGTCTCAGCCGGATTGAGATTGGCGACCGCGCGCTTGAGATCGACCAGCAGGCCCTCAATCGGCTCGACGATCGAATCGCGCAAGCCCTCGCGACGCGACGACGCCACGCGCTTTGACAGCGCCCGCACCGATTGATCGAGCGCGGCGACGTCCGCCCCGGGGCCAAGATTCGCAACGCTGCGGCTGATCTGCGCGATCTTGCGGCGCATGTCGTCAATGGCCGCGCCGCTCGGTTTATCTTCAAATTTGTCGCCCGAAGAGGCGCGCTGCACTTCCAGAACCGCGCCCAGCAGCACGCCCATGTCGCGCTTGAGGTCGGCCAGTTCTTCTGCGTCCGCCGAGCCTTGCGCCGTGCTTTGCGCATGCGACGCGCCGCGACAAAGATCTGCGACCGCTTCCAGCAGCACGGACAATTCAGCTTTGGCGGCCTCGCGGCGGGCAGCGTCGGGCGTGCGGGCGGCGGTCTGGTTGGGCTGGCGCCGCATCTGCGTCATGAGAGTGGAAAGGCGTTCGAGTTCGACGCTCAACGCTTGACTATGCTGCGCCGGGCTTTGCTGATCACGGGCGCCCGGATCAAAGCGGCGGCCCACCTCCTCGATCAGCGCGTCAACCTCGCTGCGCGCGCCGGCTGAAGCCGGACGCGGCGCTGGCCAATGGGCCTGCAATTCGTTGAGCACCCGATCGGAATCCCACTTGCGCGGAGCCGCAGGCTCTGGCGCAGGCGGCTGTTTTGCGGCGAAGCCGATCTTGCGGGCCAACGCCTGCACGCGCTCGTCTTCGGTGAGATGGTCGGAATGCACGCCGAGCGAGAGTGCATATTCGTTCATGGCGCTGGCAAGCCAGTCGCTGACGCTCATTCCAGCGCGACGCGCAGATTCGCTCACGGCTTCCCGTGCATCGAAACCGACGCCCTCTGCGCTCCATGGAACGGCTTTGCTCATGACAGCCTTACTAAAGATTTACGACGCGCCGCCCGGGAGACCGGAATCGTTCGCGCTTGATCCGCCAACTACTTTTCGTCGAGCATAGTAAAAATGGCGTTAAAGGCTGGCGATTTCATGCGCCGACGTTTGTTTACTTTCGGGAATAGGCGCCGTTGGGAGAGGCCGCGTTCAGGTTGTATTAAGGTAAAATTTCTCTTTCAGGTTGTATTGCTGCCGCGTTTGTTCTATTGTCTCGCTTATGGTGCAGGGTGTCGCCCCTCTTTTTGAGGGGGCTCGGGTCCCGGCGCTTGCGAGCAGGCTTTGACGAGCAAGGATTTGAAAAAAATGATTGGAAACACGCTGACACGGGCCATTCAGCCCCATTCAAACGAGTCTGTCCCCGGAGAACTCTGGACAATTGGCGACATGGCGCGCCGCTATCAACTGAGCTTGCGAGCCCTTCGCTTCTATGAAGACCGTGGCCTGATCCGGCCCCTGCGGCATGGCACGGCCAGGTTGTATGACGCGCGCTGCCGCGGGCGGCTTGAAAAGGTTCTCAAGGCCAAACGGCTTGGCTTCACTCTTGGCCGCATCTTTGAAATAATGCCGCGCATTGAAGCCAGCGAGACCGAGATTGAGCAGACATTGGCGCCCGCCGAACTGGTGGCGCAGATCGCCAGCCTTGAGCGCCAGAAGAGCGATCTCGACAGCGCCATTCTGGCTCTGCGCGCAGCTCATGACATGCTGGGCGACCGGTTGGGCGCGAGCGAGGCGCCGGCGGTCCGGTTCGCGTGAAGCAATCGGGATGCGCAGCGCGGTCTGCTTGACAGGCGCGCGCTGCGCCCCGACAGATCGCGCTGGAGGAAATTTTTATGCCTCGCGCAATCTCGTATTATTTTTCACTGATGAGCCCCTGGGCCTATCTGGGGCATTCGCAACTCGGCGCCGTCGCCAGGCGCCATGAGGTCGAGATCGACTATCGACCCGTCAATCTGATGGAGCTTTTTCCGCAGACCGGCGGCCTGCCTTTGGGCAAGCGCCATGCGTCGCGGCAGCGTTATCGCCTTATGGAAATGCAGCGCTGGCGCGAGGCGCGCGATCAACCCTGGTGCTGAAGCCCAAAAACTGGCCGTTTGATTTCCTGCTCGCCGATTGCGTGACGCTGGCTGCCGCCATGAGCGGCCCGCAGGATCAGGCGCACGCTTTCATCGCCACGGCGTTTCGCGCCGTCTGGGTTGAAGAACGCAACCTCGCCGATCCCGAAATTCTCGCGCAATTACTGAGCGCGGGCGGTTACGATCCCGTCGCCATTCTTGAACTTGCCCGCTCGCCTGCGACGATTGGCGCCTATGAAGGCAATAGAGAGCGCGCAATGGCCCAGGACGTGTTCGGCTCGCCCGCTTACGTGCTCGATGGCGAAGTGTTCTGGGGACAGGACCGGCTTGAATTGCTGGAGAACGCGCTGGCCTCGATGCGCGCGCCGTTCACGCCCGAAGCCTGATCCTATTCGGCTGCGCGCCGCAGCACGCGCCACTGGCTGAGTACGGCGCGCAAGGCGGCTGGCTTCAAAGGCTTGTTGAGAATGCGGATGTCGTTGGACTCTGCAAGCTCCTGCACGTCCTTGGTGCGATCCGCCGTGACCAGAAGCGCTGGAATGTCGGCGCCAAACACGCGGCGCAATTGCGCGATGGCGGATATGCCGTCGTCGCCGTCCAGATGATAATCGGCGATGATGGCGTGCGGCGCCAGATTGCGCATCGTCAATTGGCGCTCGGATTCAGCCACGTCGCTCGCAGCCACCACGTCGCAACCCCAGCCTGACAACAGCACGCGCATGCCGTCGAGAATGCGCGGCTCGTTGTCGAGCGCCAGCACGATCATGCCCGCGAGCGGCTGATGGTCCTGCGCGCTCACATGCCCGCTGGCGACCAAAGCGCCCGCCAGCATGCGCTCGCCGATGGGCGCGTCGACGCGAAACACCGAGCCCTTGCCCGGCTGCGAGGCCAGCCGCACGCGATGTCCCATAACGCGGCTGAGGCGCTCGACGATGGACAGGCCAAGGCCGAGGCCGGGCGCTGTTTTGGCCGCAGGCGCCAGGCGCTCGAACTCGCGGAACACATCCTTTTGTTTGGATTCAGGAATGCCAAGGCCCGTATCCCAAACCTCGATCACAAGATCGGGCGCATGCCGGCGGCACCCCACCAGCACACGGCCTTTGGGGGTATATTTCAGCGCGTTCGAAATCAGGTTCTGCAACAGCCGCCGCAACAGCCGCCGATCCGAGCGCACGCTCAGCGAGCACGGCGCAAAGATCAGCTCCAGCCCTCTTTCTTTCGCCATCGGCTCGAACTCAATGCGCAATTGACCCAGCAGATCGTCGATGCGGAACGTGCTGGGCTCAGCCTTCATGGCGCCCGCGTCAAGACGTGAGATGTCGAGCAGCGCGGTGAGAATCTCCTCCACCGCCTCCAGAGATATATCGAGATTAGCGGCCAGCTCCCGGCCCGGCGCCGCGCCCATGGGCGTGCGTTCAAGGATCGAGGTTGCATAGAGCCGGGCGGCGTTGAGCGGTTGCAGAATGTCGTGACTGGCGGCGGCCAGAAAGCGGGTCTTCGACAAGTCCGCATCTTCGGCGATGGCTTTGGCTTTCGCCAGCTCGCCGTTCAGGCGCACCAATTCGTCGGTGCGTTCGCGCACGCGCTGCTCCAGCGTCTCATTGGTGGCCTCCAGCGCCTCCTCCGCCTCCACCGTTTGCGTAACGTCCGTATAGGTGGTGACGAGCCCGCCGTCGGGCATGGGCGCCGAGCGGATTTCGATGACTGTTCCGGTGGTGAGACGAAGCCTTGAGGGCGCGGTTTCGTGCACCAGCAATTCCATGCGCGTGAGCACTTGCAGGTTGAGGTTGCCGGGGCCGTACATGCCGCGATCCGCGTTGAAGCGCAGCAATTCCTCAAGTTCGAGACCGACCCGCAACGTCTCGGCGGGCAGCTCGAACAGATCGCGGAATTCACGGTTCCAGCACATCAGCCGCAGATCGCGATCAAACACGGTGATGCCCTGACGCGCGAAATCGAGCGCATGCTGCAACAGATCGCGATTGTGCTGCAACGTGGCGGACGCCTCGTCGATAAGTTTGAGCGCCGCCTCGCGCGACAGATTGCGTCGGCGCAGCAGCAACGACAGCACAAGACGCGACGACGAGGCGCCGATGGCCGACGCCAGCAAATGCTCGGCAAAGCGCAACAGATGAACATCAGCCTCATGCGCTGGCGACAGAGAGGCGCCGCGCGCTTTCAGGAAGCTCTCGAACGAGCGGCGCGTGTGCTCGGCGCCAAGATAGCGGCCTATCGTGCCCTCAAGTTCGCTCAAAGTCACCGTGGCCCCGCCCGCGCGCAACGTCTGGCCGATGAGGCCAGGCTCGGCGCCAACGAACACATTGGCCTGCAGGCGCTCGATGGGATTGGCGGAGCGCGTGAGCGAGAAGCCGACGAAGGCCAGCACGTTGACGCTGAGGCTGAAGAAAACGCCGTGAACCAATTGCGCAAGATCGACGCCAAACAAGGCGGTCGGCTTCAACGCCGCCAGACCCAGCGGCCCGTTGGCGACGATGCTGGCGATGGCGGGCGATTCAAGCGCCAATGACGGCAACAGCAGCGTGTAAGCCCACACCAGCAGCCCGGCGATGAGACCAGCCATAGCCCCGCGCGCATTGGCGCGCCGCCACCAGAGCCCGCCGAAAAACGCCGGCGCCACCTGCGCCACAGCCGCAAACGACAACAGGCCGATAGAGGCCAATTCGGATTCGCCCGCGTGAAGAAAATAGACATAGGCCAGAGTCAGAATAACGACGATGGCGAAGCGGCGTATAAAGAGTATCTGCGACGCCGGATCGCCCGCCTCGAACTGCTGCTGCATGCGCCGCCCGCGAAGCAGCAGCGGCATGACCAGATGGTTTGAGGCCATGATGGACAGCGCCACGCACGCCACGATCACCATGGCGGTGGCCGCCGACAGGCCGCCGATCATCGTCAGCACCGCCATCCACGGCGCATTCGCCTGCAACGGCAAAGCCAGCACCGTCATGTCGCGGTCTATCGCGCCGTCGGGAAACGTGAGACGCCCGGCGATGGCCAACGGAATGACGAACAGATTGATCGCGATCAGATAGAGCGGGAATAGCCACGCCGCCGTTTTGATATCGGCCTCGTCGCGATTTTCGACCACCATGACGTGGAACTGGCGCGGCAACAAAATGATCGCACAGGCGGCGAGCAATGTGGTCGCCACCCAGGTCTCGGGCTCTGGCTGGCGCGCAAGCATCGCGCGAAGAGCTGGATCGGCGGCAACGCGCGCGGTTAGATCGGCGAGGCCGTCAAACATCCACCACGTCACGAACACGCCGCAGGCGATGAAGGCGATCAGCTTCACGAGCGATTCCATCGCCACCGCCAGCACGAGGCCGTCCTGATGTTCGGTGGCGTCGATGTTGCGGGTGCCGAACGCCATCGCAAAACACGCCAGCAGCGCAGCCACGATCGCCGACAGAGGCCCGTTCTCGGAGGAGACGGCCACCGCATGGCCAGCCTCCATCGAATCGAGCACAATGGCGAGCGATGTCGAGATCGCCTTCAATTGCAGCGCTATGTAGGGGATGACGCCAAGCACGCAGATCAACGCGACGAGCGCGGCCACCTGCTCGGACTTGCCAAACCGCGCGGCCACGAAATCGGCCACCGACGTGATGTTCTGCCCCTTGGCGATGCGCGCGATGCGCAAGATCATCGGAAAGCCAAGCGCCACCACCAGAATGGGGCCGAAATAGATCGGCAGGAAATCCAGCCCGCGCGAGGACGCAAGCCCCACCGAGCCAAAGAACGTCCACGACGTGCAATAGACCGCCAGCGTCAGCGCATAGATCAGCGGCCTTGCGCGCGATTGCATGAAGCGGCGACCGGACGTGTCGCCGTAATGGGCGACGGCGAACAGCCCGCACAGATAAACCAGCGCAATGAGTATCGCGACGCCGCCGAAATTCATGTCGTCTATCTCCGTAGCGGAACGCTAGCATGATCGAAGCGCAACGTCAGCGATGACTATTTTCATGCATGTTTACAATTGACTACGAGAAGTGCAAAACATGAGCCTGAGCTTGGAGGCATAAAGCTCAAGCTGCTCGCAAGATCACAGGGAACCGTATAATGTTGAACGAATTCAAAGCTTTCGCATTGCGCGGCAATGTCGTTGACCTCGCCATTGGCGTCATCATCGGCGCGGCTTTTGGCAAGATCATCGAATCGCTGGTGGCCGACGTCATTATGCCGATCGTCGGGGCGATCACCGGCGGTCTCGATTTTTCCAATTATTACACAGGCCTGTCGAGCGCAGTAACGGCAAGCTCGTTGATCGAGGCCAAAAAGCAGGGCGCGGTTCTGGCCTGGGGGAATTTCCTGACCGTCAGCGTCAATTTCATGATCATCGCCTTCATTCTGTTATCATCGCCTTCATTCTGTTTCTCATTGTGCGCGCGCTCAACACCATGAAGAAAAAAGAAGAAGCAGATGCAGCCCCGGCGCCCGCGCCGGTGCGCTCGGAAATTCTGCTGGAGGAAATCCGCGATCTGATGGCGCGCAAGGTCTAAGAAAACTGCGTTTTGCAATCGCGGCGCAAACGCGGGCCGCGATTGCAATTTATGATCTCAGGCGGCAAGTAGGGCGCGAGCTATTCACGCAAGCATCCGCCCACGCTTATGAAAAACCCTGAGCCATGACCACAATCTCAACCGAGGCTTTCCGCAAGCCGCCGCTCACCCGGCAATTGACGACGGTGGCCGTGGGCGCCTGCGGCTCGGCTTTGTTTTTGTGGCTTGGCGTGCCCGGCGGCGGCATTTCGGGCGCGATGCTCGCCGTTACCCTGATGACGGTGTTTGGGCTTGCCGCGCGCATCGAGGGGTCGCTGCGCACCATCGCCATGGTGGCTTCGGGCGTGACGCTGGGCGCCGCCGTGACGCCCGCGACGCTGGCGGGAATCGCCACCTATCCCGGCTCGCTGGCGATCATGACCGTCGGCGTCGTCGTCACCACAATCGCGGGCACTGCGTTTTTATGCGTGTTCGCAGGCTGGAGCCGGGCCACGGCGCTGCTGGCCACGAGCCCCGGCGCATTCTCCTATATTGTCTCGGTTGCGCCGCGCGTGAAGGGCGACGTGCCGCGCATCGTCGTGGTGCAGATGTTCCGCGTGCTGATTTTAATGGCGGTTCTGCCGATGCTCGTGGTCGAAACGGCCAGCATCACAGGAGGCGTGACGGCGCCCCAGGGCCCGCCCCCTGCGCTTGATCCGCTCTGGCTTGTGGGCGTGATGCTTGTCGCCGGGCCTGCGGGCGGCTTTTTGTTTGAGCGCATGAAGATCGCCGGCGGCATGTTCTTCGGCGCCATGCTCGTCTCCGCCGCGTTCCACGGCACGGGATTGGCGCCAGGGCGCATGCCCCCGGAACTCGCCTTCGTCGGCCAGTGCCTGATCGGGACGTGGACCGGCTCGCGCTTTGTGGGCTTTGACTGGCGCCGCCTGCCCGGCCTTTTGGGCGTGGCGAGCGCCTCCATCGCCATCAGCATCGCCACATCGGCTTTGTTTGCGTGGTTCGCCTCAGCCTTGCTCGGCCTGTCGTTTGGCGCCGCGATGATCGCGTTTGCGCCCGGCGCGCTGGAGGCGATGACGATGCTCGCCTTCGCGATCGGATTTGATCCGCTCTACGTCGGCGTTCATCATCTGGCGCGCTTCATGTTGCTGAACATGACCATGCCGCTGGTGGTGCGCTATTGGCTGGAGCCGCAGATCAAGAAGCAGTCAGACGACAAACCCTGATCGGCGCAGCCTTAAACCGCATCCGCAGCCGCCTTCAAATCCTCCAGCAGATCGTCGATATCCTCAAGCCCGACCGAGAGGCGCAGCATGCCCTCGCCGATGCCCATATCCTCGCGCGTGGCGCGTGGAATGCGCTGATGCGTCGTGGTGGCGGGATGGGTGAGGATGCTTTTTGAATCGCCCAGATTATTGGACAATTTCACCACCTCAAGCGCATTGCCAAAACGGAACGCAGCTTCCTTGCCGCCAACCAGGTCGAGCACCACAACCGTGCCGCCCGCGCTCATCTGCCTGCGCGCCAGCTCGTGCTGGGGATGATCCTTGCGCCACGGATAGAGCACGCGCTCAACGCTTTTTTGTTCGGCCAGAAAATCGGCCACCCGTTCGGCGTTGCGCACCTGCTGCATAACGCGCAGCGGCAGCGTCTCCAGCGACTTCAGCATCACCCACGCATTGAACGGCGACATCGCAGGGCCGGTCTGGCGCAGGAAATTGTGGATGTTCTTCATGATGAACTCTTCCGAGCCCAAAATGCAGCCGCCCAGCACCCGGCCTTGTCCGTCCACATGCTTGGTGGCCGAATAGACCACGCAATCGGCGCCCAGTTTCAGCGGGCTTTGCAGCAAGGGCGTGGCGAACACGTTGTCGACGACGAGCGTGCCGCCAACGCTGTGCGCGATCTCGGCCACCGCCTGAATGTCGATGATTTCAAGCTGCGGATTGGTCGGGCTTTCCAGAAAGAAAACCTTGGTGTTCGGACGGATCGCGCTGCGCCATTGCGCCAAATCGCTGCCGTCCACCAGCGTCGAGGCGATGCCGTAGCAGGGCAGCAAATCTTCAACGATAAAACGGCACGAGCCAAACAGCGCCTTGGCCGCCACCACATGATCGCCCGCCCTCAGCTGACCCAGCATAGAGGCCGTGACGGCGGCCATGCCGGTCGCGGTGGCCCGCGCTGCCTCGGCGCCCTCCAGCAGCGCCATGCGCTCTTCAAACATCGCCACGGTGGGGTTGCCGAAACGCGAATATTGAAAGCCCGGCGAGGCACCGGTGAAGCGCGCCTCGGCCTGCTCCATGCTCTCGTAGGCAAAACCCTGCGTGAGGAAGAGCGCCTCCGACATCTCGCCAAATTGCGAGCGCATTGTGCCGCCATGCACCAGACGGGTCGCGGGGCGCAATTCGCGCATGGACTTCCTGGGGGGCTTATTGTCGGTCATGCTGTCCTCGAAATGCGGGCGTCAATCAGCCGACATTTAGTCCCGACGCCCCCCTGCGGGCAAGCGGACTCGGCTTATACAGGGGAAATAGCGCCGACGACCTTGGCCAAGGCGCGCATATTGGCTAGTAATTTGTTATGACATCTTCGCCCGGCATCCTCCCCGCCCACACAATCGAAGCGCTGGCGCAAAGCGGCGCGATCACGCTTGCCTCCCCCTTTGTGGCGGGACAGGTGCAGCCCGCCAGCCTCGATTTGCGGCTCGGCAAGCGCGCGTGGCGGATGCGTGCGAGCTTTTTACCCGGTCCCGACCGGCCCGTCTCCGCCTGCATCGAGCGCTTGTCGCTGCACGAGATCGACCTTGAGCGCGGCGCGGTGCTGGAGACCGATTGCGTTTATGTCGCCGAGCTGATGGAGGGGCTGGCGCTGCCCCACCACATCGCCGCCGCCGCAAACCCCAAAAGCTCGACGGGCCGCATCGACGTGTTCACCCGCGTGATCGCAGACCATGCCCGCGCGTTCGACATGATTCCCGCCGGCTATCACGGCCCGCTCTACGCCGAGATTTCGCCGCGCACCTTCCCGGTGCTGGCGCGCAGCGGCTCGCGCCTGTCGCAGGTGCGCTTTCGCCATGGCCACGCCCGGCTCGACGATGCCGGCCACCGCGCCTTGCATGCGCGCGAGAAACTCGTCACATCGTCCGAGCCCTCAATCTCGGACGGCGTAGCCGTCTCGGTCGATCTGGCGGGCTTTGATTCCTCAGGCCTCATCGGCTATCGCGCCAAGCGCCATACCGGCCTGATCGACGTCGATAAAATCGCCGCACACGATCTGCTGGATTTCTGGGAGCCGATCCACGACCGGGGTCGCCGCGACCTCATTCTTGATCCTGGCGAGTTTTATATTCTGGCCTCCAAGGAAGCCGTGCGCGTGCCGCCCGACCACGCCGCCGAGATGACGCCGTTTGATCCCTTGGTGGGCGAGTTTCGCGTCCATTACGCAGGCTTCTTCGATCCGGGCTTTGGCGCGGCGGAAGCTGGCGGCGCCGGCGCCCGCGCGGTGCTGGAAGTGCGCTCGCACGACGTGCCGTTCATTCTGGAAGACGGCCAGATAGTCGGTCGCCTCGTCTACGAGCGCATGGCCGAAGCCCCCCGCGCCCTCTATGGCGCCGGCCTTGGCTCAAACTATCAGGCGCAGGGGCTGAAGCTGTCGAAGCATTTCAGGTAGCGCGCAAGCTGCTTGCTCCGTGCGCGCGCGGCGGCTATGTTGCAGCGTATTGCGGGTGTAGTTCAATGGTAGAACGGCAGCTTCCCAAGCTGCATACGAGGGTTCGATTCCCTTCACCCGCTCCATTTTCATCTGCGCCTCGCCACAAGGTTTTCTTGTGCCCGTCCTCACCCGCCTCGCGCTTTTCACGCTCGCAAGTTTCGCGCTTGTGGCGCCTGCATGCGCCGAAGAGATCGTGGCCTTTGGCGAACGCTTTGCGCTCTACAATTCCCCTGCCAGCCGCCCCGCCATTGGCCTGATCTTACTGCCGGGCGGCGGCGGCGATATTGGAATTTCGCAATCGGGCGCCGTCAAACGCAAGCGCAATTGGATTGTGCGCACGCGCGCCGATTACGCGAAGGCGGCCATAGCCTCGCTGCTGCTCGACGATGGAATTGAACTGGCGGACGCCTTCGTCTTTCTGCGCCAGCGCGCGGACAAAGTCGTCGTCGTGGCGCAAGGTCGCGGCTCGCTGAAAATTCCCCGCGCGCTGGAATACAAGCCCGACGCCATCGTCTTCACATCCTCCATGCTCAGCACGGTGCAAGAGCAGCTTGCAACGCCAGACGCCCTGCCGCGCACGCTTGTCGTCCATCACCGCCGCGATTTCTGCCGCGTCACGCACGCCTCAAGCGTGGCGAGCTTTGCGCAATGGGCGGGCGCGCGCGTGCGCGTGGAATGGATCGACGGCGGGTCAGAACCCAAAGGGCGGCTCTGCGGCGCCAATCATCATCACGGCTTCATTGGGCGCGAGGGCGAGGTCGTTGCCGCCATCTCGCGCTTTGTGAACGCGCAGTAGAAGGGCGCGATCAGCGCAACAAAGCCAGCGCCTCCATCATGCCCCAGACCACCATCCCCCTGGCTAACAAGAATATCCGCTGGCAAATGACCTCTACAATACGAGTTTCGGCGGCACTCCAAGCTGGTACTCAGTCGGCCGCGACGGCAACGACACGATCACGGGCGGAGACGTAACCGCGCTTCAACCACCTTTCATCTCCACGTTTGATGAGCTGCTGCGGATATCGCTGTAAGAGCGCCGTTCAGCAGGCTTTGAGATACTTCAAAAACTCATGGTTGGAGAGAGGGAACCTTAACAGCTCTTTGGTCTGCTCTTCGACATATCTACGAACTAATTCTGGGCTTTTGAGGATATGAAGATCACCGCTTATTTCGTGCTTTGCCGTGTGCGCGATCTGACTGCGGTATGAATAGAGTTTTTTCCATAATTTATCGAAGGCAATTTCATGGAAACGTGAATCATGAACATTGAAATTTTTGAAATATGTTTTGTTCAAAAGTTCAAGCTTGCTCGCTATCTGACTAGCTATGGAACTGTGTATATCGTTTTGTTTGGGCGCATGAGTAATTAGTGATTCTATTACCGAAAAAAGGCCAAGTATGTACATGGGCGAATGAAAGGGCAGCAGCTGCAGATCGTAATATTTACGGATTGAGTCCGCCATGTTTTTCATGGAATCTGATTGAGGATTGATCATGTCCTCTACGCGAGAAAGCACTTCTATGATGCTTTGGACGCTGAATATGGTCGTCTTAAATTTTTGAACCCATAAGTCGTTTTCTATTCTGTCTAAAAGTTGTGGAGAACATGATACGTTTCCATGGATTGACGCGCAATCATTTAGTTGATCCAATTCAAGCTTGGTGAAGACTATTCTTATAGATGGATTTAAAATAGATAACAAAGCCGGGACACAAGCACGATAAAACCCTTTGTCTTTTCTGATTTCAATAACCCAATACCTCCAATCATTTTTGAGTATGGGATGGGGCCGCCAGGAGGTGCTTGTATCTTTTTTTTCCTCATGGAACTCCACTCGATGAGGAGGGTTCAGGTGCGGGAAGAAATTTCATACGCGATCATAATCTGTATCGAAAGATTTTATTTCGGCAATAGTGGCCCATCTTAATTCGATATTTTCAGTAATGTTTACCGGGAGCGACGAATTGAATGCGATGTTTGTTCCGATCAAAGATACTGTTTTCGAATACATTATCTGATTTCCGCCTGAAATTGACAATTAGGTTGTATTGAATTTCACGCTACTTAGCCGTCGACCTTTGCGCTAGCCTTCAATGTCGGCAAGAGCCTCATCAGCCAGTGGGAGCGTGGCGAGAAACGCCCCAGCGTCCCTTCCCTCAAGCTATTGTCGCTAGCTGCGCACAAAGGCGTGGACGCGGTCCTTTGATCTCCTCAGCGCAACAGCGCCAGCGCTTCCATCATGCCCCACACCAGCAGCCCGCACAGCGGCGGCAGGATGAGGGAAGAGCCCAGCCGAATGGCCACAAAACGATAGCCCATCAGCGGCGCCTCATAAATCATGACGCGGTGGAACGCGAACACCGACCATGCGGTCAGAAACCCCACCACTTGCGGAAAGCCTGCGCCAGAGGCCAGCAGCACGACCACGATGGGGAACGACACAATCGGCCCGGCGGGCGTGAAGCCGCCAAAAACGGTGGCGAGCAGAATGCCGCGCATGCCGCTCTCGTAACCAATAGCGTGGCCGATCACGTCGGCGGGCGCGATCTTTGAGATAAAACCTGCGGCCATAAAAGCGAAGGCGATGCGCGGCAGCACTTCGACAAAGCGCAAAAATGCGTTGCGAAAGGCGCCGCGCAGCAGCGTTGGCGACCGCCGCCAGGCGATGATCGCCAGCACCAGCGCCATCGAACCCATGATGAGTATCGCAGTCATGATTTGGCCTGCGGGTCTTTCGCGTTGTCTTCCTCTTTTGCTTGGGCCAGCGCGATGAGGCGCTTTTCCTCCTCGTTGCGCGGCAGATAATCAGCCACCAATGCCGCCACGAACGGCAATGGAAGCGAGCCGATGAAACGCATCACGGTATATTCAATACCCAACAGCGGGATTTCCCAGATCAGAATGCGCTGGAAGCCAAGCGTTTCCCAAGACGTCAGATAAGCGATCACAGTGCTGCGCGATGCGCCAGCCTTCGACAGGGACGAGACGAGCGGGAACGAAATCATCGGCCCGCCGGGCGTCACAGCGCCGATGCCCGTCGCCAGAGCCACGCCTTTGAAGCCCGCCTTCTCGCCCAGCCATTTGGCGATGAACGCGCGCGGCACAAGCGCAGTGACGAGCGCGGCCACAAAAAACGCGATCGCCATTTTCGGCGCCAGATCGAGAAACATGAACACGTCTTTATAGAGGCTGTCGGCCACCGCATCGGGGCCAGCGATCCACCAGCACGCTGCGCCGGCAACGAGGGCAAGGCCCGCCAGCACGAGAACGGACGTGTCGAAGAGCGCAGCGCGCAGATCGAGGCGATCTCGCCGGAAGCTCTTCGTTTCGACCGTCATTCGTTCTCCAGTTTTGTTTTGAACATCAGGCGCGCAGCGCTGTCAGCATGGCGCTGATGTAATCGGCGCCGCTGGCGATCACGAGCATACGCGCAAACGGGCGCAGATGGGTCATGGACTCGGAAATCTGTGCATCGGTCGTCTCCGGCCCCGGCACAACAAGCGCCACAAGCGATTTGTTGTGCAAGGCGCAAGCGTCGGCGATCAGCGACACGGCGCGCGCATCCTCGCCCGCGCTGGTGACGACGACCACGAAATCGCTGCTGGCGACCTCTTCCACCAGATCGTTGGCGGCGCCGGCCAGATCCTTCAGCCACGCCTTCAGGCCCTCCCCGGTCGTTCCGGGCGCGCTGTCCGTTGAAAACGAAAGCGAGGTGAAAAACTTCGCGCCGTTCCAGGGTTCGCGCGACACTTCATCGACGAGGCTGGCGCTCAACGCATCAAGTGCGACGACCTTTACGTCGCGGCGCTTTGAATTGGGATATTGCACCCGATAGCTGGATTCGCGGGCGGTGGTGACGCGGGCGGTTTCGCTTTGCATCTCAAATCTCCGAAAACCAGCTGGGGAGAAAATCGGCGGGCGCAAACGCCCGCCGATTATTCAGGAGCGTTAGACCGAAGTCTGGCGGACGCCCTTTTTGGCGATGAGCGCTTCCTTGGCGCCCTCGGTGTAGTTGGCGGCGCGCGGCAGCAGCAGCGCAGCCTGGCGCACCTTGTGGTGCTCCGGGTTCACGCCGGGCGGGATCACGCCCTTCTCGACCAGCGCCTTGGCGGCGCGCATCAGGCGGTGACGCGCCATGATGATGCCGTTGTCGGTGCCCACGAGGTTTTCCTTCGTGCGGTCGCAGATCGGACCCATGCTTTCCTGAAGCGAAGCGTCCTGCATGCCGATGCCCTCGATGCCGCTGAACGTGCGCCCGGCCTTCTGGGCCTCGCGGTTCATCAGGTAATCGTTGTCCTTGTTGGCGAGCGGACGATAGGTGCCGGGCACGTATTTCACGTGGATGCCCTTGCCGTCCTTCATGGCGGCGACTTCGCCGTCAGTGAGCGGACGGGTCGGGTGATAGTCATAGCTCCACGCCCAGCAGCTCTCGTCGTCGATCGGCACCCAGAAATGACCGTGCATCGGGTGGTCGCCGCGCGGGGGAACGCCCGTGTAGCAGGGCATGACCCACGGCGTGATGCGCCAGTAATATTGCTCGTCCTCGGCGTTGCGACGCGCGCCGATCAGCAGGCCGCCGTCGCTCTCGGCGATTTCGAACACCGGCGACAGATCGCCCAGATTGTACTTGTTGCCGGCCGCGCCCTTGAACAGCGGATCGTTGGCCAGATCGCCGCGATGCAGGAACGACACGTGGCTCGAATCGATACCGCCTTCCATCGCCTGCAGCCAGTTCGATTCCTGAATGCGCTTGCTGGAGAAGGTCTGGTTCAGCGGAACCGTGCAGAACTCGAACTCGGGTTCGGGGGGCTGCTTTTCCGGCGGACCCATATAGGTCCAGAGCACGCCGCCCTTCTCGATCAGCGGGTAGGCCTTGAGCTTCACCTTCTTGGCATAGCCCGATTCGGCGGGCTCGGAGGGCACGTCGACGCACTGGCCGTTCACGTCGAACTTCCATCCGTGATAGGGGCAGCGCAGGCCGCACTCTTCGTTGCGGGCGAACCACAGCGACACGCCGCGATGGGCGCAGAATTCGTCGATCAGGCCAAGGCGGCCTTCCGAATCGCGGAACGCCAGCAGGCGCTCGCCCAGAAGCTTCACGCGCACAGGCGCACAATCGGGCTCGGGCAGCTCTTCGCTGAGCAGCGCAGGCATCCAATAGCAGCGAAACAATTCGCCCATCGGCGTTCCCGGACCCGTCTGGGTCAGGTATTCGTTCTGTTCTTTTTTCAACATGGCTTTCGCTCCCTGAAACTCAGCCCAAAACCTTTGCAGCAGCCCCCCTGAAGATACCGCGCCGGAGCGCGTTGACCAGCGAGCCGGGGCTTGCTAAATCACCTTCAAGTTCCTGCATGCGGAACGGCGTTCCGCAATCGCTGGATCAGGATTTATAGCGCTCCGGCTGGGGCGTCAACGACAAGGACGCAAGAAGACCATGTCCAAGATTGAACTGTGCAAGACCGGCGACGTCGATGAGGGCGCAGCCATCAAGGTTGAAACGGGCGATCTGAGCCTGGCGGTGTTCAACCTGAACGGCGC
>CAMCMI010000025.1 GCA_945875875.1 Rhizobium sp. Q54
GGCGATCCGTTGAGCAACACGCCGCACGGCATTTTGGCGCGGCTTGCGCTCTCGTGCGTGGAGCCGGGCTGCGGCGCCTCTTCGATACTGGCGTTGCTGCGCCATCCGCTCGCGCGCCTCGGGCTCAACGCACACCAGATGGGCGCGCGCGCCAGCTATGCCGAGATCGGCGTGTTGCGGGGACTGCGGCCTGATCTGTCCGATATTGCGCTGGCGATTGCGTGCGCCCGCGAGCGGGCGGAGACGACGCATGCGCATCCTGCTTTAAAGAATTTGCGTAACGAGGATTGGGATGACGTCGGCGATCTTTTGCAACGATTGCAGGACGCCTTTACGCCTCTGCGTGCGCTTGAAGGCCGCGCCCTGCTTGGCGAATGGGTGCAGGCCCATCGCCTCACCATGCAGGCTTTGCGCGCGCAGCCTGAAGATGCGCCCGCCTATTATGCCGACGACGCCGACGCTTTTTATGTTTTGATGGATGATCTGATCACCGCCAATTCTGGCGCGATTTTATTCAGCCTCGACGATTACGCCGCCTTCTTTGACGCGGCCGCAGGCGCGGCCGCCGTTCGCGGGCCGCGCGCAAACCATCCGCGCATCAAGAGCCTTGGCCTGCTGGAAGCGCGCCTGATGGACGCCGACGTGATTGTGCTTGGCGGATTGGACGAGGCGATCTGGCCGCCGTCTGCGCGCACCGATGCGTTTCTCAATCGGCCCATGCGCGCGCAATTGGGATTGAGTTCGCCCGAGCGCCGGATTGGTCAGACGGCGCACGATTTCATGCAGGCGTTGGGAGCGGACCGCGTGATCGTGACGCGGGCGCTGAAGCGCGGCGGCGCGCCAACCACGCCCTCACGGTTTCTGCTACGCCTGCAGGCGCTGGCGGGCGAGGCATGGCCGCAATGCCAGGCGCGCGGCGCGCACTATCTTGCGCTTTCACGCATGCTCGATGCGCCGGGCAAACACGCTGGCCCCATCGGTCGGCCAGCGCCGGTTCCCGATCTCAATCTGCGCCCCCGATCGCTCAGCGTCACCGCAATCGAGACCTTGCGGCGCGACCCTTACGCGATTTACGCGCGGAGCATTTTGAGATTGTCGCCGCTGGAGGCGCTGGATCTGGAAGAAGGCGCGCGCGAGGCTGGCACGCAGATGCACGATATGCTGGGGCGCTTTCAAAAAGCCCATCCTGACGGCGCTTTGCCATCAAACGCCTTGACGGAACTGCTGGAGATTGCGCGGCAGATTTACGCCAACGATCTGCGCGATCCGGAATTTCAGGCGTTCCAATGGCCGCGCATTCAGGCCATTTGCGAGGCCTATCTGGCATGGGATGACGGCAGGCGCGCCAATTTGCGGGAGATCATGACGGAAGAAAAAGGCGTGATGCTCATCACGCTGGGCGACGGCAGCGAGTTCAGATTGAGCGGCGTCGCCGACCGGATCGAGAAGTTGGCTGATGGCGCATTCGCGGTGATTGATTTCAAAACAGGCGCGCCGCCCAGCGCTAAAATGGTCGATTGCGGATTGTCGCCGCAATTGACGCTGGAGGCGAAAATGATTTCCGCCGGCGCCTTCCCCGGGATAGACGCAGGCGCGCAGGTGAGCAGCGCGCTTTACGTGAAGCTCGGCGGCAAGCAGGGGCTCGACAAGCCGCGCGAGGCCACAAGCAAGAATGAGCCTCTCGCACAGGTGCAGGAGAAACATTATCAGGGCCTGCTGGAACTGCTCAACCAGTTCCGAAATCCTGAAACGCCCTATCTTTCGCGCCCGTTTCCGCAATTTGAAAGCAAAGCCACCGAATACGATCATCTGTCGCGCTATCGCGAATGGTCGGCGGGCGACGACGGAGAGGGCGCATGAGCAATCCCTTGCGCTGGATCGTTCCCGAGGCCACCAAAGACCTGCAATTAAAAGCGTCCAATCCCGCCTCGTCGGCGTGGGTGTCGGCGCATGCAGGCTCGGGCAAGACGTTTGTTTTGTCGCAACGCGTCGTGCGGCTGTTGCTTGAGGGCGTGCCGCCGTCGAAAATTTTATGCCTCACTTTCACCAAGGCGGCGGCCGCCAACATGTCGCTGCGCGTGTTCGACATCCTGTCGCAATGGACGCGGATGGACGACGAGCAATTGCGCAGGGCGATTGTCGCCATGGGCGGCGATTCAAGTCGTTTGTCGTTGGCGCGCAGGCTGTTTGCACGCGCGGTGGAGACGCCGGGCGGCTTGAAGATTCAAACCATCCACGCCTTTTGCGAACGGCTGCTGCATTCGTTTCCGTTTGAGGCCAACGTGCCCGCGCATTTTCAGGTGCTCACCGACGACACCCGCAAAGAGCTTGTGGATAGCGCGCGCGAGGATATTCTGGCGGAAGCTGTCGGGAATGCAGACTCGCAATTGGGGCAGGCGTTGCGGCAGGTGGCTGCACTTACGACTTCCAAAACATTCCACGATCTGCTCGGGCAGGCGCTCTTCAAACGCAGCCTGATTGCAGAAGTCAGTCGCAGGCCTGTGGCCGAATACAAACGCCTGCTGGAGCGCGCTTTGGGCGCGCCCGGCAATGAGAGCGTTGAGGATATCGAGCGCGACATGATGGAGGGCGGCTATGCCTTCGATACATGGGAAGGGCTGGCGCAGCGTCTTGATCGCGGAAGCCCACATGACAAGGCGACGGCGCGCCGCGTGCGAGAAGCCATTGGCGCGCAGGATCATTTGCGTCTTGATAAATGGCTGCTGGTTTTTCTCACGAAAGATGACGAGCCGCGCGCGAAAATGGCCACCAAGGCGCTCGACGCCGATTCGGGCTTGCGCGAGGCGCTGGACGAGGAGCGCGACCGTCTTGTCCTTCGCGACGAACAACGCCGTGCAGCCATCGCCGTGCATCGCAGCGCCGCGCTGGCGCTGCTGGCCAACGCCATCGTCACGCATTACGGCAGATTAAAACAGGCGCGCGGCCTGCTCGATTTTGAAGACCTTGTGGAGCGTACCAATTCGCTGATGAAGCGTTCGGACGCCGCATGGGTGCATTGCAAACTCGACGCTGGGGTCGATCATGTGTTGATCGACGAGGCGCAGGACACCTCGCCCGACCAATGGGAAATTCTTGAGGCGCTGACATCGGAATTTTTTGTCGGCGCAGGCGCACGCACGCTGCCGCGCACGTTCTTTGCGGTGGGCGACGAGAAGCAATCCATCTTCTCGTTTCAGGGCGCAGCGCCAAACGCTTTCGCGCAGCAATTGCGCAAGTTCCAGCGCCGCGCGAAGGAGAGTGAAAAGCCGTTTGAGCCTGTGCGGCTGCAATTATCTTTCCGCACGGCCAAAGGCGTTCTCGACGAGGTTGACCGTCTGTTCTCGCCAGCTGATTACAGCAACGGCGTTGTCGGGCCAGACGATCCATGGATGCCGCACGAGGCGTTGAAAAAAGATCTCGCCGGGCTTGTCGAACTCTGGCCGCCGATCGCCGCCAGCGGCGCGCAGCCGCCGGAAGACTGGTTGATGCCGCTCGACCGCAAGGACGAAAGCGATCCGGCCGTCGCCATGTCGCGCCGCATCGCCGATCATGTCAAGGCGCTGATCGCGCCGGGCTCGCGCGAGGCGGTGCATGAAAAAGACGGTAGCTTGCGGAGCGTGCGCGCTGGCGACGTGCTGATTCTTGTGCGCAAGCGGGGTCCGTTTTTTGAGGGCGTTATTCGCGCGCTCAAAGAAGCGGGCGTGCCGGTGGCGGGCGCGGATCGTTTGAAACTGGGCGACCATATCGCGGTGCAGGATCTTGTGGCGGCTGGACGCATTGCGCTTCTCCCGCAGGATGATCTCACGCTGGCCTGCGTCCTGAAATCGCCGCTCATTGGCCTCAACGACGACGATCTGCTGAAATTTGCGCCCCGTCGTCGCGGCGCGCTGATTGACGCGTTGCGCGCTTGCCCGGAGCCGCGCAGCATAGATGCGATGGCGCGCATAGATAGCTGGCGCAAGCGGGCGGGAGAAAGTCCGTTCCGGTTTTACGCGCGCCTGCTGGGGCCAGAAGAAGGCCGCGCCAAATTCCTCGCCCGTCTTGGGCCGGAGGCTGGCGACGCGGTGGACGAGTTTTTGAAGCTGGCGCTGGACGCCGAGGCGCTTGAGCCGCCCTCGCTCGTGGCCTTCCTGCACCGGCTGGGCGGGGCTGATCTTTCGATCAGGCGCGACATGGAGGCGGCGGGAGAGACCGTGCGCGTGATGACGGTTCACGCCGCCAAAGGGCTTGAGGCAAAAATCGTCTACCTGCCCGACACGTGCGGAGCGGCCTCGGGTGCGCATGATCCGGGCGTTTTGAAGCTGGAGGGGATTGACGGAACCGACCTGATGGTCTGGCGCAAAGGCGCAAAGCATGATCCGCCAGCGCTTGCGCAAGCGCTCGCGCAATCGCGCCGGGAGGAAGAGGAAGAGCATCGCCGCCTGCTTTACGTGGCGATGACGCGCGCCGAGGAGCGGCTGTATATTTGCGGCTTCCACGGCGTGAGCGGCCCACGGTCCGGCTGCTGGTACACAATGGCGCAAACCATGCTGGCGGCGCCCCATTTGTCGCCCCATCCCGCGCCCTGGGACGCTGCTGAGACCTTGTTGCGCGCTGGCGTCGCCGCGCAATTGGCGGACTTGTTAGGGGAAGCGCCCAAGCCTGAGCCAGCCGCACCCGCGCCCTCGTGGCTGCGCACGTCCGCCCCTCGCGAGGCGGCGCCCGCACCCCCCATTTCGCCTTCAAGCGCGCTGGCGGCGGCCGACCAACTGGAGATCGCCGCGCCCGATCCGCTCGCTAAAGGCCAGGGGCAGGGCAACGCAGACGGGCGCCGCATCGGAACCATCACCCATGCGCTGCTGCAGTATTTGCCCGATGTGGCGCCCCTTGAGCGCCGCCCGGCCGCCTTGCGTTATCTGGCCGCCCGCGCCCGCGACCTCACGCTGGAGCGCCGCGAGGCTTTGTGCGAACGCGCGCTGGCCGTGCTCGACGATGCTGGCCTGCAAGCTTTGTTTGGCCCGGGCTCGCGTGCGGAAGTCTCGATTGCGGCGAACGTCAGCTTCAATGGCCAGTCGCGCCGCGTTATCGGCCAGATCGACCGGCTGGCGGTGAGCCCGAACGAGATCGTGATCGCCGATTTCAAAAGCGGGGCGCCGCGTGCGCTGGATGACATTCCAGCGGCCTATGTCGCCCAGCTTGCGCTGTACTCCCGCGCCGCAGGCCAGCTCTGGCCGGGACGGAGCGTGCGCGCGATTCTTGTGTGGACGGCTGGGCCCTCTTCAGTCGAGCTTCCCGAGACGTATTTAAGCGCGGCTCTGGATCGATTGGGGATGGATGGGGAGCATTCGCCCAATTCTGCGCCTTGACGGGCGCCGGGGGCGTTCATAGGTTGCCCATCAAACGCGGGTATCCTCCCGCCTGACGCCCGAGGTTCCCATGGCCACCATTAAAGTCACTGACGCCACGTTCGAAGCCGAAGTCCTGAACGCGTCCGAGCCCGTGGTCGTGGATTTTTGGGCTGAATGGTGCGGTCCCTGCAAGATGATCGGGCCGTCGCTGGAAGAAATCTCGACCGAGATGGCCGGCAAGGTGAAGATCGTGAAGATCAACGTCGACGAGAATCCGGGCGTGGCCGGCAAGCTCGGTATCCGCTCCATCCCAACGCTGTTCCTGTTCAAGGACGGCAAGGCCGCCTCGCAAAAGGTCGGCGCCGCCCCCAAGGGCGAGCTGACCAAGTGGATCAGCGGCGCAATCTGAAATTTATTCTGGAAGCCTGCGCCCCTTTGGACCGCGGGCTTCCAGCCCGCATTCTTTTCAATCCTGAGATTGGGACACCAGGCCCCGGCCAATCCATTGGCCATCGGCGGCATCCTTGCGCTATGGAGGGGAGGCAAACTCCAAACGCGCAGCGTTCCACCAGACTTCAGGCCAGATGCCCCGTTACCGATTGACGATTGAATATGACGGCGCCCCCTTTGTGGGCTGGCAGCGCCAGCCCACCGGCCCCTCCGTGCAGGAGGCGCTGGAGAACGCCATTGCAGGCTTCACCAAAGCCCATGCCGTCGTCAACGGCGCCGGGCGCACCGACGCAGGCGTTCACGCCAGCGGTCAGGTCGCACATGTCGATCTTTCCCGCGACTGGCGCTGCGACGTGGTTCGCGACGCCATGAATTTTTACCTGCGCCCGCACCCGGTCGCGGTGCTGGCCGTCGAGCGCGCCGCCGATGATTTCGACGCCCGGTTTTCAGCCTCAAAACGCAATTACGTCTACCGCATTCTCAACCGCCGCGCGCCCGGCGCCATGCAGCGCAATATGGTCTGGCACGTTGCGCGCGCGCTCAACGAGAACGCGATGCACGAAGCCGCGCAGATGATTATTGGCCATCACGATTTCACGACCTTCCGCGCCTCCGAATGCCAGGCCAATTCGCCGATGCGCACGCTTGATCGGCTGGAAGTCGTGCGCGTTGGCGAGATGGTGGAGATTCACGCTTCGGCTTTGTCGTTCCTGCATCATCAGGTGCGCTCGCTGGCGGGCTCGCTGGAGCATGTGGGCTCCGGCAAATGGACCCCGCATGATTTCCGCGCCGCGCTCGACGCGCGCGACCGTATGCGCTGCGGCACAGTGGCTCCGCCGCAGGGGCTTTGTCTGGTGCGGGTGGATTATGGGGAGAGGCGAGTAGCGAGTAGCGAGTAGCGAGTAGGGGAAGAATACCCCTCATCCGTCGTTTGCTGACGCAAACGCCACCTTCTCCCCTTGCGGGAGGAGGTGGCGCGCAACGCGCGACGGATGAGGGGTTCTTACCCACTACTCCCTACTCGCCACTCCCACTCCCTACCGCCTGCTCCCCCGCCGGCACGATTCGCCCAGGCTCGATCCTGGCGCAGAAGCCGCCAGCCGGCGCGCTATCTCTAAAACTTCGCCATAATCGCTCCAGTCGCTGGCGCGGGCGCGCGCAGTGGGCGCAGGGCCGCACGTGATCGTTACGCCGTCGATCTGGGCGCGCAACAGGCTGCGCAAACTGGAGGCGCGCGCTTCGATTCCAGCTTCATTTGCAGCCTCATCTGACGAATGAGTGAGCACCAGCCGCATTTTAGCAAGACTGGCGCCCTCAAGTCGCGGACCGGCGGGGCTGATGGTCAGCGCCAGCTCGCCACTCTCGGCGCCGGAGATGCGCGCATTGCGCAAGTCAGCGCCGTTCAGCGCAAACAACGCGCCTTGCAGATTTTCAAATGTCGCCTCGCGTGCGGAGGCTGGCGTGAAAAGCGGGCCAAAGCCCGAGGCGCCGGTGAAATCGGCGCCGTCCACATTGGCGCCGCGAAAATCCGTATCGTCCAATTGCGCGCGCTCAAACAACGCGCCGCGTATATCGAGATCCCGGAACGAAATTCCGGCGAGGTTTTTGCCGCGATAATCGAGCGAAAAACGTCCCCCGCACAAATCCAGCGGCACAAGCAAATGCTTGTCGGGATCAAAGCCCGGGGTAAACCGTGTCGCGCAATCCACCCGCGCGCCGGTCAGTATCGCGCCGTCCAGTTGCGCGCCCGATAAATCGGCGCCGCGCAGGTCTGCATTGCGCAGCGAGGCGCTTTTCAGATTGCTTGCGCCAAAGCGGGCGGCGCGCAAATCTGAACCGGCGAAATCGGCGCCCTGAAAACTCGACCCGGCGAAATCAGCGGCGATGGCGCGCACCCGCAAAAAGCTTGCGCCGCTTGCTTGCAGGCGCGGCGCGCGGGCGCGCACAAGGCTTGCGTCCTGAAGCACGGCGCCGATTAACAGCGCATCGTCGAGAATGATCCCGTCGAGATTACTGGAGGCTATGCGCGCGCCGGTGAAATCGGCGCCATTCAATTGCGCCCGGGCGAACGCGATGGAGGTGAGCTGCGACTGGCTCCAATACGAGCGCGGGGCATGGGCGTCAACGATCTCGATTCCGTTCAGCGCAAGCCCGGAGAGATCCTGCTCCTCAAGCGGCACGCCGATGAAATCCACCCGCGCGCGTTGTTCGGGACGAAGAGTCTCGCGGGTCTGCGTCCCCGTGGCTTCACTCCGGCGCGCAGCTTCGATCTTCAGCAAAGCCGCGCGCGCGTTATTGGGCTCCAGCGCAAGAGCGCGCTCAAACGCGGCCCCTGCTTCTGCAAAGCGGCCCTCGTTCATCATCGTTTGCCCGCGTATGTCCTCCTCGCGCGATGTTTGCGCAAGAGACGCGCACGGCGCCAAAAGCATGGCGCCTGTCATGAGAAAGAGATGCGCGCGCTTCATGCGAGCCTCTAGCGCAGATCGGCCGCGCGGATGAAAAACACTTCACCTGCGCTGTCCTGCGTATCAAGCCAGGTCAGGTTCAGCTGCGGATATTCAGCCTCCAGCAAGTCGCGTCCGCGTCCGATCTCGCAGATCAGCGCGCCATCGTGCGTCAGGTAATGGGGAGCCTCTTCGAGAATGCGCCGCACGATGTCGAGCCCATCTTCGCCCGAGCCCAAAGCCATCGCGGGCTCGTACGCATATTCGGGCGGCAGTTCCGCCATTGCCTGCGCATCCACATAGGGCGGGTTCGTGATGATGAGGTCGTAGCGTTTGCCTTTCACGGGCGCGAACAGATCGCCCTGCAAGAGCGTGATGCGTTCTTCTTCGCCGTGCTCTTCAATGTTGCGGGCGGCCACTTCAGCCGCCTCGGGCGAGAGTTCCACCGCATCAATGCGCGCATTGGGGAAGACGCGCGCGGCCAAAATCGCCAGCGCGCCCGAGCCGGTGCAAAGATCAAGCGCGGTCTCGACAGCCAGCGCGTCGACCAGCGTATCGTCGTCGGGTGAAAACATCTCCGACATCAGCAATTCGCCGATGAACGAGCGCGGCACGATCACGCGCTCGTCAACATAGAACGGAACGCCCCGGATATAGGCTTTGCGCACCAGATAGGACGCAGGCTTGCGGGTGGCGATCCGCGCCTCAATGAGCGCCGCCAGCCGGGCGCGCTCAAACGGCAGCAGGCGGGCGTCCAGAAACGGATCGAGCCGGTCCACGGGCAGCCGCAGTCCCTCCAGCACGATGAAGGCGGCCTCATCCAGCGCGTCCACCGCGCCATGGCCATAGACGAGGCCTGCAGCCTCAAAGCTGCTGACCGCCCAGCGCAGGAAATCGCGCAGGGTCAGCAGCTCGCGCGCCGCCTCGCGGGCGTCGTCGCCTTTGGGCGCATCGTATGTCTCGGGCATGGTCGCAATCTCTCACTGTGGGCTGGCATCCTGTAGGCCGCGCCCGCTCCAGCCGCAAGCGGCCCCATCTTGGCGCCGCGCGTTCGCGGGAGTACGAGAGGGAGATAAAAACAAACTGCAAAGGAGACGCTCGATGAAATTATGCCGCTACGACGAAGACAAGCTTGGTCTGGTGATCGGCGATATGGTCCATGACGTGACCGCCGCCCAGACGCAAATCCGCAATGGCGCCCGCTACGACATGATGGGCGATTGCGTGGTCGCCGCTCTGCCGCAATGGCGTGAGCGCATCGAGGCGATGGGGAAGGCGGCGCCCGGCCAGCCGATCTCTTCGGTCAAGCTCCTGCCGCCCGTCGCGCGCCCCTCCAAGGTCATGGCTGCGCCCACCAATTACAAAGCCCATATCGAGGAAATGGCCGCCCGCAGCGGCGTGACGCCCGACGCCCATCGCGGCATCGGCGCCGCCGGTATTTTCCTGAAAGCCAATTCGTCGATCGTCGGCCAGTCCGGAATCATTCCGCTGCGCTTTTATCCCGAGCGTCTCAACGAGCACGAGCTTGAAGTGGTCGCGATCATCGGCAAGAGCGGCACCAACATCAAGCGCGAGGACGCGCTGCAATATATCGCCGGTTATTGCATGGGCCTCGACATGACCGTGCGCGGCAAGGAAGACCGCAGCTTCCGCAAATCTGTGGACGGCTATTCGCCGGTCGGCCCCTTCATGGTGACAGCCGACGAGATCGCTGATCCCAACGATCTGCCGATTGAACTCACGGTCAACGGGCAGACGAAGCAGAAGTCCAACACCAGCCAGCTGATCTACGACATGGGACGGCTGATCGAATTCGCCTCGTCGTTCTATACGCTGCATCCGGGCGATTATTTCTTCACCGGCACGCCCAGCGGCGTCTCGCCTGTGGCGCCCGGCGATTGGGTTTCCGCCGCCTGCCCCTCGCTTGGCGAGCTGCGCATTCAGGTAGGCTTGCAGTCATAAAAAGACGCGCGCGGTTTGAACCGCGCGCGTCCCCGCGTCCTTCTGCGCCAGTCATTTTCGAGGGAAGTCCATGTTCAGGAATATGCCGGTCGTCGCGCTTGAAGAGCATTACTGGGACAAGGAGCTTTCGGAGAAAAGCGCAGGCTTTGAGGCTGCGCGTTCAGACTGGCAGATGAAGCGGCTGTTTGATTTTGACGAGCTGCGGCTGGGCGAGATGGATTCAAACGGC
This sequence comes from Rhizobium sp. Q54, assembly GCA_945875875.1. Lineage (GTDB taxonomy): Bacteria > Pseudomonadota > Alphaproteobacteria > Rhizobiales > Beijerinckiaceae > Terripilifer. The sequence goes on from CAMCMI010000025.1 coordinate 10,413, forward strand.
ATCGACGTGCAGGTGCTCTCGCACGGCGCTCCCTCGATCCAGCGTATGAAGGGCCAGGAGGCGGTCGATCTGGCGCGCCGCTGCAACGACAGGCTGGCCGAGCAGATCGCGCGCCACCCCACACGCTTCTACGGCTTTGGCATGTTGCCGACCGATGTTCCCGACGCCGCCGCCGAGGAGCTGGAGCGCTGCATGCGCGAGCTGAATTTTCGCGGCGCGATGCTGCACGGCCAATCCAACGGGCGCTTTCTCGACAACGAATTTTTCTGGCCGGTGTTTGAACGCGCCAGCGCGCTGGGCGCGCCGATCTATCTGCATCCCGCCACCGCCGATCCGCGCGTGACCGAGGCCTATTACGCCGATTACGTGAAGGCGTTCCCGATGGTCGTGCGCCCGGCGTGGGGCTATACGGTCGAGACCGCGACGCTGGCGATCCGCCTCATCCTGTCGGGCGTGTTTGAAAAGCACACCGGCCTGCAGGTGATTCTGGGCCATATGGGCGAGACGCTGCCCTATCAATTATGGCGCATCGATCAGGCGCTGGCCCGTCCGGGTCAGGATTCGATGAGCTTCCGCAAGATTTTCTGCAATCATTTCCACATCACCACCAGCGGCCATTTCTCCACGCCCGCTTTGCATTGCGCGATGATGGAATTGGGGCTGGACCGGATCATGTTCTCCATCGACTGGCCGTTCGTGCCCAACGAACCGGCGATGGAATGGGTGAAAACGCTACAGATGAACGAAGCCGATATGGGGAAGTTTCTGGGCGGCAACGCTGCGAGGCTTCTGCGGCTGCCGTGAGCGGGGCCTGATCCGCAGCACGCCATTGACCTTGGCGGCGGGAGGCCTCATTGTAATAGCCCATTCTAATCAGGAGGGGTCCCGGGCGCAAAAAGGCGGTCCGGCCCGAACAATCGTGGTCGAACTTGTCATTGCTGCGCTACTGATCGCCCTCAACGGGGTGTTCGCGCTTTCCGAGCTGGCCATCGTCTCCTCGCGCAAGATCCGCCTGAAAGTCATGGTCGAGAATGGTCGCTCCGGCGCCCGCGCCGCCCTTGATCTTGCCGAAAACCCGGGACGTTTTCTCTCCACCGTGCAGATCGGCATTACGCTGGTGGGCATTCTGGCGGGCGCGTTTTCGGGCGCGGCGCTGGCAGAAATGCTCGGCGCCATTTTGGAAGAGCGCGGCATGCGCCCGCTTGTGGCCCAGCCGTTGAGCTATTTCATCGTCATTGGAATGATCACCTATCTGTCGGTCGTGGTCGGCGAGCTGGTTCCCAAGCACTTGGCGCTGCGCAATCCCGAGGGCATCGCCTGCGTGGTGGCGGGGCCGATGCGCCTGCTCTCGCGCATCGCTGCGCCTGTTGTCTGGCTGCTGGATTTTTCCACCCGCATGGTCTTTCGGCTGTTTGGCGGCGGGCATGTTCAGGATTCCGCCGTAACCGAAGAAGAAATCAAGTCTCTGGTGGCGGAAGCGGCCACCGCAGGCGTGATCGAGGGTGACGAGCGGCGGATGATTTCGGCCGTGCTGCGCCTTGGCGACCGCCCCGTGCGCTCTGTCATGACGCCGCGCACGGACGTGTGCTGGATCGATCTCGATGATCCTGAAGCCGACATTCGCGTCGCGCTGGCCACAGCACCCCATTCGCGTATCCCGGTGGCGCGCGGCACCGTGGATAACATTGTGGGCGTGCTGCAATTGCGCGAATTGATGGCTCCGGCCATGGCGGGCGGTCCGCTCAACATCGAGGAAAAGCTGCGCGCCGCCACCATCCTGCCAGATACGCTTTATGCACTCGACGCCCTGCAAATGCTGCGTCAGGCCGACGTGCCAATGGCGTTCGTGCATGACGAATACGGCCATTTCGAAGGCATTGTGACGCCTGCCGACATTCTCGACGCCATCGCAGGCGCGTTCAAGACCGGCGAACCCGAGGAAGAGCCCGCAGCCTTGCGCCGCGAGGACGGCTCTTGGCTGATCGCGGGGTGGATGTCGGTGGACGAGATGGCCGAGGCGCTTGGCATCGCTCTGCCCGAGAAGCGCGATTACCAGACCGCGGCCGGCCTTGTGATCGACGAATTGCAGCACTTGCCAATCACCGGCGAGCGCGTGAACGCTTTTGGCTACAAGTTCGAAGTCGTGGATATGGACGGGCGCCGCATCGACAAGCTGCTGGTCAGCCGGGCGCCACAGGAAGACGCGGACGGGGATTCGGGCTGAGGGAACGCTTTGAACTGCGCGCGTCCTCGCGCAGTGTCTATCTTTCAAAGTGAGATTCCGTGCGGACCTTTGGTCCGCTTGCGCGCCGGGAGGCGCGCGGTCCACGGATCGCTACGCGCTTTTGTCCGTCAGCACGCCCATATCCACAATCGCCCACACGATTGAGGCCAGCAACACGCCGTCCGCTGCATAGACCCCCCACATCGGCACGGCGCCGGACATCTGCGGCTCCAGCCAATGCACGGCGCCCGCCAGCAAGGCGGCCAGCAGCGGAAAGCCCGCCAGTCCCGCAGGCCGCCCCCGGGCGCGCAGGCGCTTCATCGACAGCATGACGAAGCACACCGCAATCAGCATCGTCGCGAAGGCGAAGAACATCAGGAATATGTAGGCCGCGGCGGTCATCGGATCGAGGAACGCGCGCTCGTCCAGCCCGCGATTGGCGAAGGGCGACAGCATGATCCAGATCGCGCTCAGGACCGTCATGATGGAGATGAGCGGCGCCAGGCCACTCCACCAGAGGGCGCGCGAGATCACGCCCTCTTCCGTGCGATAGAGAAACCGCAGGCCTTGTCGCGACAGGACGGAGGCCATCAATCCCTCAGAAGTTCGTTGATGCCGGTCTTGGAGCGCGTCTGGGCGTCAACGGTTTTCACGATCACGGCGCAATAGAGCGAGGGGCCGGGCGTCCCGTCCGGGAAAGCTTTGCCGGGCAGGGCGCCGGGCACCACAACCGAATAGGGCGGCACGTAGCCCATGTGGATCTTGCCGGTGGCGCGATCCACGATCTTGGTTGAGGAGCCGATGAACACGCCCATCGAGAGGACAGAGCCCTCGCCGATCACGACGCCTTCCACCACTTCCGAGCGTGCGCCAATGAAGCAATGGTCCTCGATGATCGTGGGGCCAGCCTGCAACGGCTCCAGCACGCCGCCGATGCCAACGCCGCCCGACAGATGCACGTTCTTGCCGATCTGCGCGCACGAGCCCACAGTCGCCCACGCGTCCACCATCGAACCGGTGTCGACATAGGCGCCCAGATTCACGAACGAGGGCATCAGCACCACGCCGGGCGCGATATAGGCCGAGCGGCGCACGACGCAATTGGGCACTGAGCGAAAGCCTGCGGCCGCATGGTCGGCGGGCGTCCAACCGTCAAACTTGGAGGGCACCTTGTCCCACCACGTCGCGCCGTTGGGTCCGCCCGAAATCGCCGACATGTCGTTGAGGCGGAACGAGAGCAGCACCGCCTTCTTCAGCCATTGATTGACCTTCCAGCTCTGCGGGCCGGTCTGCCCGGCGATCTTCTCGGCCACGCGGGCGGCGCCCGTGTCGAGCAGGGACAAAGCCTCGTTGACGGCGTCGCGCACCGGGCCGGTTGTCGCCGAATTGATGGAGGCGGCGTCCGCGAAGGCGGCTTCGATGATCTGTTCAAGCGATTGGGACATGGTCGGGCCTTTGTTCACTGCCGGATTCCGGCGTCGTTTTGTTTGCCCGTATTTGCGAGGCGCTGACGGCAAAGTCAAACGCGGGCGTTGTCGCACTTACGGGTAGGCTGGCGCTGGCGCCTGCTCTCTCATCCAAAACGCCGCAGAAACTTCAGCACGCTTTGCAGCCCCGGACTTGCGAGCTTTGGCGCATAATGCAAGATCGCCGCGCGTTTGGCCGCTTCGCTCAATGTGGGATAGGGCAGGACGACGCTCGCCATGTCGCTCAGCTTCAGGCCTTTCGTGATCGCAAGCTGCCAGGCTGCGATCAATTCCCCCGCATGGGCGCCAACGATGCCGGCGCCCAGAATTTTGCCGCCCGGCGTCGCGATGATTTTGACATGGCCCTCGTGCTGGCCTTCAGCGCGCGCGCGATCGTTCTCGCTGAACGGCCAGCGGTGAATGCTTATTTTGGAATGGATTGCGCGCGCCTCCGCCTCGCTGAGGCCCGCCGCCGCGATCTGCGGCTCGGTGTAGGTGACGCGCGGGATGAGATGCGGTTTTACGCTGACGGGCAGGCGAAACAGCGTGGCGCGCAGCACGAGGCCGGCATGGTAATTGGCTGCATGGGTGAATTGCGCGCCGCCCGCAACATCGCCGATCGCATAGACGCGGCGATTGCTGGTGCGCAGGCTTTTGTTGACGCGCACGCCTTTCCCGTCAAAGGCGATCCCGGCCAGTTCGAGCCCGAGATCGTCCACGTTGGGCTTGCGGCCTGCGGCCACGAGTACATGCGTGACGTCGAGCGGCTCATCTCCAGCTTTGCCGCCCAGCACGATTCGGGCGCCGCCTGGTTGCGGCTCAATGCGCAAAATGGCTGCACTTTCGCGCAAGATCACGCCTTCGCGCACAAGCCTGTCGCGTAACGGGTTGGCGAGTTCCTGATCCTCGCGGCCAAGAATTTTACCCGCCTCCAGCACAATGACCTCAGAGCCAAGGCGACGAAACGCTTGCGCCAGCTCCAGCCCGATGGGGCCGCCGCCGATCACGCCAAGGCGTTGCGGCAAAGCCTCAAGGTCAAAGACCGATTCATTGGTGAGAAAAGGGATCTGGTCGAGGCCGGGAATCGGCGGGCTGGCGGGACGAGATCCGGTGGCGATGACAAAGCGGCGCGCCTTGATGCGAATGCCGTCGGCCTCGACGCAATCAGGCGCGATGAAGCGGGCATGGGCGCGCAGCACGCGCACGCCCATCGCCTGAAAGCGTGCCACTTCGTCATTGGGCGCGATGGCTTCGATGGTGGCGCGGATGTGTGCGCGCACAGCCGCCATGTCGACCTGCGGCTCAACGGGGGCGATGCCAAATCGGGCGCAATCGCGCATCGCCTGCGCCGCATGGCCTGCTGCGATAAGCGCTTTTGAAGGCACGCAGCCGTAATTCAGGCAATCGCCGCCCATCGCGCCTTTTTCGATCAACACCACCGGTGCGCCCATGGAGGCGGCTGCGGCGGCAACCGACAAGCCGCCGGAGCCGGCGCCAATCACGCAGAGGTCGGTTTCAACGCTCTCATAAGAGGCCTGGGTCTCAGAAGCGGCCTGGGTCTCAGAAGCTTGTTGCATCAGGGAAGCCTTGTTGCAGGGGGGCTTTTTGAGCGCCGTTTGCGCCACAGGCGCAGCATGGCGGGTATGAGCGCGACAAAACCCAAAGCCGAGAATGCGATCAGCAATTCGCGCGTCACCAATTGTTGCGGCGACAGGCTGAACCGGCAATTGATCCCGCTGGCTGAAAGGCACGCTTCAAAAGCGATTTTCTGCGCCTGCGCGACCGAATCAAGCCCGGCTCCGGCAAGCGCGAAGGCGAACGTGCCCGGAATAATGCCAATGAGCGTCGTCCAGATGAACGTCCAGAGCCGAACGCCCGTGGTCGCCAGCGCGAGATTCACCAGCCAGAACGGGAAGATCGTCACCAGCCGCAGGAACAGGAGATAGGAGATCGCATCGCGCTGGAAGCCGTCGCGGAATTTCTGCAGCCACGGCCCCGCGCGGTCGGTCAGGGTCGCGCCCAAAGAGCTGCGCGCGGCCAGAAAAAGCCCCGTTGCGCCCAGCGTCGCCCCAAGGATTGCGGCCAAAGCGCCGGTGAGCCCGCCAAACAAAAACCCGCCTGCGATGGTGAGCAGCGCCGCGCCGGGGATGGATAGCCCCGCCACAATCCCATACAGGCCGATATAACCAAGCAGCGCCAGCGGCTTGTTGGCGTCGATCAGGCCAGCCAGCGCGTCCCGGCTGGCAAAAATATTATCGAGGCTGAGCTGCTTGTGGGCGCCGCTCGCCAGCACGAGCGCAAGGGCGCCGCCCGCAAGCGCAAGCGGAAGCAGCCGCAGCCATTTGCGCCGGGCGCGCACGCCGCCAGCGGGGTTGTCTACGTCTTGGTGTTGCGAGTCAGGTTCCGTCATGGGCGGCACTATAGCGGCTTCCCCGGCGGCGCGCACCCGCTCACAGAGCCATGACGGGTGCAATCAGTCGGAATTGAACGCATCAGCCGAATTGACTCGGATCGGTCCTTGGCCATATAAGGCCGCTCCAAATTCGGTGAAGCCGGGTGGTGTTTCCGTGCGGTCGTGCAGCGAAAGCTGTTGAACGCAATTTACAACGCAGCTCTTCGGCAACGCATGAAATTTTAGAAGTTTGACCAGCTTTGTGGCCGCTTACGCGCCCGGGCCGGTCTCCAGAACCGGAGAAGACCCGTGAAGCGGACGTACCAACCCAGCAAGATCGTGCGCAAGCGTCGCCACGGATTCCGTGCGCGCATGGCCACTGTCGGCGGTCGTCGCGTGATTGCGGCGCGTCGTTCGCGCGGTCGCAAGCGCCTTTCGGCCTGAGACTTTTTCCTCTCGATTTGACGAGCCCGCCATGACCGGCTCCGACGCATCAAGCCCGCCTCCTGCGCGCGTTGCGTCGAATCCGAACCAGCGTGTCGGGATTTTGGATTTGAGCGCCTCGCGCGGTTCGCTTTCGGCTCCGGCGTTTACGCCTTTGCGGAAGCGGGCCGAATTTTTGCGAATTGGCAAAGGCGGCAAGTTTCACGTTCGCACGTTCAGCCTGCAAGCTCTCTCTCAAGTTGTGCAAGATCCCTCTCAAGTTGCGATTGTGCAAACAGACGCTGCCCCGGGCAAAGCGTACGATTCGGCGCCGCCGCGATTTGGCCTCACAATCACACGCAAGACCGGCGGCTCCGTCGAGCGCAATCGTATGCGCCGGCGCCTGCGTGAGGCGTTGCGGCGCGCGGCGCCTCTGGCGGCGAGGTCAGGAACAGATTATGTGATTGTCGCCCGCCGCGAAGCGCTGCACGCGCCTTTCGACAGGTTAATCGACGACCTCTCCCGCGCCATGCGTCTCATCGGCGACAAGCCGGGGTCAAAGTCCTTTGGCAAGTCTTTTGGTAAGTCCGGCAGCAAGCCGGGCGCGCCGCAAAAGCCTGCGAACACTCTCTGAACCCGGAACAGACGGGGCGCCGAGGCCATGAAGGCCAAAGCCCGCTCTCTTGTCCCAACAGGATGCATTATGCGCGAGGACCAGAAAAACCTCTTCTTGGCCATGGCCCTCTCGCTGATGGTCATCATCGGGTGGAATTATTTTTACGGCGTCCCCAAGCTGGATTCCGCGCGTCAGGTTGAAACCGCTGCGCAATCGCCGATCCCGACGCAATCTCCAAGCGCGCCTGCCCAAATCGGATCTGCCCAGACCGCGCCCGGCGCCCCGGGCGCCCAGGCTCCGCTGCCGCAGGCGTCCGCTCCCGGCTCGCTGGCTCCGAACTCTCTTGCCCCGAACTCTCTTGCCCCCGCTGCGCCCGCCATTGCGCTCGCGCCCGTTACCCGCGAGCAGGCTTTGGCCGCCTCGCCCCGCGTGCCTGTGGACACCGCGAGCCTCAGCGGCTCGATCAATCTGCGCGGCGCCCGCCTCGATGATTTGCGGCTGAAGCAATACCGCCAGACCATCAAGCCCGGCAGCGAGACCGTTACGCTGCTCAACCCTTCGGGCGGGCCTGAGACCTATTTCGTTGAAACGGGCTTTGTCACGGCGCCCGGCGCCAATGTCGCCGCCCCCGGACCCGATACGGTCTGGACCGCTGAAGGCAAGACCCTGACCCCGACGCAGCCGCTCAAGCTGTCGTGGGACAATGGGCAGGGCCTGACCTTCCGCCGCACGGTGTCGGTGGACGATCAGTACATGTTCACGATCGTCAATTCGGTCGAAAATAAATCCGCCGCTTCGGTCACGCTCTATCCCTATGCGCTGACCTCGCGCGTCGGAAAGCCGAAGACCGAAGGCTATATCGTGCTGCACGAGGGCCTGCTTGGCCTTGTCGGCGATTCGCGCATTCAGGAATACACCTACGACGCCGTCGAGAAGGAGACTAAAGCCACACGCCTGATGAAGGGCGAGGGCGGCTGGGTCGGCATCACCGATAAATATTGGGCGACTGCGATCATTCCCGATCAGGCGTCCGTCATCGACGCGCGCTTCAGCGCATCGGGCCCCAATACCGCGCGCATCTATCAGGCCGATCTGCTGGAGGGCGCACGCACGCTGGGCCCCGGCGCCAGCCTTGAGGCGACCCATCGCGTGTTCGCCGGCGCCAAGGAAAGCAAGCTGATCGACGCCTATCAGGCGAAGCACGCGATCAAGAACTTCGAGCTGATGATCGACTGGGGCTGGTTCTACTTCATCACCAAGCCGCTCTTCTGGCTGATCGACTTCATCTACGGCTATGTCGGAAATTTCGGCTTCGCCATTCTCGCCGTCACCGTGGTCGTGAAGCTGGTGTTCTTCCCGCTCGCCAGCCGCAGCTATGAATCGATGGCGAAGATGAAGGCCGTGCAGCCTGAAATGAAAATGCTGCAGGACCGCTACAAGGACGACAAGCAGACGCTGCAGAAGGAGCTGATGGAGCTCTACAAGCGTGAGAAGATCAACCCGATCGCAGGCTGCCTGCCTGTCATCATCCAGATCCCGGTGTTCTTCGCGCTCTATAAAGTGATCTTCATCACCATTGAAATGCGCCATGCGCCATTCTTTGGCTGGGTGCAGGATTTGTCGGCGCCCGATCCCAGCAATCTGTTCACGCTGTTTGGCCTGATCCCGTGGGATCCGGTGAGCATTCCGGTGTTTGGACAATTCCTGTGGCTTGGCGTCTGGCCGATTCTGATGGGCATTTCGATGTTCGTCCAGATGAAGATGAACCCCGAGCCGACCGATCCGATCCAGAAGGCGATCTTCGCCTGGATGCCGGTGATCTTCACGTTCATGCTCGGCACGTTCCCGGCAGGCCTCGTGATCTACTGGACATGGAACAACGTTCTGTCGGTGTCGCAGCAATATTACATCATGAGGAAGCAGGGCGTGAAAATCGAGCTGTGGGAAAACCTTGCGGGCCTGCTCCGCAAGAAGCCCGCGTAAGGCGATTGAATGTCCGACGAGAAAACCGGCGAACTGAATGAAGCCGAGCAGGCCGCAGCAGACAAAGCTGCGGCCCGGCAAGCCGCCAATGACGCAAGCATGCGCGAGGCGGGGCGGCTGTTGTTTGCCGGCGAGTGCGATTTCTTCTGGGCGGCGTCCAAGATCGACGGATTGCCGCCCGAAGCGCAGCCCGAGATTGCATTTGCCGGTCGCTCGAACGTCGGCAAATCATCGCTGCTGAATGCGCTGACCAATCGCAAGACGCTGGCGCGCACGTCCAACACGCCCGGACGCACGCAGCAATTGAACTTCTTTGCGCTGGGCGGTCCCATCGGCGCGGAACGGATGCGCCTGATCGACATGCCCGGCTATGGCTATGCGGCGGCGTCCAAAGAAAAGATCAGCTCGTGGACGCGGCTGATGGAAGGCTATCTGCGCGGCCGCGCGACGCTCGCGCGCGTGTTCGTGCTGGTGGACGGCCGCCACGGCCTGAAGGACGTCGACCGGGAAATGTTCGACCTGCTGGACCGCGCCGCCGTCTCCTATCAAGTGGTCTTGACCAAGCGCGACGAGGTCAAGATCTCTGAACGCGAGGACCGCATCGCATCGACTCTTGAGGGCCTGCGCAAGCGCCCCGCAGCGTTTCCCCACGTGATCTTCACGTCTTCGAAAGACGGCGACGGCATCCCCGAATTGCGCGGGGCTGTGGCGCAGCTGATGGCCAATATCGGCAAGCTGTGAGGTTTTCGCTGATGCGAACCCCCTTCCAAGGCCCATTGAGCTTGCCGCCGCGGCGCTTTACAAGTCGTCAGCGCCACGGAAAGCTCATATGACCGATCAAGCTAACTCGCCCGCAAATCCGCCTGCCAATCCGCCTGCCAGCTCGCCCGCCAATCCGCAAGAGCAGGCGGCCATCCTGATGCAGGCGTTGCCGCACATGTTGCGGTATGACGACGCCATTGTGGTGGTGAAATACGGCGGCCACGCCATGGGCGACGAGAGCGTCGCGCGCGAGTTCGCCCGCGACATGGTGCTGCTGGAGCAATCGGGCGTAAACCCGGTCGTGGTGCATGGCGGCGGCCCGCAAATCGGCGCGATGCTGAAGAAGCTCGGCATCAAGTCCGAGTTTGCAGCTGGCCTGCGCGTCACCGACAAGGCCACCGTCGAGATTGTTGAGATGGTGCTGGCGGGCTCGATCAACAAGCAGATCGTGGGCTTCATCAACAGCGAGGGCGGGCGCGCCATTGGCCTGTGCGGCAAAGACGGCAATATGGTTATCGCCGAAAAGGTGACGCGCTCCATCGTCGATCCTGATTCGCAAATCGAGCGCATCGTCGATCTGGGATTCGTTGGCGAGCCCGCCAAGGTCGATACGACCGTGCTCGATCAGGTGCTGGGCCGCGAGCTGATCCCGGTGCTGGCGCCGGTGGCGCAGGGCTACGACGGCGAGACCTACAACGTCAACGCCGACACCTTTGCCGGCGCCATAGCGGGCGCTCTGAAAGCCAAGCGCCTACTGTTCCTGACCGACGTGCCTGGCGTGCTCGATAAAAACAAGCAGCTCATCAAGGAATTGTCCGTCGGGCAAATCCGCGACCTCATCGCTGACGGCACGATTACCGGCGGCATGATTCCCAAGGTCGAGACCTGCATTTACGCGCTTGAGCAGGGCGTGGAGGGCGTGGTCATCCTCGACGGCAAGACGCCGCACGCCGTGCTGGTGGAGCTGCTGACCGACGGGGGCGCCGGCACGCTCATCACCCGCTGATGGGCGCGCCTGTTTTAGGCCCACATGTGGCGGCAACGCCCGGCGCCGGCGCGCCGGGCGAGCGCTTTGCTCACGTTGAAACTTGGGTCTTCGATCTCGACAACACGCTCTACCCGCCCCACAGCGATCTGTGGCCCAAGATCGACGCGCGCATGACGGTTTACATGTGCCACATGTTCGGGCTCGACGGGATTTCGACGCGGGCGCTGCAAAAATATTATTACCTTCGCCACGGCACGACGCTGAAAGGGCTGGTCGACGAATACGGCATGGACCCGGCGCCGTTTCTGGATTTCGTGCACGACATCGACCGCAGCAACGTCCTGCCCGACATCGCGCTGGCCGCCGCCATCGCCGGTCTGCCCGGCCGCAAGCTGATTCTCACCAATGGCACCCGCGACCACGCGCTGAAGACCTGCGAGCGGCTGGGCATCGACCACATGTTCGAGGACGTGTTCGACATCGTGTCGGCCAATTTGCTGCCCAAGCCGCACCCGGACGCCTACGAGATGTTCTTCGCCCGCCACGACGTGGACCCGGCGCGTTCTGCAATGTTTGACGACATCGCCCGCAATCTCCTCGCCCCCCATCAGCGCGGCATGGTGACGACGCTGGTGGAGCCCGTAGCGGGCGCGCACGATCACAGAGACCCCTGGGAGATCGCCCGTCAGCGCCCGCCCCATGTGGACTTCGTCACCGACGATCTGGCGGCCTTTCTGGCCGCCCTGCGCCCCGCCGCGCAAGAGCTTTGACAAGAGGCCTGAGCGCGCCGCGCAATTTGTGCAAAGCCACGAAATTCCGCCTCAGCCTGTTGCATT
>CAMCMI010000026.1 GCA_945875875.1 Rhizobium sp. Q54
ATCGCCGCGCTCATGCAGCGGAAGGCGCCGTCGCCATCCTCGGACGGGGCGGTGATGTGATAGGCGTCGCCCGACAGGCCGTAGCCGATCAGCTCACCGTAGATTTTGGCGCCGCGCGCCCTGGCGTGCTCATATTCTTCCAGCACGACGCAGCCTGCGCCCTCGCCCATGACGAAGCCGTCGCGGTCCTTGTCGTAGGGGCGCGAGCCTTTTTCGGGCGCATCGTTAAAACTTGTGGATAGTGCGCGGCAAGCGGCAAAACCGGCCATGCCAAGGCGGTTGACTGCCGATTCTGCGCCTCCCGCCACCATCACGTCGGCGTCGCCGAGCATGATGAGTCGGCCCGCATCGCCAATCGCGTGGGCGCCTGTCGAGCAGGCTGTCACGACGGAATGATTAGGGCCCTTCAGGCCATGCATGATGGAGATATGGCCGGAGCCCAGATTAATCAGGCGACCGGGCACGAAGAACGGCGACAGCCTGCGCGGCCCGCGTTCCTTCAGGATCAGGGAAGCCTCGTAAATGCCGCCGAGGCCGCCAATGCCGGAGCCCACGAGAACGCCGGTGGCGTTCTGGTCCTTCGCGGTCTTGGGCGCCCATTGCGCATCCGCCAGAGCCTGCGTCGCGGCGCTCACAGCGTAAATGATGAAATCATCGACCTTGCGTTGTTCCTTCGGCTCCATCCAGGCGTCTGGATTCCATGTGCCGTTGGTTCCGTCGCCACGCTTCACCTGACAGGCGATCTGGCAGGGAAGGTCCGAGACTTCGAAATTTGTGATGCGGGCGGCGCCGCTGCGGCCGGCCAGAATGCCAGCCCAGGTTTCCTCCGCATTGCCAGCGAGAGGCGAGACCATGCCAATTCCGGTGACGACAACTCTTCTCACCCGCGACCTCCAATTTGACGTGTCGAGAACGTCACGAACTCCGCTGGGAGACGCCCGACACGATAAGGGCCGGGAATCCCGGCCCTTGATTTCGCACGAGCAAGACCGGGAACCTTCCGGCCTGCGTGAACGCGGGCAAGCGCCTGCGTGCAATAACTGACCATAAAGTCAGATCAGGCCGTAGCGGCTTTCTCAAGAAACTTCACGGCGTCGCCAACCGTCGTAATGGTCTCGGCGGCGTCATCGGGAATCTCGACCCCGAACTCTTCTTCAAACGCCATGACAAGTTCGACGGTGTCGAGCGAGTCGGCGCCCAGGTCGTCAATGAAATTAGCGGCTTCGACAACCTTATCGGCTTCTACGCCGAGATGCTCGATAACGATCTTCTTCACGCGCTCGGCAACATCGCTCATCTTGAATTTCCCTGTTGTTATTTCAGACCGCGAGCCAACCTCGCCTCCGGGCGCCAAGCGAAAACCGCTCTCTGCCCGACCGCCGCTGGAGACCCCCAAACTCACATACTAATATCTCCGCCCAATGTCGCCGCCAATGTTTGCGGGAGCATCAGACTACCGGGGCGCCTCGATTGCGCCAAAGCGCATGCGAAAAGCTCCCTGCAGATTCCGCGCCTCGTACCATACTTACTGAATGATGGCGAGAGGCGAAGACCTGTCCACAGCGACCCCTGAAGGCCGGGCGATGATTCTCATCATCGCCAAAATCAGATCATCGCCATACCGCCGTTGACATGCAAGGTCTGGCCGGTGACGTAGCCCGCCTCGCGGCTGGCCAGATAGACCAAAACCGCCGCGATGTCTCCGCCTTCCCCGAGTCGTCCGGCGGGGATGGTGCCCATGATCGCGTCTTTCTGCTTCTCGTTCAAAGCATCGGTCATCGGGCTGGCGATGAAGCCGGGCGCGATGCAATTGACGGTGATGTTGCGGCTGGCGACTTCTGCGGCCAGCGACTTCGACATGCCGATCATGCCCGCTTTCGAAGCCGCGTAATTGCCCTGCCCCGGATTGCCGGTCACGCCGACGATCGAGGTGATGGAGACAATTCGCCCAAAGCGACGCTTCATCATGCCCCGCAGGCAGGCGCGCGACAGGCGAAACGCAGACGTCAGATTGACCGCCAGCACCTCGTCCCAATCCTCATCCTTCATGCGCATGAACAGGCCGTCGCGGGTGATGCCGGCGTTGTTCACCAGCACGTCGATCTGGCCCATCGCCTTCTCCGCGTGCGGAACCAGAGCCTCAACCTGCTCGCGATCCCCAAGATTGCAGGGCACGATGTGGACCCGCTCGCCAAGCTCGCCCGCCAGCGCCTCAAGCGCGGCGGCGCGGGTGCCCGACAGCGTGACGACCGCCCCCTGCGCATGAAGCGCACGGGCCATGGCGCCGCCAAGGCCGCCCGTGGCGCCGGTGACGAGGGCGTTGAGGCCGGTGAGATCGAACATGGACGGCTCCTAAGGTGAGCGGGAAAAGGTTCAGGACCTGATGTTTTGCTTGAAGGCTTCCACGTCGGCAGGCGTCCCGACCGGGGTTCCGGCAGCGTCGGGCGCGATCCTTTTTACAAGACCAGACAAGACCTTACCTGCCCCAAGCTCATAAAACAGATCAACGCCTTCAGCGGCCATGAAGCTGACCGATTCCGCCCAGCGCACCGAGCCCGTGACCTGCTCCACAAGACGCGCCCGGATCTCGGCGGGGTCGGAAATCGGCGCCGCCAGCACGTTGGCGACCAGCGGCGCGCAGGGCGCCTTGATCGCGACATTGGCCAGCGCCTGCGCCATAGCCAAGGCTGCGGGCTGCATCAAGGCGCAATGGAAGGGCGCGGAGACGGGCAGCAAAATGCAGCGCTTGGCGCCCTTGGCCTTGGCGATCTCCATAGCCTTCTCGACCGCAGCTTTGGCGCCGGAAGCCACCACCTGCCCGCCGCCATTGTCGTTGGCTACCTGACAGACGAGCCCGGTTTCGGCCGCAGCCTCAGCGCAGGCCTCGAGCGCGGTCGCAAGGTCCAGCCCCAGCAGAGCGGCCATCGCCCCCTCTCCCGGCGCAACGGCCTTCTGCATAGCGTCGCCGCGAATGCGCAGCAGCCGGGCCGTATCGGCCAGCGTGAAGGCGCCGGCGGCGGCGAGCGCGGAATATTCGCCCAGCGAATGACCGGCCACGAATTTGGCGTGCCGCGCCAGATCAAGCCCGGCCTCAGCCTCCAGCACGCGCACGACCGCAAGGCTCGTCGCCATCAAGGCGGGCTGCGCGTTGGCGGTGAGGGTCAGCTCAGCCTCGGGGCCTTCAAACATCAGGTGCGAGAGCTTTTGCGACAGCGCCTCGTCCACCTCAGCGAAAACCGCGCGGGCGGCGGGAAACGCTTCGGCGAGCGCCTTGCCCATGCCGACCGATTGGGACCCCTGCCCCGGAAATACGAACGCCGTCGCCATAAACATAACCCCGATGCGGCCTGAGCGAGCGCCCTGATGAACAGCGCCTTGGCCGGAGAATTTCATTTCATGACCGCCTCTTGAAGCGCCGGAGGCCGCAGAGTCAAGTAGCGTCCGAGCTGCCGCCATCAACGTTGCCTGCAAGCAGGCGCAGGAACCGGCTCTAGCAATGGGCGTAAAATTGAACCTAAGTCATCCAGTCATCCACAATCTGCGATTCGCCGGAAGATCTTATGGCCGCCATTCCAGGCAAAAGCTGCGGACCCTGCACCATGTGCTGCAAGGTGCTCGTGATCGAGCATTTCAAGAAAGACGCCGGCGTGCTCTGCGAGCATTGCGTCGTCAAAGGCGGATGCAACATCTATGAGGACCGGCCCGACGTCTGCCGCGATTACGAATGCGACTGGATGACGGAACGCTCACTAGGCCCCATGCTGCGCCCCGACAAAGTCGGCACAATTCTTCAGGAAGATCAGGATTCGGACGAGTACCAGGCGGTCGTCGATCCCTCGACGCCCAACGCCTGGCGCAATCCGCTGGTGTTCAAAGTGCTGGTGTCCAAAGCCAAGGAAGGCCGCACCGTGATCGCCAAAGCCGGGCTGAAATCATGGCGCATTTTTGTGGACGGGAAGACGGCGCCCTGGACGTGAACTCACCGCTTCAGCTTGCACGCATGCGCTAAGCCGCCATTATAGACCGGCGAGAAATCAGGAAACGCTATGATCACCTCCGGCGCGCGACAGAAAATTGAAGCGCGCTGGGCGGCCACGCCGCTGGCGGCCAAGGGGGTGTTTCTGGTTTCCACCGGCTCCATCGGGCTGGTGTTGATGGCGGCGCTCGCCAAATATCTGGGCTCGCGGCTGCCTCCGTTCGAAATTTTGTTCTTCCGCTCCGCCGTGGGTTTTATCTGCGCGCTTTGGGTGTTTCGCTCCGATCTGATGGAGCCGCTGCGCACAAAACGTCCCGGTGCGCATTTCTTTCGCGGGCTTGTGGGGGCTGGCGGCAACGCCTGCTTTTTCTGGACCATCACGCACATGATGCTGGCCGATTCGCTGGCGCTGCAATTCTCGCGGCCACTGTGGATGATCCCGCTGGCGTTGTGCTTTTTGTCCGAAGTGGTGGGCTTTCGCCGCATTGCGGTCGCAACCGTCGGCTTTGCGGGCATCCTCATGTATGCGCGGCCATTTACGGAAGGGTTCGATCCCAACGCCATCGTCGGCGCGTTCGGCGGCCTGTTCGCGGCGCTCGTGGTGGTGGCGATCAAAAATCTGCAAAGCTCCGGCACCGAGCCCACGCGCGTCATCATGTTTTACTATGCGTTCTGGAACGCCTTCTTCGCCGCTTTGCCCGCGTTGTTCACGTGGATTGCGCCCACCGGCACGGAGCTTGTTTTGCTGGTGCTGATCGGCGTGATGGGCATGGGCGGACAGGCGCTCATCACCCACGGCCTGAGCATGGGCGACGCCACCGCCCTGGTGCCGCTGGATTACCTGCGCGTCATCTACGCCGCGATTCTGGGCTTTATATTGTTTGGCGAAGTGCCAGGCGCATGGAGCTTTGGCGGCATGGCGCTCATCCTGGCGGCCTCGCTTTATCTGGTGCTGACCGAGCGCAAGGGGAAAAAGGCCAAGGTTTAAGGCGGCGGGAACGGGGACGGATTGGCCTGCGTTGAGAGGTTGAGAATCCGCATTCCTCGGAGACACCCGCCATGGCCATTGAAACCCGCACACCTGCTCATTCCGCCATCCCTACTGCGGAATCCGGGCTCAGTCCGCAGCATCCGCGCGCGACCGAGGACGATAACGACCTGATTGAAGACGTGCAGGAGCGCGGCCGCCGCCTCGCCGCCGCTGGCGAACGTTACGCCCAGTCAAGTTGGGAAACAGGCCGCGAAGCGCTTCA
Organism: Rhizobium sp. Q54; assembly: GCA_945875875.1. Classification (GTDB taxonomy): domain Bacteria; phylum Pseudomonadota; class Alphaproteobacteria; order Rhizobiales; family Beijerinckiaceae; genus Terripilifer. The sequence goes on from CAMCMI010000026.1 coordinate 5,230, forward strand.
GGACAGCTCCCGCCACGCCCGCCAATGGGCGCGCCGACACCCCGGGCAATTATGGACGGCCGTCGGCGCGCTGGGCCTGTTTGCAATCTGGATGGCGTATCGGCCAAGCAGCTCAGAGCAGACGAGATATTAGCGCGCACTGGAACGCGCGCGGTCGAGTGCTCACCCTTCCCCCGCCTCTCTGTTGCATCCGCCTCAAATCCGCGTATAAGGCACACTTCGCAGCTTCCGGCCGGGGGCTGAACGGAAGGTCGTGCACCCTTCAGGGTTTGCGGCAGGAGTTCGCTCCGTCTTCCCGTGTCTCCGCCTTCGAATGCGTTCCGTCGAGCCTTTCTCCGGGCTCGGAGGGCTCCGCGCCGGTAGCAAAGCGACAACAGAGAAAGGCATAAGCAATGGCTCTTTACGAGCACATTTACCTTGCCCGTCAAGATGTTACGCCTCAGCAGGTGGAAACGTTGACGGAGCAGTTCAAGACCGTGATCGAAGCCAATGGCGGCTCTATCGCCAAGCTCGAGTATTGGGGCGTCAAGACGCTCGCCTACCGGATCAAGAAGAACCGGAAGGCGCATTTTACGCTCCTGAACATCAACGCACCGGCAGCCGCCGTCGCCGAGATGGAGCGTCAGATGGGCATCAACGAAGATATCCTTCGTTTCATGACCATCCGCATGGAAGAGCACGAGGAAGGCCCGTCTGCGATGATGCGCAAGCGCGAGGAATCGGACCGTGAAGATCGCGGCGAACGCCGTGGACCGCGCGGTGATCGTGGTGATCGCGGCGACCGTCCGGATCGTCCCCGTCGTCCCCGTGAAGACGCGCCCATGGAAGGAGCTATCTAATGGCAACCGCCGCACGTCGCCCCTTCTTCCGTCGTCGCAAGACCTGCCCTTTCTCGACCGCCGGTTCGCCGAAGATCGACTACAAGGACACGCGTCTGCTGTCGCGCTACATCTCCGAGCGCGGCAAGATCGTGCCCTCGCGCATCACCGCCGTCTCGGCGAAGAAGCAGCGTGAACTGGCTCAGGCTATCAAGCGCGCACGCTTTCTGGGCCTGCTGCCCTACGTGATCCGCTAATCTCTTCCTCTCCCCGCTCACGCGGGGAGAGCTTCTTTGTTACTGCTCCCAACCGCCCGGATGGTCCGGTCGGCAAGGCTGGACGGGTTTCCCGTTCCTAACCGTCGAAATCGCGACGGGACACCCAGGCGCTTCGCACAGCATGTTCCAGCAAGTCATCATAGCAATCGGCGCCGGGCTCGCGTCCGCCCTGCTGTTCTTCATTCCGATGAAGGGCACGGCCTTTGCGATGATTGCGCTGTTCTCCGCTTTGCCGTTGATGATCGCCGGACTTTCCTTCAATCCCGTTCTCGCATTGCTGGGCGCTGGCGCGGGCGCGCTGGCGCTGTTCTTTGGCCTGACGCTCGTGGCCGACGTGGACGCAACGCCCGCTTTGCTGTTCAGCGGCTTCTTCGTCGCCACATCCGCGCTGCCCGCATGGCATTTAACGCGGCTGGCGTGGCTTGGACGCCCGCCAGAACAGGGCGAGACGCCCGCCTCCGACGGCATGGTCTGGTATCCCATCGGCAATCTTGTTGCATGGATGGTCGGCATGGCGTCCGCCGCAGCGATTGGCGGCTTGTTGATCGCCGTCTTCAGCATCGGCTCTTTCAGCCTGCTGATTGCAGAGACGTCGCGCGTGCTTGAGCCTGTGCTGCAGCGGCTTTTGTCCAGTCTTGAGAAACTGCCCGCCGGCATGACGACCGAAGACGTGGGCCGCGCGTTCGTGCTGTCGATGCCGCCCGCCCTCGCCGCGTGGACGCTGCTTGGCATGGCGCTGAACCTGTGGCTTGCGGCGCGCATTGCTGTGTTTTCGCAAAGCATGCGCCGTCCGTGGATGAGCCTGCCGGAGAATTTCGATCTTCCGCGCGCCATTTTGCCCGCTTTCGCCGCTTCGATCGCCCTGGCTTTGATCGATGGCCTGCCGCGCGTGATTGGCGTGACGATCGCCGTCGCCATCGGCGCCGCGCTGGCCCTCAAGGGGCTCGCCTTCATCCATGCCGTCACGCGCACGATGTCCAGCCGCGTGGCGATTCTGGCAGCCGTCTACATGACGATGCTGGTCCTTTTCCCGATCCCTGCGCCGTTGCTGACCGCGCTTGGGCTATCGGCGATGCTCAACCCGCGCAAGCGTCCGACGCTTCCGCCCGCCGCCAACTCAAACTAAACCAAAAGGAGAGTACACATGGAAGTCATTCTGCTCGAACGCGTCGCCAAACTGGGCCAGATGGGCGAAACCGTTAAGGTGCGCGACGGCTTTGCGCGCAATTTCCTGCTGCCGCAGGGCAAAGCGCTGCGCGCCACCGGCGCCAACAAGAAGCGCTTCGACGATCAGCGCGCCCAGCTTGAGGCCCGCAATCTGGAACAGAAGGCCGAAGCCGAGAAGGTGCACGCCACGCTCGACGGCCAGAGCTTCATCATCATCCGTCAGGCCGGCGAAACCGGCCAGCTCTACGGATCGGTCTCGACCCGCGACATCGCCGACATCATCACCGCTGGCGGCGTGAGCGTAAACCGCAATCAGGTCACGCTGCTGTCGCCGATCAAGGCCATTGGCCTGCACGTCGTGCCGGTGCAATTGCATCCGGAAGTGCAAGCCAAGGTGACGATCAACGTCGCCCGCTCCGAGCAGGAAGCCGAGCGCCAGACGCGCGGCGAAGAGCTTGATACGCGCGAGGAAATGTCGATGGACGACCTCGGCCTCGAAATCGGCGCCGCCCTCGCGGAAGCAGGCGGCGACATGGGCGACCGGTAGTTTTACCACGCCGCTTGAGACAAGACGCCCGTGCGCAAGCGCGGGCGTTTTGATCCGAGGCGCAATCTGGACCGCGGGCTTCCAGCCCGCACGCGCGCCAAAGCGCGCAAAAGCCGCCCGTTACAATTCAGATCGCTCGCACCGCGTCAACCATTCCCCATGACGCCAGCGTCAGGCATGTGGATTACGGGACGAACGCGCGAACTGTCATCATTCGTTAACCGCGCCCCCTCGCGCATGCGCCCGGGACATGCGAGACCTTGCTCGCAGAGGGGCGGCGCAGCTGGTATCGTCAAGCCAGCAGCGCTCGAGTCGCGTTTCGTCTTCAAATCAATGGAAGCACATGTCCGCCGTCGAACAGATTGGGAACCGGTTCGCCCTCATGGCGAGCCAGCCCGAACCCGCCGCCTACCGGCTTGCGCCGCACAATATTGAGGCTGAACAAGCCCTGCTTGGCGCGATTCTCGTCAACAATGATGCGTTTGATCGCGTCTCTGATTTTCTGCGCGCTGAACATTTCTATGAGGAAATTCACCGCCGCGTCTTTGAAGTCACGGCGCAGCTCGTGCGCGCGGGCAAGGTCGCCTCGCCGATAACGCTGAAAACCTTTCTGGGAGAGCACGATCTTGGCGGCATGACGGTGCCGCAATATCTGGCGCGCGTCGCCGCTGAAGCCACAACCGTCATCAATGCGGAGGATTACGGTCGCACGATTTACGATCTCGCCGTGCGCCGAAACCTCATCGGCATCGGCGAGGAAATCGTCAACACGGCCTACGATTCTCCCGTCGATCTCAACCCGCGCGTTCAAATCGAGGAGGCGGAACGCCGGCTTTATGAGATTGCGGAACAGGGCCGCTACGACGGCGGTTTTCAATCGTTCTCGCAGGCGCTTACCACGGCCATCGACACCGCCGCCAAAGCCTATGAGCGCGACGGCAAATTGTCTGGCATCAGCACCGGCATGAGCGATCTTGATTACAAACTCGGTGGCCTGCAATCATCCGATCTTGTGATCATCGCCGGGCGCCCCGGCATGGGCAAGACCGCGCTGGCCACAAACATCGCGTTCAACATCGCCAAAGCCTACGAATACGAAGTGCGGCCCGATGGCGTTCATATTCCCAAAAACGGCGGCATCGTGGGCTTCTTCTCGCTCGAAATGTCAGCGGAACAGCTCGCTACGCGCATCATCGCCGAGCAATCTGGCGTGCCCTCCTACAAGATCCGTCGCGGCGACATTCAGGACAGCGAGTTCCACAAAATCTCGGAAGCTGCCCGCGAAATGCAACAAATCCCGTTCTTCATCGACCAGACCGGCGGCATTTCCATCGCCCAGCTGGTGGCGCGCGCACGCCGCCTCAAACGCCAGCGCGGGCTCGACGTGCTGGTGGTGGATTATTTGCAACTTCTCAGCGGCTCGAAATCAGCCGGTTCAAACCGCGTGCAGGAACTCACCGAAATCACCACCGGCCTCAAGGCGCTCGCCAAAGAGCTGAATGCGCCGGTGATTGCGCTCTCGCAGCTTTCGCGCCAGGTTGAATCGCGCGACGACAAGCGTCCGCAATTGTCCGATCTTCGTGAATCGGGCTCTATCGAGCAGGACGCCGACGTGGTGATGTTCGTGTATCGCGAAGAATATTACATCAAGAACAAGCAGCCGCGCGAAGGCACGGAAGAGTTCACGTCCTGGCTTGCCGAGATGGAGCGCGCGCATGGCCGCGCCGAAGTCATCATCGGCAAACAGCGCCACGGCCCCACTGGCACAGTGGAATTGCAGTTCGACGCCGAAGTGACGCGGTTCTCGAATATGGCGCGAGAAGACGCGCTGCCGGAGCGCATGTGAGCGGCGCGCAACACACAAGACTTGGCTCGCAGGCGCTTCTGACGATTGACCTCGATGCGCTGGTCGCCAATTGGCGTGCAATTGCCGCACGCGTCGCGCCCGCGCAATGCGCCGCCGTGGTGAAGGCTGATGCGTACGGAATTGGACTTGTACCTGCTGCGCAGGCGCTTTCAAGCGCGGGCTGCGCCAGCTTCTTCGTGGCTCATGTTGCTGAGGCGGTGCGGCTTCGGACCGCGCTTGGCGATGCGCCTGCACAAATCTATTGCCTGAACGGCGTGTCGGACGATGCGGCTGAGATTCAGGCGCTGCTTGGCGCGCAGGCGTTTCCCGTCATCGGGTCGTCGCATGAATGGAGCGTCTGGCTAAAGCATGCGCCCTGCCATGAAGCGGCTCTGCACATCGACACCGGCATGAACCGACTGGGCATGAGCGCGCAAGAAGCTCAAGCCATCGCCGCCACACCGGAGGCCGCATGCGTCGCGCTTGTGTTGAGCCATTTCGCCTCCTCCGAAGAGCGCGAAAACCCGATGAACGCAGCGCAGATTGGTGCGTTTGACGCTGTGCGCCAGTTGTTTTCGAACGCACGCGCCAGCCTCGCCAATTCGTCCGGCGTGTTTTTGCCGACAGCCCCGCATTACGATCTTGTGCGCGCGGGCTATGCGCTTTACGGCGGCAATCCAACGCCGGACGCGCCCAACCCGATGCAAAGCGTGGTGGGCGTGCAGGCGCCGATCATTCAGGTTCGCAATGTCGAGGCTGGCGCTATGGTCGGCTATAATTCAACGTGGCGCGCGCCCTCCCCGCGTCGTCTGGCGACCATCGGGATCGGCTACGCGGACGGCCTGCTGCGCTCAGCATCAGGAACGCAAGGCAACCCTGCAGCGCAAGTCTATCTTGGCGATACGCCATGCCCCGTAGTCGGCCGGATTTCGATGGATCTTTCCGTGATCGACGTGACGGAGGCACCTGTTAAAGAGGCCTGCCCAGGCGCGATGGTCGAGCTGCTTGGCGCCCATATCAGCGTCGAAGATCTGGCCGCATGCGCAAACACCATCGGCTATGAAATCCTCACAAGCCTCAGCCGCAGATACTTTCGGCAATATGTGGGCGGCTGATTATCAGGAGCGTCAGATTTGGACTTTTATCTCTGGATCAAATCGCTGCACGTCGTCGCCGTCATGTCATGGATGGCGGGCTTGTTATATCTGCCGCGCCTGTTTGTTTATCACGTCGAAAACGCAGGCTCGGAAGACATCAACAAGCTGTTTCCGATCATGGAATACAGGCTTTATCGCTACATTATGAATCCTGCGATGATCGTCTCATGGGCCAGCGGCCTGTTTCTGGCGATTTATAGTTATTTCTTTTATGAGGTTTGGTTCCTTGCGAAGTTTGCGCTCGTGATCGCGATGACCGCCACGCATTTTTATCTCGGCGCGCTCGGCCGCGCGTTCAAGGCGAACCAGAACACGCGCAATTCGCGCTATTACCGCATCCTCAACGAGGCGCCGACGCTGCTCATGCTCGGCATTGTCGCGCTGGTGATCGTTAAACCGTTTTGAAGCCCATTGCCAAGCGCATTTGTTCCTGTATTGTTCTCTGACTGAGATTCGGGGCGAGATTATTTTTTGGAGGACGCCATGCGGGCGGATGAAGCAATGATTGCGGAAAGCGGGCGTTTTACGGTTGAGCGTTTCAGCAAGAGCAGCGTGCCTAAATCTCTGTCCGACGCCGCCACCTCATTCCAGGCCGCGCTGGATGAGTTGCACGCCGCCGAGATGGAGCTGGAGAAGCAGATTGTCGATCTGCGCAGCTACATCAACGCGGCTTCGGCAAGCGCTTCACCCAGCCTGACTGTCTGACGCAGGCATGGCCAAGGCGCGCACCAATTACGTCTGCCAGAATTGCGGCGCTGTGGCGCAGCGCTGGCAAGGCCGCTGCGAGGCATGCGAGGCGTGGAATTCCATGGCCGAGGAAGCGCCCTCCTCCGGCATCGCAGCACGCGCCGTGCGCGGCGCCGGCAAGGGCCGCGTGTTCGCGCTTGAGGGCTTGCACGGCGCCCATCGCGAGGCTCCGCGCATCCTGTCAGGCATCGGCGAGCTTGATCGCGTCACAGGCGGCGGCTTTGTGCCGGGCTCCGTGATCCTGATCGGCGGGGAACCGGGCATCGGCAAATCAACGCTGCTGATCCAGGCCTGCGCGCGCATGGCTTCAGCGGGACGTCGGGTCGTCTATATTTCGGGAGAAGAGGCCGTAGCGCAGGTGCGCATGCGCGCCACACGCCTTGGGCTGGCGGAATCGCCGGTCGAGCTGGCGGCGGAAACCAGCGTCGAGGACATTGTGGCCACGCTGCAAACCGGCGAGCGCCCCGCGCTTGTCGTGATCGATTCGATCCAGACCATGTGGACCGACGCAGCCGAAGCATCGCCGGGCACCGTCACGCAGGTGCGCACGTCGGCGCAGGCGCTCATCCGCTACGCCAAGACCACCGGCGCCTGCGTCATCATGGTCGGCCACGTCACCAAGGACGGGCAGATTGCAGGGCCGCGCGTCGTCGAGCACATGGTGGACGCCGTAGTCTCGTTTGAGGGCGACGGCGGGCGTCAGTTCCGAATTCTACGGGCGGTGAAGAACCGCTTCGGACCCACCGACGAGATCGGCGTATTCGAGATGACCGGCGCCGGCCTCAGCGAAGTCACCAATCCGTCCGCCTTGTTTCTGGCGGGGCGCGACGGCGCGGCGCCGGGCGCCGCCGTGTTCGCCGGCATGGAGGGCACGCGCCCCGTGCTGGTGGAAATTCAGGCGCTCGTGGCGCCAACCTCGCTGGGCACGCCGCGCCGGGCTGTGGTGGGTTGGGACCCGGCGCGTCTGTCGATGCTGCTGGCGGTGCTGGAGGCGCATGGCGGCCTCAAGCTTGGGCAGCATGACGTCTATCTGAACGTGGCTGGCGGCTTGCGCATTGACGAACCCGCAGCCGATCTGGCCGCAGCCGCCGCTCTCGTGTCGTCGTTGACGGGTGCGGTGCTGCCGGGCGATTCGGTGTTTTTTGGCGAGGTCGCTCTGTCGGGCGCCATTCGTCCGGTCGCCCATGGCGGGCAGCGCCTGAAAGAAGCCGCAAAACTGGGGTTTGTCGCCGCTGTCGCCCCTGCGGGTTCGCTTGAGGGGCAGGAAAAGGGGCCGCTTTCAGTCACCGCCTGCGGCCATATAGCGTCGCTCGTAGCTGACGTTGCGGCGCGCGCAACCGCAAGGGCGCACGCGAGGGAAAGAACGCGCGAGGAGAGTTCGCAAGGAGACGATGCAACACGCGGGCGCCGCAGGGAGAATTAGATCGGTTTTTTATGCGGAGCCTGCCTGACCAAAAGCGGGGCGTATTTAACCAAAAAGATGACGCTTTGGCTTCGCTTCGCTATAAGATCGAAATCGACTCTCTTTTTCTACTCGCGCCAGCGCCGATTTCCCGCGCGTTTGACCGGGCCATAGTGCGGATCACATTTAAATGCCATCCTATCTTGATCTTGCCCTGATCGCCGTCGTTCTTGTTTCCGGCGTTCTGTCGATGTTGCGCGGCTTCACGCGCGAGGTTCTCGCCATCGCATCCTGGGCCGCTGCGGCCTTTGCCGCCTATTACCTGCATCCTCTGTTGCTGCCCTATGTCACCCCCCATATCGCCAAGGAAAGCATCGCGATGGCCGTAGCCATCGGCGCGATATTCCTTCTGACGCTGATCATAGTCTCGATGATTACGGTGCGCATCTCCGACGCTATCCTTGATTCGAAGATCGGCGCGCTGGATCGATCGCTAGGCTTCATCTTTGGCTCGGCGCGCGGCCTGCTGTTGTGTGTGGTGGCCTTCCTGTTCTTCAACTGGCTTGTGCCAGAGAAGACGCAGCCGGACTGGGTGCGCGCAGCCAAGACGAGGCCGCTGCTGGAATCCAGCGGCGACACGCTGATCGCAATGCTGCCGGAAGATCCGCTTAGCGCCTTCCAGCAGCGCATGAAGCGCAATCGCGACGCCGAAACCACACCCGAGGAGCCTGAATTGCGTACTGCGCCGGGCAAGCGCTCATAAGGACATGAACAGCGCTCCTGAATATTTGAAACGGGAAAGTGCGCCGCCTCGGCGTAGCGCACTGACAAACCGCTTCAAAAGAACTATGTAACGTCCACGGATTACGTCTCCACGCTATGGATTCGTACGTGTTTTTCCGCAGATGAGTTCAGGAGACGGCCATGGGGCGCGCACACGGCAACGGACCTTACCCTGACGAACCCGGCTTTGGCGCGGATCTGGATCTTGATCTCGACGGAGATACGCTGCGCGAAGAATGCGGCGTGTTCGGCATATTCGGACACCCGGACGCAGCCGCCGTCACGGCGCTCGGCCTGCATGCGCTTCAGCATCGCGGACAGGAAGCGGCGGGCATCGTCTCTTTTGACGGAAAGCGTTTCTCATCCGAGCGCCGCATGGGCCTCGTCAGCGAGCACTTCTCCACAAGATCCGTGATCGACCGCCTGCCCGGCTCTGCCGCTATCGGCCATGTGCGCTACTCCACCACCGGCGAGACGATCCTGCGCAACGTGCAGCCTTTGTTCGCCGAACTCGACAGCGGCGGCTTTGCGGTCGCTCACAACGGCAATCTCACCAATGCGCTGTCGTTGCGGCGCGAATTGATCCGCGACGGCGCGATCTATCAGTCGACGTCGGACACTGAAGTCATTTTGCACATCGTTGCTCGCTCCCGCCGTCCGCGCATTCTGGAGCGTTTTATTGAAGCGCTGCGCCAGATTGAGGGCGCCTATTCGCTGGTCGCGCTCACCAACAAAAAGCTGATCGGCGCGCGCGATCCGCTGGGCATTCGCCCGCTGGTGCTGGGCGAACTCGACGGCCATTACATTCTGGCGTCCGAGACCTGCGCGCTCGACATCATCGGCGCGCGCTTTGTGCGCGACATCGAGAACGGCGAAATCGTCGTGATCTCGGAAGACGGCGTTGAAAGCCACAAGCCGTTCCCGCCGCAGCAGCAGCGTCCCTGCATCTTCGAGTACATCTATTTTTCGCGTCCAGATTCCGTCGTGCACGGGCGCTCGGTCTATGAGGTGCGCAAGCTCATGGGCGCGCAATTGGCGATGGAATCGGGCATTGACGCCGACATCGTCGTGCCGGTGCCAGATTCCGGCGTGCCTGCGGCAATTGGCTATTCTCAAGCATCAGGCCTGCCGTTTGAGCTTGGCATCATCCGCAATCATTATGTCGGACGCACATTCATTCAGCCCACGCAAGCCATTCGCGAACTGGGCGTGCGCCTGAAACACAGCGCCAACCGCAATGTCGTGAAGGGCAAACGCATTGTGCTAATCGACGATTCCATCGTGCGCGGCACCACGTCGGTGAAGATCGTGCAGATGATGCGCGACGCCGGCGCCAAGGAGGTGCATTTCCGCATTTCATCGCCGCCGATCACGCACCCCGATTATTACGGCATCGACACGCCGCAGAAGGACAAGCTGCTGGCCGCCCAGATGACCAAAGACGGCGTGATCGACATTGAGGGCATGCGCAAATATGTCGGCGCGGATTCGCTGGCCTTCCTGTCGGTGGACGGCATCTATCGCGCCATGGGCTATGAAAAGCGCGATCCTGCCCGCCCGCAATTCACCGATCATTGCTTCACGGGGGATTATCCCACCGCCCTCACCGACATTGCGGGCGAGCCGGGCCGTACCCAATTGTCGTTGCTGGCGGAAGCAGGCTAAAGGTTCGCGGGTACCGATCGCGCAGCCGGAGCGCTTATGTCCAAAATATTTCAGGATCGAATCGCCCTCGTCACCGGCGCCTCGCGCGGCATTGGCCGGGCTTTGGCGGTGGAGCTGGCGCGCCAGGGCGCTCATGTGATTGCGCTCGCGCGCACGCAGGGTGGACTCGAATCGCTGGACGACGAGATTCGCGCGTTCGGCGGCCAGACGACGCTGGCTCCCTGCGACGTGCGCGACGGCGAGGCGCTTGATCGGCTGGGCCTCGCCATCCATCAGCGCTGGGGCAAGCTTGACGTGTTCATCGGCAACGCCGCCGTGCTTGGGCCGGTGACGCCCCTGCCCCATGTGGACCCGCCGCAATTTGACGAGGCGATGGCGATCAACGTCACCGCGAACTGGCGGCTGCTGCGCTCGCTCGACTCGTTGCTGCGCGCATCGGACGCGGGCCGCGTCGCACTCATCACGTCGGGCGCCGGTCATCGCGCGGACATGCCCGCCTATCGCGGCGTGTATGCGGCAACGAAAGCCGCGCTGGAGGCGCTTGGGCGCACCTATGCCGCTGAAACTTGCAACATCACCAAAGTGCGCGTGACGCTGGTCGATCCGGGCCGCGTGCGTACCCGCATGCGCGCGCAATTGATGCCGGGCGAAGACCCTCAGTCCCTGCCGACGCCCGAAGAGATTGCGCCGAAAATTCTCGCCGCCTGCACGCCGGGCTGGACGCACACCGGCCTGCTGCTGGAAGCGCAAACCGGTTTGGTGAAGGCGTTTCAGACGCCTTCCTGAGAGTTAGCGCTCCATATCAAAGACAAGCGCTTCGGCCTCTGCGTCAAGCGCTTTGAGATCAATCTGCGCCTCGTCGGCGATCGCCAATCCATCCCCTTCCTCAAGCTTTACGCCATTGACCTCAAGCGCCCCGCGCGCAACCTGCAACCAGCCGATGCGGCCGGGCGCGAACGCATGGCGCGCCTTGGCGCACGGGCTCAATATCGTGGCGTAAATATCCGCGTTGGAATGAACTTTGAGCGAGCCCTCGCGCGCATCGCGCGACGCCACAAGACGCAGTTGGCCCCGCCGCTCTTTCTCGAACGCCTTTTGCTCATAGGAAGGCTCGATGCCCTCGGCCTCCGGCAGCAGCCATATCTGCAGGAAATGCACCGGCTCTGCGTCGGAAGCGTTGAACTCGCTATGCCGAACGCCCGTCCCTGCGCTCATGCGCTGCACGTCGCCGGGTGCTATGGTGGAGCCGGTTCCAATGGAATCCTTGTGCGCAAGAGCGCCTTCGAGCACGTAGGAAATGATCTCCATGTCGCGATGGCCGTGCGTGTCGAACCCGCGACCGGGCGCCACGCGGTCATCGTTGATGACGCGCAGTGGGCCAAACCCCATGAAGGCCGGATCGTAATATTCGCCAAAGGAAAACGTGTGGCGCGAATCCAGCCAACCAAAATCGGCGCGGCCTCGTTCGCCCGCTTTTCTGATCTGCAACATGTGGAACTCCGTCTCCGGCTGAGCCGGATGATGGAGTAGATATTGAGTACCGGGGCGCCACATTCAAGAGCGGCGCTGCAAGCAAGCGATTGCCGTAATTCAGACTTCCAAATTCCGCGTCATCCCGGGATTGCCGGGATCCACGGCAGGCCATGGAGCGCGCGGCCTGCCGTGGATGGCCGCCTTCGCGACCATGACGCGGTTGGAGCCATTGCGTATGCAGCGGCTTACAGCGCCGCTGCAAAGCGCAATCAATAAATCTTGCGCTTGCCCTTGGTGCCGTAGGGATTGTCCTGCGTGCGGGTGGAGATGCGGATCGGCACGCCCGGCAGATCGAAGGTCTGGCGCAGGCCGTTGGTCAGGAAGCGCTGGTAGCTCGTTGGCAATTGATCGAGCTGGTTGCCGAAGATCACGAAGAACGGCGGGCGCGCCTTGGGCTGCGTCATGTAGCGGATTTTGATGCGGCGGCCAGACACTGCGGGCGGCGGGGTGCGCTCCACCACGCCGGTCAGCCAGCGATTGAGCTTGCCGGTGGAGATGCGGCGATTCCACGTCTCCTGCACGCGCATGATCGCGCCCATCAGCTTGTCGAGCCCGGCGCCGGTGAGGCCGGAGATCGGGACGACGGGAGCGCCGCGCACCTGCGGCAGAAGGCGGTCGGCCTCCTCGCGCAGCTCGATCAGCTTTTTGCCCTGGTCCTCGATCAAATCCCATTTGTTGAGGCCGATGACCAGCGCGCGGCCCTCGCGCTCGGTCAGGTCGGCAATGGTAAGATCCTGCTTTTCAAACGGGATCGTGGCGTCGAGCAGAAGCACCACAACTTCGGCAAAGCGCACGGCGCGCAGAGCGTCGGCGGTGGCCAGCTTTTCGAGCTTGTCCTGCACGTTGGCGCGGCGACGAAGGCCTGCGGTGTCCCACAGCTTCATCTGGCGCACGGGGCCGTCGCCGTCGCGGCCAGCCCATTGAAAATCAACGCTGATGGAATCACGCGTCAGGCCAGCTTCCGGCCCGGTGAGCAAACGCTCTTCGCCCACAAGCCGGTTGATGAGCGTGGACTTGCCCGCATTGGGGCGCCCGACCACGGCGATACGCAGCGGCTTGGTGATGTCAAGCTCGGTGCCGTCCTCCTCCTCGCCGAAAACGGGGCGGACCTCGTTGTCCTCCTCGACCTCAATTTCGGGGCCGGTGGAATCAGGCAAGGCCTGCAACACAGCCTCGAACAGCGAGCCAAAACCATCGCCGTGTTCTGCCGAAAGCGGCACGGGCTCGCCAAGGCCCAGCTCCCAGGCGTCGAGCGCGCCCGCTTCGCCCTGCTTGCCCTCGGCCTTGTTGGCGATGAGGACAAGCGGCTTGCCGGCGCGGCGCACCAGTTCGGCAAAATGGCGGTCAGTGGGGGTGACGCCGACGCGGGCGTCGATCACGAAGAAAATCGCATCCGCCAGCTCGATGGCGGCTTCCGTCTGCGCGCGCATGCGGCCCGACAGGGATTCGACGTCGCCGGTTTCAAGCCCCGCCGTGTCGATGATTTTGAACGACAGATCGCCAAGGCGCGCATCGCCCTCGCGGCGGTCGCGGGTGACGCCGGGGCGGTCGTCGACCAACGCCAGCTTTCTGCCGACGAGCCGGTTAAACAGCGTCGATTTACCGACGTTAGGCCTGCCAATAATGGCGATGGTGAAAGACATGTGCTCCGCTCCGCGGCTAAAACTCAAGACCGCGCCTGAATGGTCGCGGCCAAATCGCCGCGCTTACTTGTTGGGCGTCTCGCTGGACGCAGATTCAGCCTTGCGGCCTCCAGCCACCAAACCCAGCATGGTGCCTGCACGCTCGCGCAGGCCCTGCGGCGCTTGCGGATCGGCTATTACCATGTCGAACCAGCGGCCCGCATTTTCAAGATCGCCAGCACGCAGCGCCGATAGGCCGAGCAATTCGCGGGCGGAATGCCGGAACGGCGAGGTCGGCGCGGCCAGCGGCTCGATGCGCTGCCTGATCGCGGCGGCGTCGGCGCTGTCCACCAGCAACAAAGCCGCCCGCAGGCGCGCGGCGCTCTGGAACACTGCATCGACCTTCGGATCGGCGGCCAGAGCGTCGTAAATCTTCACGGCCTCAGCAGAATCGCGGGCGCCGATTTCAGCGGCGGCGCGGAAACGGGCCAGCAAAGCATAGCCGGAGGGGCCGGTGCGGGCGATTTCAAGAAAGGCTGCCTCGGCCTCCTTGTCCTTCCCCTCGCGCGTCATTTGCACGGCGGCTTCGAACTGCGAACCCGCCGCTTCGGCGGCCAGCTTGCGCTGATGCTCGGAAATACGCCAGCCGGCAGTCGCCAGAACGACCAGAACGGCGCCTGCGATAATCCATTTATAATAGCGCTTCCAAGCCTCTACAGCTCGGTCGCGACGGTATTCTTCGTTAACTTCGCGAATAAAATCCGACATCTAATGTCCGTGAATCCGGGGCGGCGATAGGTTGTCGCGCATATCCTTGCAGGCGTTAGCATGGAAAGCGGCAAAAAACGAGCAAAGAACAGTTTGTTTGGTCTGCCCGCCAATTGGCCTATCGTCTTTTCCAACAGCCGGAAGCAGATTCGGCGATAAATCTGGGGAAGAGACGTCGCGTGGCGCATAATTTGGCGGATGAAAAATCGACGAAACCCAGCCCGGACAAGCCCTGGTCGGTGCAGGGTCCGATTTACGCGGTCGGGTTTTTCGCCAGCAGCATTACCGACGTCGCCTCGATCATCCTGCCGCTCTGGCTTGCAGGACAGGGCGCGTCGGCTGCGACCATCGGGATCATCATCGGCGCCAAGCATATTCTGCCGTTCTTCTTCGCCATTCACGGCGGCGCGTTGATGGACCGTTTCGGCGCCCGGCGGCTGATGGTTTATTGCGCGCTCATCAGCGTCGTCACGCTGCCGATGTTTCCCATTGTCGGCTGGCTTCCAGCGGTGTTCGCACTGCAAATGCTGAGCGGCTTTGGTTCTTCGATGGGGTGGCTTGGCGCGCAAACCCTGTTTGGGCAATCGCTGCGCGCCAACACGCTTTATGCTGGGCGGTTCTCGTTCTGCATCCGCATGGGCAGTTTTGTCGGCCCGCCAATTGCGGGTCTGGCGTGGGACCATATCGGCGTTGGCGGCGGCTTTGGCTTTCTTGCGCTCTGGGCTTTGGGGACGGTGGTCGCAACGCTCGCCACGCCTAAAGCCAGCGCGCCGGAAGCGGGCAACCGGCTGCGACTGCAAGACATTCTGCCGCGCATGGCCGATTACCGCGCCGCCTTTCGTCTCGCAACCATACCCGCGATGACCGCCGTGCTCATGGTGACGGTGATCCGCATCGCATCGAGCAGCGTGCAGGATTCGTTCTATCCGCTTTATCTCGTGCTCGCGGGCTTTTCAGCCACGCAGATCGGCGCGCTGATGACCATTTCCGCCGCTGCCGCCGCAAGCAGTTCGCTGCTGGTGAGCCATGTCACAAAGCGCATGTCCAGCATGTGGGCGCTGATTATCTCGTCAGGAGGCTCGGTTGTGTTTGTGGCCATGACGCCGCTCTTGAGCACGTTCACGGAGCTGACGGCGGTCGCACTCTTGCGCGGCCTGTGTCTGGGGATCAGCCAACCGCTGATGCTCTCCATGCTCATCAACGCCTCCGGAGAAGGCTCGCAAGGCAAGGGCGCCGCCCTGCGCACCACCGCCAACCGCGCGGCGGCGGCCATCACGCCGGTGTCCATGGGATTGGTGGCGTCAGTTACGGGGCTGGCCGCGAGCTTCTTCATCGTCGGCGGCGTGCTGCTGGGCGCGCTGGCCGTAATCGCGATCTACATTGCGCGGCGTCCTGCTATTGTGCGGGAGTGAGGGGGTCGGAACCACCTTCTCCCCTCGCGGGAGAAGGAGGTGCGTTAAGCGCGACGGCTGAGGGGGCGCGCTGAGGCGTAACCCCTCATCCGTCGTTTGCTCACGCAATCGACACCTTCTCCCGCAAGGGAAGAAGGAAGATCGCGGACTTGGACTTACGCAGACTTGGACTTACGCAGACTTGGACTTGGCAAACGCTGCGTCATGGCGCATGTTAAGTCAACGTTTACACTGGCTGATGAGCCAATGCCGCCGCAGGGGAGCACGATCATGAAACCATTCGCCACAAGCGCAGCCGCCGCTCTGGTCGTTGCTGGCTTGGCTATGCTTGCGCCGGCGCCTGCCGCTGCGTTCTCTGCCGGGGCCGGGCTTAATCTGGCGTCGATACTCAAAACCGATCCTTTGATTTCGGAAGTCCAGTACCGTCGCCATGTCCGAAGGGCGTCGCCTGTGCGCCAACGCAACGTTCGGCGCAATCGCGGCAATGCGGTCGCCGCTGGCCTTGGCGCAGCCGCCTTTATCGGCATCCTCGGCGCAGTAGCTGCCGCCAATGCAGCGCCCGCCCAGCAGCATTATGGTTACAGCTCGGGCTATCATCCCGGCTATTACGGCGCGCCGCAGCCGATCTATGTGCAGCCCGCCTGCAGCTGGCAGCGTCAGGATCTGTTCGATTCGCGCGGCAATTACGCCGGGACGCGCCGCATCAAGGTCTGCCATTAAAAACCGGACAATTCACCGCACTGGACGGCGACGCACTGGCGGCGCAAAATGCACTCCCTTGAGATGGAGAGGCGCATGTCGC
>CAMCMI010000027.1 GCA_945875875.1 Rhizobium sp. Q54
ATGGGGCGGCAATAGCGGCGCGGTCCGGTTGATGTGGCGCCGTGCATGGCCAGATCGACGTGGAAATGATCGTAATGCAGCGCGTTCGAACCCGGCCCCAGCACGGTGGTGAAATGTTCGCAGGCGCCCGCATGGGCCTCGCGCAGGAAGGCTTTCTCCTGCTCCTCGCCGCGCGTCCAGCCGCCCGCCACCACGATTTTGCGCCCGTCAGCCAGATAAAACCCGCCGATGTCGAGCGCATTTCCGAAGGAATGCTCCGAGAGCTTGGCGCCGCGCGCATTGTTGATCGGGCGACAATTATAAGAACCCATGGAATCGATCTGCGTCACCGGCTGGCCAAAGCGCGCCAGAGCGGCGGGCTGCACCACGGCCTCCAGCCAGGTCTCCAGCGCCTCGGTGACGGGGCAGCCGAGCACCGTCTGCGTGTTGAAGGCAACCGTTCCGCCCGTGAGGCCGGTGACCTTGAGCGGTCGCGTGAGGCCGCAAATGCCTGGTCCGCTGATCTCCCGGGAAGGCTGCACATAGGCGGATGCGCGCACGGCTTTGCGGGCGAGGCATTCCTTCTCCGCAGCGTCGCGCCACGCCGGGCGCTGCTGCCAGCCAAAGAAGCCACAACCGGGAAGGATCGCAAGAAGGCCGACGATCACGGCAAAGGGCAAAACGCTACGCGCCATGCTTTCACCAAGCGCGCAATTGGTTAAGCTGGCTTGAAGGATGAAGGTTAACGTTTTTATTTTGAACGGCGGCCCAGAACGCTTGCAAAAAAAAACGCCCCGTCTTGCGACGGAGCGTTCCGATGTTTGCAGGTCTGAAGATCAGACTTGCTGGATCGCCGAGAGAATCCAGCCCTTGGGGCCGACGTCATGGCCGCGCACGAAGGTCCACACTTCCGTGATTTCCTGCGCATTCACGAGATCGCCTTCGACGACCTTGCCAGCTTCGTCCACAAGCGCGTCGATCATCTCGAAGCGCATGGCGACGGTCGCGTATTCGCCGGAATTTTCAGCCCAGGCTTCCGAAAGGTCGCCCTGCAGCAGCTTCACGTTGCCGCTCTTGGCCTGAAGGCCGCGCGCCTGCTGGTCAGCGATGTCGGATTCGAAATATCCGGCCATCTCTTCGGTCGCGATGCGACGCAGGTAAGGAACGTCCTCGTTGGCGTAGGCCTGCTGGATTTCCGCCAGAAGCTTCTCGAACGCCTCAAAGTCGGCGCCGTCGAGCTTGATCGGGCGGGTCTGCTCGCCAAAGCCGCTCGAGCCCGTGCCAGCCGAAGACGCGGCTGCGCCGCCGAGTGCGCCACCAAGTCCGCCAAGTCCACCACCGAGTCCGCCGAGCATGGAGCGCGGGGCGCTGGTCTGTTCGGGGGCTTGCGGAGCGGAGTTTCCACCGACCGGGGGAATGTCGCTGGTGCGGGCGTAGGTGCTATCTGCGCCGGCCATGGCGCCAGCCGGCTGCTGGCGACGGCGCCACCAGGCGAGGCCCAGCCAGACAATGCCGCCGATCAGGGCCATCTGCATGATAAACCCGAAGATGCCGGCAAGGCCGCTCAGGCCGCTGAACAGGCCCGAGCCCGACAGCAGGCCGAAGATGCCCGCGCCGATGAGGCCGCCCATGATGCCGCGCGCCAAAGGCGAGCTGAACATGCCGCCAGCCGCCGCCGCAGGAGCGGCTGCCCCAGCTGCCGCAGGACGATTAAGGCCGGTCGCCGGAGCCGCCTGATTGGGGCCTGCCGAACGCTGGAATGACTGGCCGGGCGTGGGCGCAGTGGCGGTCGGGGCCGGTGCGCTCTGCGTCCGGGCGCCGCGATTGCCAGAGCTGGTGCCCTTGCTGGCGCGCGCCTCCGCAAGAACGGGCGCAAGCGCAAGAACCAGCGCAGCAGCCACGGCAAATGCGCGACCGCCTGACAGCTTGTTCCGAGTCTTCATGAAATCCTCCGTATGAAGAAGCGTCCATCCCCTTTTGGCGGCGCTTCGCTCATTTACCAATATCGGGCTTAACCCGTTGGCCCGCAAGCCGGGAATGTACGGAGGTAAACTGCGAGCGAAGAGGCCGTGCGGCATCGCCTGCCGGCGTCTATTTACTCTCGGTCAAACGCGAAGTGAGCGTTTGATGGACCGCAGGCGCCCAGCCCGCATGGGATACTGGTTGCGAACGCGCCATGGCCGGGCTTCACCCGGTCATGGCGCGGCCGCCCCTTAAATCAGGCTTGCCGTAAACCGCTGGATGCGCTCGCACGCGTCCGTCAGCTGCTTGGTGGAGGCGGCATATGAAATACGGAAGTTCGGGCCCTGGCCGAACGCGCTTCCGTGCACCACGGCCACGCCTTCCTGTTGCAGCAATTCGCCGATGAAGTCCTCGTCGGTGGCGATCACCTTGCCGGCTTGCGTTTTCATGCCGATGGCGGCCGAGCAATCGGGATAGACGTAGAAGGCGCCCTCGGGCATCGGGCACTTGATGAGCTTGGCCTGATTGAGCATCGAGACGACGAGATCGCGCCGCTCCTGGAAGGCTTTCTTGAACACCGGCAGATGATCCTGCGGGCCGTTCAGCGCTTCCACCGAGGCCCATTGGGCGATGGTGCAGGCGCCTGATGTTTGCTGGCCCTGCAACAGATCAAGCGCCTTGATGAGCGAATCGGGGGCCGCCGCATAGCCGATGCGCCAGCCGGTCATGGCGTAGGATTTCGAAACGCCGTTCAGCGTCAGCGTGCGGTCCATCAGATTGGGCTCAACCTGCACCGGCGTGAAGAATTTGAAATCGCCGTAGGTCAGGTGCTCATAAATGTCGTCGGTCAAAACCCAGACGTGCTTGTTCTTGGGACGCATCAGAACGTCGGTGAGCGCCTTCAGCTCGTCGCGCGTATAGGCGGCGCCGGTGGGGTTTGAGGGCGAGTTCAACAGCAGCCATTTGGTGCGCGGCGTGATCGCGCGCTCAAGGTCTTCGGCTTGCAGCTTGAAGCCACTCTCCAGCGTCGTCTTGATGATGACCGGCGTGCCGCCCGCAATCGTCACCATGTCGGGATAGCTGACCCAATAGGGCGCGGGGATGATGACTTCGTCGCCAACGTCGCAGGTGGCCAGAAACGTGTTGAACAGGATCTGCTTGCCCCCCGTCCCCACAATCGTCTGCGAGGCCTTGTAGTCGAGACCGTTCTCCCGCTTGAACTTGGCGGCGATGGCCTCGCGCAGCGGCACGATGCCCAGAACGGGGGGATATTTGGTCTCGCCGCGCTCGATGGCGGCGATGGCGGCTTTCTTGATGTTGTCGGGCGTATCAAAATCAGGCTCGCCGACGGACAGCGAGATGATGTCGCGGCCTGCGTTCTTGAGATCGCGCGCCTTTTGCGTGGCCACCATGGTGGCGGAGGGCTTCACGCGGGTGACGGCGCCGGCGAGGAACGACATCTTGAACTCCGATTTAATCGTCTGAAACGGGAAGCGCCGCACTCCCTTCTGGAGCCGGGCTGGCGGCGGCAAAATAGTGAGCTGGCGCGGCCACGGCAACAGGCAAAAGCGCCTTTGGGCGGAAGCGGGCGTTTTGGACGCAGATTCAGGCGTTCTGAAAGGCGCCGGAAAGCTGAATACATTGTTCAGCCTGCGTTCAGGCTGGTTGCGCCATTGTGACCACATGACGAACGCACAACCCCGCGTCGTCAACTGGAGAGCTACAGATGTTTACGCAGATGTTTACGCGCCGCTCGCTTACCGCTATTGCGCTGACCGCCTCTCTTGCAGCCTCTCTTGCGGGCGCAAACGCCCAGACCCCGGCGCCGGGCGCCGCTCCCGCCGCTCCCAAGCCTGCAGTTACTTCGCCTGTAGTTACAGCGCCTCCCGTTGCCGCGCCCGCAGTCAAGCCGCCTGCCGTTACCGCGCCCACAATCACCGCTCCGGCGGCTGAGACCCGCGCGATGAAGCCAGCCGTTCAGCCGGTTGTCGACATCAACACGGCTGACAAGGCGACGCTTGAAAAGTTGAAAGGCATTGGTCCCGCACGCGCCGATGCAATCATCAAGGGCCGCCCCTACAAGGGCAAGGACGAGCTGGTGGAGAAGAAGATCCTGCCGCAGAGCGTCTACGACGGCCTCAAGGACGAACTGGTCGCGCGCCAGAAGAACTGATCTTCACCGAATCGCACCTGACGGGGAGAGCTGCGCGAAAGCGCGGCTCTTTTCGTTTAGAAGCGCTACTTTGGACCGCGCGCGATGGCTGAAATTAGATACCGCCGTCTCCGCCATCATGGCCGTCCCCGGATATGACGTGTTTGGGATATTACGGATAAAGGCGCACACCCTTTGCAGCGCACAAAGAAAGCGCGCGAGGCCGCGCGCGGTCCAGATGCAGCCTCAAATAACAACGGCCGGGTTTTTCCCCGGCCATTCAAAATTTGCACCCAAACAAAGCCGCTTTACGCGACCTTGTTTTCTAGAATCAGATGTCCCACCGCCGTGTTGGACGCGGGCACTGTGTAGAAGCGGTAAACTTCGTTCACCTCTTCATCGAGCGCGCCGCGCGCCACCAGCCACATCACCATTTCAATGCCCTCGGCGCCGGCTTCACGCATGTATTCGACATGCTTGATGCCAACGGCTTTCTTGGGGTCGGTGGCGAGCGCGTCGAGGAACGCCCTGTCGAACTCGCTGTTGATGAGCCCGGCGCGCGGGCCGGAAATCTGGTGCGACATGCCGCCAGTGCCAAAGATCGCGACGCGCAAATCTTCCGGATAGGATTCGACGGCCCTACGGATCGCTTTGCCCAGATTGTAGCAGCGATTGCCGGTCGGCGGGGGAAACAGCACCACGTTGACGGCCAGCGGAATGATCTTGCAAGGCCATTCAGCGGGCTGTCCGAACATCAGGCTCAGCGGCACAGTGAGGCCGTGGTCCACTTCCATTTTGTTGACCACCGTGAGGTCGAACTCGTCGAGGATCACCGATTGCGCGATATGGGCGGCAAGTTCGGGATGGCCCTTGACGACCGGCACGGGGCGCGGCCCCCAGCCTTCATCGGCGGGGATGAATTCTTCCGCGCAGCCCAGCGCGAACGTGGGCACGATATCGACCGAGAACGCGGTGGCGTGATCGTTGAAGACGACGATGCACACGTCGGGCTTCACCTTCTCGATCCATTCCTTCGATTTCTCGTAGCCGCCAAAAACCCGCTGCCAATAGGGCTCGGCGGTCTTGCCGTTGTCGAGCGCTGCGCCGATGGCGGGAACGTGGGATGTGAAAACGCCTGCGACGATCTTAGCCATTCTTGTGTTCCCATTCCGATTTTCTGCGGTTGCCTTCGACAGAGCGCCCGCCTGCGAGCATCATGTCGGCGTATTCCTGCTGCGTCGCGCCGGTCATCATCGCGGCGACCTGCTGGAAAGACAGCCCGTCCGTGGCGCCGAGCTTTGACGTGAAATAGATGTTGCCGCCCAATTCCAGCATCCGGTTCCATTGCCGCTTGAGAACAGCCTCGGTCTGGTCGGGCGTGAGGTTGAAGGCCTTGAGATATTCGGCCTCATTGGCCTTGAAGGCCGCGCGATTGTCCGCCTTCAGCAGCGACATGCAAAACATGTTGACGCCATAGCCCTTGCGAGACTGGTCAGCGTCGAAAATCGTCGTGCCCGGAATATCCGCGTATTCCTTTTCGGGCTTCTCCATGATCGCGCTCCTCCTTCTCGTCTTGTTGATGCCGCATACTATCACAAACGCATCGGGCGCGGACAAGACCCATCGTTTGCGGCGATTGTGACAAGAATCAAGGATCAGGGATCGCCTGAACCATCGAGGCCCTTGAGCGCGACATCAAGCGCTTCTTGAAAGCCCGCTTGAAGGCTCTCTTGAGGGCTGATCCAGACAAAACCGGGCAATTGGCGCCGCGCAAAGGTGAACTGGCGCCGGGCGTAATGGCGCGTATCGGCCTGGCCGCGCATGATCGCCTCCCCCCGGCTGATCCGTCCCGCAAGCCAGTCGATCAGGCCGGGAATGCCGTGCGCGCGCATTGAGGGCAGCGCCGGGTCCAGCCCGCGCGCCATCAGCGCCTGCGCCTCCTCGACTGCGCCCAGCTCCATCATCGCCTCGAATCGGGCGTCGATGCGCGGGTAGAGCCAGTCACGCGGGGCGTCCAGAAAAAGCCCGCGCCAGCTCCCCGGCGCCAGCAGGGGCTCCGAGCGGGCGCCCTGAAACGAGGCCAGCGGCTGCCCGGTCGCCTCGAAAATCTCCAGCGCCCGCAAAATCCGCTGCGGATCGCTGGGGCGCAGCCTTGCCGACGTTTGCGGATCGCGCGCCGCCAGCA
Organism: Rhizobium sp. Q54; assembly: GCA_945875875.1. Classification (GTDB taxonomy): domain Bacteria; phylum Pseudomonadota; class Alphaproteobacteria; order Rhizobiales; family Beijerinckiaceae; genus Terripilifer. The sequence goes on from CAMCMI010000027.1 coordinate 6,279, forward strand.
GCGCGTGCATTTCTGGAGCGCTCATGCCCGCCATGCGGGCGCGCACATCCGCCCGCACCTCGTCCGGCACGGCGGGAATGTCGGAAAGTCCCTGTGTCAGCGCCTTGAAATACATGCCGGTGCCGCCGACGAAAACCGGGCGCAGCCCTTCAGCCCAGCAACGTTTCAGCGCGTCCTGAGCGTCCAGCAGCCATTTGCCGACGGAATAATTTTCCCCTGCGTCCACATGGCCAAACAGCAGGTGCGGAGCCTGCGCCTCCTCATCTGGCGAGGGGCGCGCGCTCAGCACCCGCATGTCAGCGTAAACCTGCATCGAATCGGCATTGACGACGGCCCCGCCCAAGCGGCGCGCCAGCTCAATCGCAAGAGCGGACTTGCCGCTTGCGGTTGGGCCTGCAATGAGAAGCGCCTGAATCAGAATCCCCTCCCTCGCCGGCCAATCGCCGGCGCCAGCCAGCGGGTCGCACGTGCAGGATACCATCGCAACCCTTATCGCGGCTCCCGGCAGCCGCGCCCTCGACGCTTCAGCCCTCGGCAAGGTCCGCGCGCTCATGCCCTCGCCCCCGCAAGAGCGCTGGCTCGCCCCGCTGGAGGCGCTCGATCTTTGGCTGACGCTCCCCAGCGCGCAAGCCGCCCGCGAGCTGGAGCAGAATTTGCGCGCCGCCCTCAACGGCCTGCCTATCGACGTGGTGACGCAGACCGCGCAGGGTCGGCGCAAAAAGCTGCTGCTGGCCGATATGGATTCCACCATGATCGGTCAGGAGTGCATCGACGAGCTGGCCGATTTTGTCGGCAAGAAAGCCCATGTCTCGGAAATCACCGAGCGCGCCATGCGCGGCGAGATCGCGTTCGAGCCCGCGTTGCGCGAGCGCGTGGCGCTGCTGGCCGGGCTTGAAGAGAAGATCGTCGCCCGCGTCATTTCCGAGCGCATCACGCTGACGCCGGGCGGGCGGGCGCTGATCCAGACCATGCGCGCCAACGGCGCCCATACGGCGCTGGTGTCTGGCGGGTTCACTTTGTTCACGACAGAGATCGCCGCCACAATCGGCTTTCATGAGAACCGGGCCAATGTGCTGATCGTCGAGGACGGCAAGTTCGCAGGGCTCGTGCAGGAGCCGATTCTGGGCCGCGAGGCAAAGCTCGCAGCGTTGATCGAACTGCGCGAGGGTCATGGCCTGCAACATCACGAGACAATGGCGGTCGGCGACGGCGCCAATGATCTGGCCATGTTGGGCGAGGCGGGACTGGGCGTGGCCTTCCACGCCAAGCCGGCGGTGGCCGAGGCAGCCCATGCGCGCATCGACCATAGCGATTTGAGCGCGCTTTTGTTCATGCAGGGCTATGCGCGCGAAGATTTCGTCGACTAGCTTCAGGCCGCTTTCGCTTCAAAGCCGCCAGCGCTCAAAGCTGCGGCCAGATCATCGGCTGGCGAGCCGGTTTGGGCGGTCACGCGACCGGAGGCGAGATCGACGCTCACCTGCGCATCGGGATCCTTACGCTTGACGATGCGCGTGACGGAATTGACGCAGCCCTGGCAGGTCATGCCCTTCACGTCGAGAAGAACCGTGTTTTGCTCAGCCATTGTCCGCTCCTTTTGGCGCTATCCCTCGCGTGCCGCCTCGCCTTCGATCTCGATCAGAAAACCGGGATTGGCGAGCGCGGGAACGATCAGGAACGTGCTTGCAGGCGCATGACCGCCAAGTCTGCGGGCGCGCACCTCACGGATAATTGGGATCTCTTCCGGGCGTACGCAATAGGTGACGATTTTCACCAGGTCCTTCAGCTCCATGTCGGCGGCCTTGAGCAGCGCGAAAATGTTGTCGAAGACCTGCTCGGCCTGCGCCTCAATGCCCTCGCGCAAAATGCCGTTCGCGCCGATGCCGACTTGTCCCGACAAAATGAGCCGACGAGCGCCCGCGCCCACGATGACGCCTTGCGAATAATTCGACGAGGGCCTGGGGAGGTCAGAGGGATTGATGAATATCGGCATGATGGACCTCACAAAACTGGGATCTTCCTTCTCCGCTTGCGGGAGAAGGTGCGCCCTGTGTCAGCAAACGACGGATGACGGGTAGCGTTCGAGCGCCGAAAAGCCCCCTCATCCGTCACGCGTTGCGTGACACCTTTCTCCCGCGAGGAGAAAAGGAGCCGCCCCTCAGGTCGCCTTCACCGCCAAAGAGCCCTTGGCGTAACGCTTGGCCATTTCCGACAGCGGGATCGGCTTGATCTTGTGGGCCTGGCCCGCCGTGTTGAACTGCTCAAGCCGCTCCTTGCAGAGCTTGGTCATGGCGTCGAGCGCGGGCTTCAGATATTTGCGCGGATCGAATTCGCCGGGATGCTCGGCCAGAATTTTGCGGATCTGGCCGGTGATCGCCATGCGATTGTCGGTGTCGATATTGATCTTGCGCACGCCGTTCTTGATGCCGCGCTGGATTTCCTCAACCGGCACGCCCCACGTTTGCGGCATCTTGCCGCCATACGTGTTGATGATGTCCTGCAAATCCTGCGGCACGGACGACGAGCCGTGCATCACCAGATGCATGTTGGGCATGCGGCGATGGATCTCCTCGATCACGTTCATCGCCAGCACTGCGCCGTCGGGCTTGCGCGAAAACTTGTAGGCGCCGTGCGAGGTTCCCATCGCGATGGCGAGCGCATCGACCTGCGTCTCGTTGACGAATTTCACCGCCTCGTCAGGATTGGTCAGAAGCTGATCGTGCGAGAGCACGCCCTCAGCGCCGTGGCCGTCTTCCTTCTCGCCCATGCCGGTCTCCAGCGAGCCAAGCACGCCCAGTTCCCCCTCAACCGAAATGCCGCCCAGATGCGACATGTCGACGACCTTTTTCGTCACGGCGACGTTATAGGCCCAATCGGCGGGGGTTTTTCCGTCTTCCTTCAGCGAGCCGTCCATCATCACGGAGGTGAAACCGGCCTGAATCGCGGTCATGCAGGTGGCGGGCTCGTTGCCGTGATCGAGATGCACGCAGACGGGAATGTGGGGATAGATTTCCATCACCGCATCCATCATGTGCTTCAACATAATGTCGTTGGCGTATTGGCGGGCGCCGCGCGAGGCCTGGATGATCACGGGCGCGTCGGTGGCGTCGGCGGCGGCCATGATGGCGAGCGCCTGCTCCATATTGTTGATGTTGAACGCGGGCACGCCATAGCCCTGTTCGGCGGCGTGGTCGAGAAGCTGTCGAAGGGTGATGCGCGCCATGGTCTCTGCTCCATAATAAAGCGGCGAGCTTGCCAGCCGCCGCTTGCTTTTGCCTTAACGATTTTGGGTCAGGCGCCGAGCGCCTCGACTCCAGGTAAGCTCTTGCCTTCCATCCATTCAAGGAAGGCGCCGCCAGCGGTCGAAATATAGGTGAAATTGTCGCCGACGCCGGCCTGATTGAGCGCCGACACCGTATCGCCGCCGCCAGCCACCGTCACCAGCTTGCCCGCATCGGTGAGCGCGCCCGCAAGTTTGGCGACCGCATTGGTTCCCGCGTCAAATGGCTGAAGCTCAAAGGCGCCGAAGGGTCCGTTCCACACCAGCGTCTTGCACATGCCCAGAATCCGCTCGACTTCCACGACCGAGCACGGCCCCATGTCGAGGATCATCTCGTCGGCGGCGACTGCATCGACATTGGCGACGCGCGCGGGCGCATGAGCCTTGAATTCTTTCGCCAGCACAACGTCCACGGGCAGCACAATCTGGCATTTGGTGGCCTTGGCCTGCGCGATCATCGTGCGGGCGACGTCGACAAGGCTCTTCTCGCACAGCGACTTCCCAACGTCATGGCCGAGTGCGGCCAGAAATGTGTTGGCCATGCCGCCGCCGATGATGAGGAAGTCCACCTTCCTCGCCAGATTACCGAGTAGATCGAGCTTGGTGGAAACCTTCGCGCCGCCGACGATGGCCGCAACAGGGCGCGCGGGATTGCCAAGGGCCTTCTCCAGCGCCTCAAGCTCCGCCTGCATGGTGCGCCCGGCGTAAGCTGGCAGCAGACGCGCCACGCCAGCCGTGGAGGCGTGCGCGCGATGGGCGACGGAGAAACCGTCGTTCACATAAAGGTCGCCAAGTTTGGCAAGCTCTGCCGCAAACGCGGGATCGTTCTTTTCTTCGCCCGCGTGAAAGCGCGTATTTTCAAGCAGCAGAATATCGCCCGGCTTCATCGCGGCGATGGCCGCTTCGGCGTCTGGCCCAATGCAATCATTGGCGAAGGCGATGGGACGGCCAATATATTGCTTCAGGATATCGACGAGAACGACGAGCGAATTCTCTTCGTCGCGCCCGCCCTTGGGGCGTCCAAAATGCGACAGCAGAATGACCTTGCCGCCCTTGTCCGCAATCTCGGTAATCGTTGGCGCAATGCGCTCGATGCGGGTGCCGTCGCTGAGCTTGCCGTTCTCCATCGGCGCGTTCAAATCGACGCGAAGCAGAACGCGCTTGTTGGAAAAATCAGCGGAATCGAGAGAGCGAAATTTGGTCATGAACCTGATGTTTGGCTGAATGAAAAAAGGGCGCGGTCAAATCCGCGCCCGGATTGATTATATTTTCTTCGCCATCGCAACCGCCGTATCGGCCATGCGGTTCGAGAAGCCCCATTCGTTATCGTACCAGGAGAGGATGCGCACGAACGTGCCGTCGATCACCTTCGTCTGGTCGATGTGGAACACCGACGAATGGCTGTCGTGATTGAAGTCGATCGAGACGTTGGAGGCCTCCGTATAGCCCAGAACGCCCTTCAGCTCCTGCGAGGCTGCGCGCTTGATCGCGTCGTTGATCTCCTGCGCGCTCGTGGCGCGCTTGGCGGTGAACTTCAAATCCACAACCGAGACGTTGGGGGTCGGCACGCGGATCGCCGCGCCATCAAGCTTGCCGTTGAGTTCGGGCAGAACGAGGCCCACCGCCTTGGCGGCGCCGGTGGACGTCGGGATCATCGAGAGCGCCGCCGCGCGGCCGCGGTAGAGATCCTTGTGCATGGTGTCCAGCGTCGGCTGGTCGCCGGTGTAGGAATGGATCGTCGTCATGAAGCCGTGCTCGATGCCGATCGTATCGTTCAGCACTTTGGCGACCGGCGACAGGCAATTGGTGGTGCACGAGGCGTTCGAGACCACGAGATGGTCTTTGGTGAGCTTGTCGTGGTTGACGCCGAACACGACCGTCAGGTCCGCGTCGTCGCAGGGCGCGGACACCAGAACGCGCTTGGCGCCTGCGTCCAGATGAGCTTTCGCCTTGTCCTTCGTGGTGAACAGGCCGGTGCATTCCAGCGCGATGTCGACGTTCATTTCGCGATGGGGCAATTCCGCCGGATTGCGGATCGCCGTCACCTTTATGGGACCGCGACCGACGTCAATCGTATCACCCTTGACGATCACTTCGCCGGGAAAGCGGCCATGCACCGAGTCAAAGCGCAACAGATGCGCATTGGTCTCGACCGGGCCGAGATCGTTGATGGCCACGACTTCGATGTCGGTGCGGCCTGATTCGATGATAGCGCGCAGCACATTGCGGCCAATGCGCCCGAAACCGTTGATTGCGACCCTCACAGCCATTTTATTTCCCCTTGCGTCACGTTTGTTGATCGAAAAGATCAGCTCTTCAGCTGCGCCATCGCCGCGTCTGCGGCATGTTGCGCTGTTATGCTGAAATATTCGTAAAGTTTTTTATAGGGCGCGCTGGCGCCAAACCCGTCCATGCCGATAAACACGCCATCGGACCCGATGATCGCGTCCCAACCCTGACGGATCGCGGCCTCAATGGCCACCTTCACCGGCGCATCGCCAATGATGGCGCGACGTTCGACAACGTTTCGCGACAAGAATATATCCATGCACGGAACGGAGACGACGCGGGCCGATATGCCCTTGTCTCCCAACAGCTTTTGCGCGGCGATCGCAATCTCGACCTCGGAGCCCGAAGCAAACAGCGACACCTGTGCGGGACCGTTGGCGGCTGGCGACAATTCATAGGCGCCGCCTGCGCTCAGGTTCTCCTCAACAAATTGCTTACGCACCTGGGTAAGATTTTGCCGCGTCAGCGCCAGGCACGACGGGGTGGAGCTGGCTTCAAGCGCGAGCTGCCAGCATTCCAGCGTCTCGGTCTGGTCGGCGGGGCGGAATACGTTGAAGTTTGGGATCGCGCGCAGGCTCGCCAGCGTCTCGACCGGCTGATGCGTCGGGCCGTCCTCGCCAAGGCCGATGGAATCATGCGTCAGCACTTCGATATGGCGCACGCCCATGAGGGCCGCCAGACGCAGCGCGGGGCGCATGTAATCGGCGAACACGAGGAACGTAGCGCCCGACGGGATATAGCCGCCATGCAGCGCCATGCCGTTGAGGGCCGCCGCCATGCCATGCTCGCGAATGCCCCAATGGACAAAGCGGCCAGCATAGGAGCCGGGCGAGATCGCGGGCGTTGCGGCGACCTTGGTGTTGTTGGAGCCGGTCAAATCCGCCGAGCCCGTAATCAGCTCGGGCACGTGCGGAGCCAGCGCGGCGAGCACGGCTTCGGACGCCTTGCGGGTCGCGATCTCGGTCGGATCATCGGCCAGCTTCTGCTTGTAGTGCAAAGCCGCCGCCTTTAGCGCCAGCGGCAATTGGCCCAACATGCGGCGCTCAAACTCGGCGCGCTTGGCGCCGTCGAGCTGAGCGAGGCGTGCTTTCCAGTCTGCGTTCACCGACGCGCTTCTGGCGCCAGCCGCCCGCCAGGCGGCGAGAATGTCAGCCGGCACCACGAAAGGCTCGTGCGGCCAGTTGAGGGCTGCGCGCGCGCCTGCAATCTCCTCGGCGCCCAGCGGCTCGCCGTGGGATTTCGACGTGCCCGCCCGCTTGGGGGCGCCATAGCCGATGATGGTGCGGCAGGCGATCAGGGTCGGGCGGTCAGCGGCCTTGGCGGTCTCAATTGCGGCCAGAATCGCATTTTGGTCGTGGCCATCGACGCGCACGGCGGCCCAGCCCGCCGATTCAAAGCGCTTCAGCTGGTCGATGGAATCAGACACCGACAGCGGTCCGTCGATGGAGATGCCGTTGTCGTCCCACAGCACGATCAGGCGATTGAGCTTGAGATGCCCAGCGATGGCGATGGATTCTTGCGAAATTCCTTCCATCAAATCGCCGTCTGAAGCCAGCACATAGGTGCGATGGTCCACAACCTCGCCAAATTCTGCGTTCAGCATCCGCTCGGCGAGCGCCATGCCAACGGCTGTCGCCAGCCCCTGCCCCAGCGGGCCGGTGGTGGTCTCGATGCCCGGCGTTATGAAGTTTTCCGGATGGCCCGGGGTCTTGGAGTGCAATTGACGGAAATTCTTGAGATCCTCGATCCCCATCTCCGGCGCGCCGGTCAGATACAGCAGCGCGTAGAGCAGCATCGAGCCATGGCCCGCCGAGAGCACGAACCGGTCGCGATCCGGCCAGCGATGATCGGCGGGATCGAACTTCAGCACTTTCGTGAACAGCGTGGTGGCGATATCGGCGGCGCCCATCGGCAGGCCGGGATGGCCGGACTTGGCCTTTTCGACCCCGTCCATGGCGAGCGCGCGGATCGCGTTGGCCATATCGTGCTGGGAAACCGTCATCATGACTTTCCAATTTTGGCCGGAGGCTGGATCAGCCCGGCAGGCGGGGACAACAAAGCGGATATTGCAGGGCTGACCACTTACGCTTGCAGACAGCCGGAAAGGGGTTTCTGATAGCACCTCGCCCCGCCCTGTCAAAGGCCGACGGCCCCTTTGGCGCCGGGTCCAAAGCTCCGCGACGATTCATCTGTGGGCAAACGCGATTTGCGCTTTGACCGCGCGCCCCCGCAGGCCGCTAATGAGGAGTCAGGTGTTGATAACATGAAACTTCCGCAAAGACTTCAGGAGGCGCTGTCGCGTCTGGCCTCCGCCCTCGAACAGCTTGAGGCGGCCGGTGAGCGCCGCGCCATCGCCGACCGCGTGCGCGCCGACCTCGAAGAGGAGCTGGCCGTTATGCAGGACGACCGGGCGCGCCTCGCCGTCGAGCTTGACGGCTCGCTCGCCCGCACCCGCGCTTTGGCGCTGGCCAACGACGACGCCCGCCTTGCGGTGGAGCGCGCCAGCGCCAGCGTGCGCGCCGTGCTGGAAGCCGCGCAGCGTGAGGAGGAGGCCTGATGCCGCAAATCAACGTCAATATCGCCGGGCGCCCCTATCGCATGGCCTGCGCCGAGGGCGAGGAAGAGCACCTGCAACAGCTCGCCCGCCAGCTCGACGACAAGATCGGCGAAATGAAGCGCGCCTTTGGCGAAATCGGCGACCAGCGCCTGATCGTCATGGCCGCAATCACCGTGTCAGACGAATTGTCCGAGGCCAAACGCCGTATCGAAAAGCTGGAGGCGGAAGTCGCCAGCATGGACGCGACCCGCCAAGCCGCGCTCAACGCCAGCGACGGCTGGGCCGGAAGGCTCGCCGACGCGCTGGATACAGCCTCAGTGCGGATTGAGGCGCTGTCGCAGCAGATGAACGCGGGCGGGCGGAAGGTTTAGGGGCGATCTGGACCGCGCGCGTCCCCGCGCGCTCTTTCCTGCCGCATGCAAAGATGCGCCCGGGGCCGGGCGCGGTCCAAACTCCGCTTTATCCCGCTAGCAATCCCCCCCAATCCGCCCTACATTGCATGGGCGGGGCTGCGGTTCACGTGTGGATCACAATTTCCGGGGCCTTATCGATCTTTAGGGAGCTGTCCCTGTTCTTGTCCGTGGACTTGAGCACACGGCGCCCACCTACTTTGTAGGCACCCGGGATCGATGTCCCCACGGCTCATGTGGCTCCGCACTTCCAGCTTTCGACTTCGATGCCCTCCGACTCCCATGCCCGCCGCCTTTGTGCTAGCCAGCCGCATGGTTGAGTCAGATCCGCTTTCCAAACATAGTTTGCGCCGCAGCGCCCTGACGCTTCGGGCGCAGGTCGATGCAGCCACGCGCGACGCCTTTGCGCACAGGCTTGCCATTGAGGGCGTGGCTTTGGCGCGGCGGGCGTTTGCGCGCTCCGTCGCCATTTTCTGGCCCGTGGGCACCGAGCCCGATACGCTGCTGATGGCCCAAGCGCTCACTTATCACGAGATCATCGTCGCTCTGCCCTGCGCGGGCGCCATGGGCGAGCCGCTCACGTTTCGCGGCTGGAAGCAGGGGCAGGCGCTGGTCGAGGGCGCGATGCGCATTCCCGAGCCTTCGCCCGGCGCCCGGCAGGTCCAGCCGGATCTCATCTTCACGCCGATGACCGCCTTTGACCGGCGCGGCTATCGCATCGGCTATGGCGGGGGCTATTACGACGCCACGCTCGCCCAAATCCGCGCCAGCCGGTCCGCGCCTGCCATCGGCATCGCGTTTGCCAATCAAGAGATCGCGCGCGTGCCCGAGGAAGAACACGACCAGCCGCTCGATTTGATCCTGACTGAGAGCGAGCTGATCGATTGTTCGCTCGCCTGGCGCTAGAATAAGAACGAAGAAGGATTTTTCATGCGCATTCTTTTCGTAGGCGACATCGTGGGCCGCGCCGGGCGCCATGCTTTTGTGGGCGCGCTGCCCAATTTGCGCCGCCGCTGGAAGCTCGATTTCGTCGTCGTCAACGGCGAGAACGCGGCGGGCGGCTTTGGCATCACCGAATCGATCTGCGAGGAATTTCTGGCCAGCGGCGCCGATTGCATCACGCTGGGCAATCACGCCTGGGACCAGCGCGAGGCGCTTGTATTCATCGAGCGCCAGCCGCGCCTGATCCGCCCCGCCAATTTCCCGCCCGGCACCCCCGGGCGCGGCGCCAATCTGATCGAGGCGCAAAACGGCGCCCGCGTTTTGGTGATGAATTTGATGGGCCGCATTTTCATGGACCCGCTCGACGATCCCTTCGCCGCCGCCGACCGCGAGCTTGAAGCCTGCCCGCTGGGCCGCGCCTGCGACGCCGCCATCATCGACATTCACGCCGAGACCACGAGCGAAAAATACACGATGGGCCATTTCGCCGACGGCCGCGCCTCGCTGGTGGTGGGCACGCACACCCATGCGCCCACGGCGGACGCGCAAATCCTGCCCGGCGGCACCGGTTACATGAGCGATGCTGGCATGACGGGCGATTATGATTCCGTGATCGGAATGCAAAAAGCCGAGCCGCTGAACCGCTTCACGCGCCGCATCTCGTCAGGCCGCTTCGAGCCGGCTGAAGGCCCCGCAACGCTCTGCGGCGTGGCGATTGAAACCGATTCCAGCGGGCTGGCCACAATGATCGCCCCCGTGCGCATCGGCGGGCGCCTGCAAGAGGCGCGGCCTGTCGAATGGGAGTGAGCGCTCAACGCTGAAGGCGAGCGCCCTTCTCCCCTCGCGGGAGAAGGTGGCGCGCGAAGCGCGACGGATGAGGGGGCTTTCGGGCGTTGAGGATCACCCCTCATCTTAGCTTTTGCTGACGCAAACCCCACCTTCTCCCGCAAGGGGAGAAGGAAGCAAAAAAGCCCCGGTTTCCCAGGGCTTTTTCTTCACTTATGCGGAGGGCTGCGGCTCCAGCCCGCCATCCGGGCGGGGGCGGGGTTTGCTGCTGGGCACCACCGAGGGGCGGGACGCGGGCGGCTCGTCGGTGGGCTCGCGCACGGGGCGCTTGCCGGCGATGAGGTCCTTGATCTCGTCGCCCGTCAGCGTCTCGAATTCGAGCAGCGCTTCGGCCACCGTCGTAAACGCGACGTTCTGATCGGTGATGATCTTGCGGGCAGCCTGATAGCCCTCGTCGACCAGACGGCGCACTTCGGAATCGATCTTCTGGGCGGTCGATTCAGAGATGTTCTGCTGGCGCCCGACTGACATGCCCAGGAACACTTCTTCCTGATTTTCGCCGTAAGCCACGAGGCCCAGCTCGTCGGAATAGCCAAGGCGCGTCACCATCGCGCGGGCCATTTTGGTGGCCTGCTCGATGTCGCCCGAGGCGCCCGAGGTGATGTTCTCCTTGCCAAAGGTCAGCTCTTCGGCCACGCGCCCGCCCATGGCGACGGCAAGCTGCGAGGTGAATTCCTTGTACTTCATCGAATAGCGGTCGCCTTCGGGCAAGAATTTCACCATGCCGAGCGCACGGCCGCGCGGGATGATCGTCGCCTTGTGCACCGGAATGCCGGCGGGCACGAACATGCCAACGATCGCGTGGCCCGCCTCGTGATAGGCGGTGAGCTTCTTCTCTTCCTCGGACATCAGCATGGATTTGCGCTCGGCGCCCATCATCACCTTGTCCTTGGCGTCCTCAAATTCCTGATGCGTGACGACGCGCTTGTTGCGGCGCGCAGCCAGCAAGGCAGCCTCGTTGACGAGGTTCATGAGGTCAGCGCCGGAGAAGCCCGGGGTTCCGCGCGAGATCACCTTCAAATCCACGTCCGGCGCCAGCGGCACCTTGCGCACGTGCACCTTCAGGATTTTTTCGCGACCCGCCACGTCGGGGTTTGGCACCACGATCTGGCGGTCGAAACGGCCCGGACGCAGCAGCGCGGGGTCCAGCACATCGGGACGGTTGGTGGCGGCGATGATGATGACGCCCTCGTTGGGCTCAAAGCCGTCCATCTCGACGAGCAATTGGTTGAGCGTCTGCTCGCGCTCGTCATTGCCGCCGCCAAGACCGGCGCCGCGATGACGACCCACCGCATCGATTTCGTCGATGAAGATGATGCAGGGCGAATTCTTCTTGGCCTGCTCAAACATGTCGCGCACGCGCGAGGCGCCGACGCCCACAAACATTTCCACGAAGTCGGAGCCCGAGATCGTGAAAAATGGCACGTTGGCCTCGCCCGCCACGGCGCGTGCGGTCAACGTTTTACCGGTGCCGGGAGGGCCAACCAGCAGCACGCCGCGCGGAATGCGGCCGCCAAGGCGCTGGAATTTCTGCGGATCGCGCAAGAACTCCACAATTTCCTGCAAATCTTCCTTGGCCTCCTCGATACCCGCCACGTCCTCAAACGTCACACGGCCATGCGCCTCGGTGAGGAGCTTGGCTTTTGACTTGCCAAACCCCATCGCCTTGCCGCCCGCCCCCTGCATCTGGCGCGACAGGAAGATCCACACGCCCAGAAAAGCGATCAGCGGCAGACCGTTGACCAGCAGCGTCACCAGCCAGTTGCCGCCATCCTGAGGCGGACGTGCGGCGATGGAGACGTTCTTGCTGTAAAGCTTTTGCACCAGCGTCGGATCGTTTGGCGCATAGGTTGAGAAGGCGCGGCCATCGTTGAAATGGCCGCTGATCTCGGGGCCTGCAATCGTGACTTCGCGAACGCGGCCCTGATCAACCTCGCTCAAAAGCTGGCTGAAGGCGATCTGCTGCGAAGCTTCGCGCTGGGACGGGTTCTGGAACAACATCACCAGAGCCACGACCAGCAGGAAGATAATCACCCACAGAGAGAAATTCCTGACATTGGGGTTCATTGCGGTCCTGCCGTAGATCCTGTTGAAGGATGCGCCGGGACTTGTGCCGGACCTCGCACCGCTTACTGATGGGTGTAATCTAGGCGCGACTGGCCCCCTTGCCAAGGGAAGCGCCCCGCCGATCTGCATTAAAGACCGGCTTTTAGCCGACGCGATGAACAGATTGCGACATTACGCAGCGTCCGCGCTGCGTCCGCGCCGCCGGATCGGCTCCCTGACAAGCTCCAGCCGTCCCGTTTTATCGAGCCGCAAAAGCGCGCCGCCAAGCGACAGCTTGAGCGATTCGCCGCGATGGAGCGCCTGCGCCAACCGCTCAAAAGCGCTCTCCAGACGTTGCAGGCGCAAAGGCGCCACGCTCAGATTTTCCACCTCGGCGATCAAAACCCGCAAGCCGGCCTCCTCCGGTCCGGCCAGCAACGCTCGAAAATTCACGCTCGCCCCCTCAGGCCCGCGCGTAACCGCCTCCTTCGCCAGCGTCTGCGCCATTGCCGCCAGCGCATCGTCGGCGCGAGCAGCCCTTTGGGCGAGCTGGGCAAGACGCCGGGCGGTCAGCCCCTGCCCCGCGAGCGTGTCCGCCAGCAGGCGAAAGCGGACGCGGGCATAGCGGGGATTTATGTTTGAGGCGTCTTCCGCGACGGCCAAACCCTGCGCGTGGCAAAAAGCCACAAGGCCGGATTTGGGGATATCGAGCAGGGGCCGGACCAGCGACAGCCCGTCCAGAATCGCCACCGGCCGCATCCCGGCCAGCCCGGCGATACCGCTGCCGCGCGCCATTCGCATCAGCACCGTCTCGGCCTGATCGTCGGCATGGTGGGCGGTGACGATGCAATCGGCGCCAATCTCACGGGCGTGGGCGACCAGCAGGCGATAGCGGGCGGCACGCGCCTTTTCCTGCAATCGGGAGGTGGGCCTCTCGCCCTCCCAGACCAAAATGGCGTGGGGAATTCCAAGCCTTTGCGCCAGAGCGGCGACGTCCTGCGCTTCGCCCTGCGATTCGGGCCGCAGGCCATGGTCGATGGTGGCGGCGAAGATTTGGGGGCGGGCGGGGTCGGCGGCGCGCCAATCGGCGGCGAGTTTCAGAAGGGCCGTCGAATCGGGACCACCGGAGATCGCCAGCAGGACTCTGCCGGCGCGCAATAAAGGCGCGAGCAAACTGTCGCGATTTTCCAACGGGAAACTTTCGCTCAGCACTGCACGCGTTTCATGTCGCGATCCGCGCCGGCTTTGATATTAGCGCTGGCGTTGGAATATTTGCGCCCGATTTCGCCCCACGCTGCGCAGGCCTGCTCCCTGGCGCCGAGTTTTTCCAGCGATTGCCCGAGACGCAGCAGGCTTTGCGGGGCCTGCGAGGATTTGCTGAAATCGGTCGATATCTTCAAAAACTGCTCGGCGGCTTCCCGATGGCGACCGCGCCTTGCATAAATATCGCCCAGATTATACGCCGCGCCGGGCGCGAGCTGCCCGTTGGGATAGCGCTCCAGAAACCCCTTCAGGCTCGATTCAGCCTCGTCGAGCTGGTTGGCGCGCACTTGCGCAATCGCCGCCTCATATTCGCCGCGCGGTCCCGGCGCGACCGGCTGGGCGGGCGCAAGGCTGGCTGACGCCGCCGGAGCGATGGGGGACGAGGGCGGCGTGGAGCCAAGCGGCGCCGGCCCGGGCGCAAGATTGCCGGTTTGGTTCCCATTTTGGCGGGGACGGCGCGGGTTCATCAAATCAAGCGGGGCGTTGGGATCGTCGATCGTCTCAACCAGCGCGCCGCCCAAGGGACCGGAGATGCCCGGGCGACCCTCCAGAGCGGAGCGCGGAGGCTGGCTTTGGGAGGGGTCCAGCATGTCGCTGCGCCGACCGGGCGGACGGGCCTCCGGCGGGCCGCTTGAGGGGTTCCCGCTCTGATCTTGCAGGCGGCGCAATTCAAACTGGGTCTGTTCAAGCTGGCCGGTCAGCGACCGCACTTCTTTTTCAAGCCGGTCGAGCCGCAGGAGCAGGGACGAAACATCCACCGGGGGCGGCGACGGCGAGCCAAACAATTGCGCATTGGCCACCGGGGGAAGCCAGACGCAGATCAGCATGGCGGAAAAGAAAAGGCTGCGCGGAAAGGTCATGCGGGCGGCATCCAATTGCGAACGGGCGGTTTGGCGCGAGCTAACCAGGAGCGGCAGCCTTGCCGGAATTGCTCGCAATCATAGACCAACCGATGGCCAAAATCAGGCGCAAACCCGCTTTGTTTGCAAATATGAACGCAAAACGACCGCCGCAAACAAAGGTTTGCGGCGGTCGATGAGATTATCAAGGCAGAAATCTGCTTACGAACCGGCGCCGCCGAGCACGGTGACGGCGCGGCGATTCTGCGACCAGCACGAGATGTCGTTGCAGACCGCCACCGGGCGCTCCTTGCCGTAGCTGATCGTGCGCAGACGGCTGGCGGGCACGCCGCGGGCGGCCAGATAGGTCTTGGCCGCTTCTGCGCGCTGGGCGCCGAGCGCGAAATTGTATTCGCGGGTGCCGCGCTCGTCGGCGTGGCCTTCCATGGTGATGACGTAGCTGGGATATTGCGCCAGCCAGCGCGCCTGCTTTTCAAGGATGCCCTGAGCCTGCGCGGTCAATTCCACCGAATCGGTTTCGAAATAGACGCGGTCGCCGACGTTGACGACGAAATCCTGCTGCGTGCCCGGGCGAGCCGAGCCGGCGCCGCCGGCGCCTGCGAGCCCGAGCGCGTTCGGATCGTCATTGGGATTTTTCGAGCAGGCCGCAATTGCAAGCGCTGCTGTCAGGGCGGCGACGATGCGAATGACGCGCGCGCTGGAGGAAATGGTCATGCCGGAAACTCCTGTGCTGCCGGATTTGGGTCCAGAATTCGTAATCCGGACGCACAAGCGCCGACGGACGTGTCAGTGAATAAGCCATCAGATGGTTAAGCGAAGGTTCCATCAACCCTGCCGGAAGCTTGTTTCGAAGCGTTGCATTTAAGCAAACGCCAAA
>CAMCMI010000028.1 GCA_945875875.1 Rhizobium sp. Q54
TCACGCTATAGGCCGTGTTGACGTCGAATGCCGCCATAATTCCTCCCCGTCCGGGCTTTGCCGGATCATTGTTCGAACTTGATCTGATGATGTCCGATTGCGTTGGGCGAGACAAGGCCGCCGTGTAAACAGGCTGATTATTTGTAGACGTCCGTAACGGCGATCGGTGCGCGCCCCGCGCCCGTTACGATGATCCGTGCGATGAGCAGAACGCAAACAGGACATCTGCATCCTGACTGCAAATGTCCTGTTTTCCAGAATTGCAACGCCGATCACCAGATTAAGATTAAACCCTGCCGCCCAGAAGCTTCTTTACATTGCCGGTGAGAATTTTCTCGCCGTCCGAACCAAGAGCGCGGATTTCCTCGACGAAGTTTTTAGTCACGTCAATGGTACGGATTTCCTGCGGATAATCTGTACCGAATACGATCCGGTCCGCTGGTATTTCCACCAAAGCCGTCTTTACTGAGCCGATGACGCCGCAGAACCCGCCTGAGTCAAACATCAGATTATTGGCGATATAATAATCGAACTCCTTCTCCGGCCCGATTCCATGGCGCGGATTGCCGAGCGTGCCCCAGAAAACTTTGTCCTGATACGAGCGGATGCGGCCGAGCATCGAAGAAATGCCGCCGCCCAGATGCGACATGTGGACGATCAATTTTGGATGGCGGTCGAACACGCCTGAATTGATGAGACGGATGATCACCATGATGAGCGAGAATTCACGGCCCACCGAGCGCGCAAGATCGTATGCGTCGAACTGGCGCGATTCATTGAGCTTCAACGCCGGATGCACGAACACGAACAGCCCGCGCTTTTCGCACTCGCTCCAGAACGGCTCATATTCGGGCGCGTCAATGTAATGCCCGTCCTGTTCGGACGTGATGGTGACGCCCGGAAATCCATATTCGCCGGCGCAGCGGGCCAATTCGCGCAACGCTTCAGCACCGCCCAGCGGATTGGCGTGTGCAAAGCCCAGAAAGCGGCCCGGGTAATCCTTCTCCGCCTGCTTCGCCTTGTCGTTCACAAGCTTCGATAATTCAATGCTGGACGACATGCCCGCTGCGCTTGAAAGCACGGCAAGGTCGATGCCGCAGGCGTCCATCATCGCAATGTGCGTATCCAGCTCATAGAGCATGCGATGCAGGGTATAGCTGGGCGCGCCGTTCTCGTCATAGTTCAGGATCAGCTTGTCGCCGGGGTCCTGTTTGATCAGTTCGCGCGGCGTGAAGTGATGATGGAAATCGACAAGCATGTTTCGCCCCTGTTTTTTTGATTGATTATGTCTGCGTACTTGCAACCATCTTGTCCGCAACCATCCTGCCAGCCACCATCCTGATCGCGCGCAACGCGGCTTCCGGATCGGCGATGCCCTGGCCTGCAATATCGAACGCGCTGCCGTGTCCGGTTGACGAGAAGATCACGCCGCCGCCAATCGACAAAGCGCAGGCGTTGCGGCCCGCCAGCAGTTTGATGGGGATGTGGCCCTGGTCGTGATACATGGCGACGAAGGCGTCGATGTCCTTGCGGCTGATGATGAGGTCAGCGCCGACGGGTCCCTCAGCATCAATTCCCCGCTCGCGCAGCATGGCGACCGCGGGCGTGGTGACATGGTCGTCGTCGTCGCCAAACAAGCCGTTCTCGCCAGCGTGCGGATTGATTCCAAAGACGCCGATGCGCGGGTTGGCGATGCCGATGTCCTGCAAGGCGCGATGGGCGGCTTGGGCCGCAGCCACAACCAGCTCCGGCGACAAGCGCGCCAGAGCAGTGGCGAGGCGCTCATGCAGCGTGGCGTGCACAATGCGCAGGCCTCCGCCCACAAACATCATAAACACGCTGTCTTCCGGCACGTTCGACAAACGCGCGATGAGGCCGGGATAGCCCGAGAACGGAATGCCCGCCGCATGAACGGCCGTCTCATTGTGTGGACACCCGACGATGGCTTTCGCGTAGCCCTCGCGCACGAGCTGCATGGCGCCGTCCAAATAATCCGTCATCGCCTTGCCCGCGTGGCCGTTGACGTTGCCGGGTATGAACGAAGCCTGCGGCAGAGAGGCGATTGCTACATATGACAGCTTGCCGGGTCCAGCCTCATTGGAGCCGACCAGCGGCAGATCGGGCGCTACCATCTGCGCATAATGGCGGATCACGAAGGCATCCCCAACCAGCAGCGCGTAGGGCCCGTCTCCGCGCGCAAGCTCTGCGGCAGCCTTTACCGCGATTTCAGGCCCGATGCCGTTGGGGTCGCCGATAGCGACTGCGACGGTGTTTTGCGCGCGGCTCATAAGGGGATCGCCAGCAGCGTGTCGATGCGCGAAGAATCGCACACGACGATGCGTTCCTTTAGCAGCGCAGTCTCGTTCTGGATTTCGTAATGATCGAGATAGCGACCGGTGGCGAACAGATCGCTCGTGCCGTCGCGCATGATGCGCACGACGAAGAACGCTGTTTCGCTGCGCACGCCGCCCGCATTTTCGTCAAGCACGCATGGCATGCCCAGCACATGACGATAGGCCTGCTTTTCGTAGATGTTGGCTTCCCGCAGCGCTGAAATGCGGTCACGCAGCATGGCGCGGGTGTTGGCGAACACGATGCCCGCCTCCAGTCCGTCGCGCTGGCTGTCGGCGGTGGTGATTTTGTAGAGGCAATCCTCGACGAAGAAATCAGGCCATTGCTCAAGCCTGTCATCGTCGATGCAGCGCGCGTAATCGGCCTGCGCACGGGCGATCATGAAGGTGAGGTTTTGAAGGTTTTTCATTTTAGCTTCGATACCCCATCAGGCCGCGCCACGCTTTCCAGAAGCCGCGAATCGAGGCCTCCGTCACGCGGCTCTCGCTGCTTTGCGCATTATCGCCGCCCATTTGCACGACGGATTGTTCATCAGGCGCACCAGCGATTCCCCGTTGCACAAAGCCACCGACGCAGCCGTCCTCCATCGAGATGAAACCGGCGGGGCCGACGAGGTTGGCTTGCTTCAGGCGCACCAGCCGCTGATCGGGCGTGTCGTCCTCATAGCCTAATATGATCCAGTTCAAATCCGTTTGCGTGGGCGAGCGCGGAATGACCTGACGGATGGCGATGGCGTTTTGAATTTGTTGCAGCACGAAGGTTGGAAACACCGTTAGAATTTGCAGCGTCACGTCGTCGCCAAATTCATCAAAGCCTTGCAGCATAGTCGGATCAGCCAGTTTATACTGGCTGTCCGAGCGAATTTTCTGCTGCGCGTAATCGGCATTGGTGGTTTGCGCCTTGCGGTCGATGGCCGAATAGCTGACGTGGTGCCCGCCGCTTTCATCGACGATGATCGCGCCCTTTTGCGACAGGCGGTTGAGTTCAAACGTCGTGAAGAACAGATGCAGGATGCTGGCGTGATAGGAATCCTTCACGTTCTCAACATAGAGCTTCCAATTGTTGGGAAGCCCCTGCGTATAGCGGCCAATCACAACCGGTTTGCGATCCTTCAGCACGCGTGCGATGCGGCTGGTGATCTCCTCGCCAAGATAGGTCTCAAGCTCCGGCGTCTCGTCGCTGAACGTGCCGAAGACGAGCCCGTGCAGGCGGCCTACGCGCAGCTTGCGCGGTCCATGGTCCGACAGCTTGAAATCGGGCGCCATGCCGCCCTTGCCCTTCACGCCTTTTTGAAATGCGACGCCGGTAAGGTCGCCTTTTAAATTATAAGTCCATGCGTGATAGACGCAGGCAAAGTCCTTCTTGCCCTTGCCTTTGTCGTCGAGGCAGATGAGCGCGCCGCGATGGGCGCAGCGGTTTTCAAACGCGTTGACCGAACCATCAGAATCGCGCGCGACGATGACGGGCGCATCGCCCACAAACGTCGTGCGGTAATCGCCCGGCTCTGGAATGTCGCCCTCAAGACAAAGGTAGTGCCATGCGGCCCCGCGAAAGACGCAGCTTTGCTCGGCGGCGTAAACGTCGTCGCGCTGAAAAGCCCAGAAGGGAACGCGGGTCAGCGTGTCCGGCCACGGGCCGGGAGTGCTGGCGGCCGCAGAACGATTAGCGACGTCAGTCATGGCTTTCCATCATGGCGGTTCATCCCTTGTGTCGAATTGTGCGTATCTAAACTGCCCGGCGGGGGCCGAGTCAATCTTGGGGCTTGCAAGGCGTTTGCTTGACAAGGGCGTCGCCACGTCCTGTAACTATAAGCCAAAGGCGCGCAACAATAGCGCCCGGGAGGGAATTGCCGCATGAAATTGGCGAGTTATTTTCATGATGGACGTGAAAGCTTTGGGATAGCGCTGTCTGACGGTCTTTTTGATCTTGGCGGCAGGCTCGCCGGCAAGGCCGCAAACCTCGCCGAGCTTCTGTGTGGCCCCGCACTGGAAGACGCCCGCCTCCTCAGCGCAGGCGCGACAGCAGAGATCGAATTCTCGCATGTGCGCTTTTTGCAGCCGATTACAAAGCCCGGTCGTATCGTATGCGTGGGCATCAATTACGCGTCGCGTCCCGGCGAACACCAGACGGACAAGCCCAAATATCCGAGTCTGTTTTATCGCACGCCGCTGGCGCAGGTAGGCCATCGCGAGAAGCTGATACGCCCGCCCGAATCCGTGCAATTTGATTATGAGGGCGAGATCGCCATCGTCATCGGCAAGCGCGGGCGACGCATACCCGCAGCAAGCGCGCGCGATTACATCGCCGGTTATTCCTGCTTCAACGAAGGCTCCGTGCGCGACTGGATGAAGCACGGCGTCTATAACGTAACTGCAGGCAAGAACTTTGAAGCCTCCGGCGCCTTTGGCCCATGGATAGCAACGCCCGACGAAATTCGCGATCCGCACGATATGGCCATCAGGACGCGCATCAACGGCGAGCTGCGCCAGAACGACACGACGGCCAACATGATCTTCAAGTTTGAAGAGCTGATCGCCTACATCTCAACCTATACCACGCTCGAGCCCGGCGACGTTATCGTGACCGGAACGCCTGTTGGCGCCGGCGTGCGCTTTGATCCGCCGATCTGGCTGAAGGCTGGCGACGTGGTTGAGATCGAGGTGGAGGGCGTTGGCGTTCTGCGCAACGAAGTCGCCGACGAACAGGTGACGCCATGAATAGTGCAATCAACAAGGAACAGAATCCGCGCGCTCCGCTCGCCTCCGCTGCGCGCGAGGCGATGGAGGCGCTCAACGTCGAGGCGTCGCATCTCCATATCTGGCTGCGCACGCAAGCCAATGCGCCTGCGCAGCGTCCGTGGTTCAGGGAAACGGAATTGGCGGCCAGCGGCGCGCTTGCGCAGGGCCGGGTGGCCGCCGCGCAATTGAAGGCCAGGCCCCATCATTGGAAGTGGGCCGAGATTTCGCCCTATCTGGAAAAGATCGCGGGCATAGCGTCCAGCGCGGACGTGCCGCCGATTGAGTTTGCCGATCGCCAGCAATTCCTGCTCACCAATCCCGGCCTTGGCGGACGCCTGCAGGCGTCCGCGGCGCTGCGTTGCGCAGTGTCGATTTACAATCCCGGCGATGTGGCGCCGGCCCATCTGCACAGCCCCAACGCCAGCCGCACGATTTTGTCGCAGCAGGGTGGCTATACCAATGTGGAGGGCGAGCGCTGCCGCGCCGCGCGCGGCGACGTCATCCTCACGCCAAACGGCACATGGCATGACCACGGCAACGACGGCGATGCGCCGGTAACGTGGATTGATACGCTTGACTGGCCGGTGCTGGAATTTCTCGATCTGATCTGGCTCGACGAGGATATGCCCGGCGCCAGCGGCAATGTGCGGATGCAGAAAACAACTGCGCCGGAAGGCTATTCGCAAGCGCTCTACGGGCGCGGCGGCATTGTGCCAACCTTTGTGCGCCATGTGCGCGGCGCCAGTCGCGACACGTCGCCCTATGTGCATTTTCGCGGCGCCGACATTCGCGCAAGCCTGCAAGGTCTGCGGAGCGAGGCGGGCGATCCCTATGAGGGCGTGCCGCTGTCGCTGGTCAACCCGGCCAATGGCGCGCCGCTGTTTCCAACCATCGGCTATGGCGCGCAGCTGATCCGCGCCGGCGAAGAGACGCTGCACAAGCGCGAAACCGCAAGCACCGTTTACGTCTGCATGGAGGGCAGGGGCCGCACGGAGCTTGCGGGCGCCACGTTTGAATGGGAGGAGAACGACATCTTCGTCGTGCCCAATTTCCTGTGGCGCCGCCATGTGGCGGAGGGCGCCAAAGACGCCGTGCTTTACACCATGAGCGATGCGCCTCTGGTGGACAAAATAGGCCAGTATCGTGCGCAGGGCCGAACAAAATCAGGCGCTCTCACAGAGCTCGCGTGATCAAAAGAAACGACTTCAAGGGAGGGACTTATGGTTGAATTTATGAAGAGACGCACATTTACCTTCGGGCTTGCCGCCGCGGCGACCGCGCCGCTGCTGCCGAGCCTTGCAAGCGCTCAGCAGGCTTGGCCGATTCAGGCTGTTAAAATTATAGTTCCGTTCCCCGCAGGCGGTTCGGCGGACGTGCTGCCTCGCATTGTCGCTGAAGCGCTTGGGCCGATCTGGAAGCAGCCGATTGTGATTGAGAACAAGCCCGGCGCGGGAGGCAATATCGGCGCTGAAATGGTGGCCGTCGCAAAGCCGGATGGTTATACGCTGATGGCCGCGCCGCCGCCGCCGATTGCGATCAATCATAATTTGTATCCAAAGATGAATTACGATCCCACAAAGTTTAAGCCTGTCACCATTTTGGGATCGGCGCCCAACGTGATTGCGGTGAGCAACAAGTCCGGCGTCAAGAACGTGCAGGAATTAATTGCAAAGGCCAAGGCCGATCCGGGCAAGATCAACGTCGCCAATCAGGGCAACGGCTCAACGTCTCATCTCACGGCATCAATGTTTGAAGTGATGGCCGGGGTGAAGTTCAACCATGTGCCCTATCGCGGCACTGCGCCGGCGCTGAACGATTTGCTGGCTGGCCATGTCGATCTGTTCTTCGACAACATCGCCTCGTCGCTGGCGCAACATCAATCCGGCACGATCCGCATTCTGGCTGTTTGTTCGACCGAGCGTGTGGAGCAATTGCCCGACGTGCCGACGGTTTCCGAGGCTGGCATCAAGGGGTTTTCGGCCATTGCGTGGTTTGCAATCATGGCGCCGGAGGGTACGCCCGACGCCGTCATCGCGAAAATCAACAAGGACGTGGTAGCGGTTATGAAGACGCCTGAAGTACGGAAGAAGTTTCTCGATCAAGCCGCGACGCCCATTGCAAACTCTCCTCAGGAAGCAGCCAGATTTATCGCCTCCGAGACCAAACTCTGGGGCGACGTCATCAATAGCGCGAACGTTAAGATCGCAAACTAGGGCGCCGTGAAGAACGACGACGCGATCGTCAATTGAAAGCGTGCTGGAACGGATTGTAAAATCCCAACAGCGCCCGGAAGCTGGCGATCGCTTCTGCTGCGTGTCGCGAAACGCGACACTATAATTATAATTAAATCAGGGAGGGTAAGATGACCAAGGCTTCACATTTATGTTTGCGGTCGCTCGCGCTGCGGATCTTTTCGGCATGCACATTCGCGGCCGCCGCCACTGTGGGCGCGAGCGCTCAGGGTGAGAGTTTTCCAGCCAAACCGATCACGATGATCGTTCCATTTACCGCTGGCGGCGCCGGCGATATTCTCGCGCGCATGCTCAGCCAGAAGCTTGAACAAACGTGGGGCAGCGGCTTTGTGGTCGAGAACCGGGTGGGCGCAGGCGGCGTGGTAGGTGCTGCCGCCATGCAAAAAGCGCCATCCAACGGCTACACGCTCATGATCGCGCCGAGCGCGACGATGGCCGTCAACGTGACGCTGTTCAAGAGCCTCCCCTACGACCCTGCAAAGGATTTCATTCCGGTCGCTCTTGTCGCACGCACGCCTTTCGTGCTCGTGGCGCATCCCTCGCTACCTGTGGCGAGCGTGGCCGACTTTGTGAAATATGCGAAGGCGCCGCCAAAGCCGCTGTTCTACGCCACTGCGGGCCCTGGCGTGCCGCACCATCTCTTTGCAGAATTGCTGAAGAGTCTTGCGGGCATCAACATGGAGCCCGTAGCATATAAAGGCAGCCTGCCTGCGCTCAACGACGTCGTCGCCGGACACGTGCCCGCAATGTTCGTCGATCTTGGTCCCGCCATCTCCCAGGTGCAGGCGAACAACGTGCGCGCGCTCGGCGTGTCTACAGCCACACGCCTTGCGTCATTGCCGGATGTGCCGCCCGTGAACGACACGGTTCCAGGCTTCGACGTCGCCTCCTGGCAGATGATCGTCGCGCGCGCCGGCACGCCGCAGCATATTGTTGAAAAACTGCATCGCGACATTGGGAACGCAATGGAGGATCCGGGCTTGCGGGCGCAGATCGAGAAGGCGGGCATGCTTCCTGTCCGCTCCTCGTCGCTCCCCGATTTGCAAGCTTACCTGAGCACCGAGATTGCCCAATGGGGCGACGTCGTGCGCAAGGCGGGCATCGCTGGCTCTCAGTAACTTCTGCTTGATGGAGGCTTGGGGCTGCGCAGCATTATCCTGCGCAAGCCCGAGCCGATGCGCGCGGGCAAAGCTGCTGCTTCCGCGCGCAAGGATCTTGCATTCAGGCAATCCCCAGACACTCGACGTCCGCGCCGGGCGCAAAACATTCCGGATGAATTTGATGGAATTCTCAACAATGGTTCTCACGATGTACGTCCCTGTCGATGATGAATCGGCATCGGACGAACGCATCCTTGGGATCGCCATCGAGCAAGCTCTGACGGCAGCCGAGCTGGGATTTAATCCATGGTTCACCGAGCATCACTTTCGTGGACCCTGGCATTCCAACCCGATGCAGTTTGCTGCCTACATCGCCCCGCAAATATCTCCTGACCGCTATCTTGGATTTGGCGTCCTTTCGGTGCCCTTCTATAATCCGGTTCGACTGGTTGAGAGCATGAACCTTCTCGACCAATTGACGAAGGGGCGCACGCTCTATGGGCTTGGTAGCGGATGGGCTGGCGCAGAGCCCGATGCGATGGGCATTGAAGCCAGTTACCATGCAAATAGTCAGGCTGCGGAAGAGACGCTGCAGATCGTCGAGAAGCTGTGGGACTTCAAGACTGGAGATCCTGCGCTCGTTTATGAAACCCCTTTGCATCGCGGCGTCATCAAACGACGCGTGACCCCATCGCCCTTTCGCGGGCGTCATCCAACAGTCATTCGAACCGCCGGGCGGGACGCCTCGGTGATCAAGTCCGCCCAGAAAGGATGGCCCGCCTTTCTGGGCGCATTTAGCGCAGAATCCTCTCTGGAGGACCAAATTCGCCTTTATCGCAGTACGCTTGCCGCCTCAAACCATTCTCAGGGCGTCGTTGAAGAATGCCTTCGCTGGTGCACATGCGACTGGTTGGCTGTGGTCGTAGCGAACACGGATGAAGAAGCAAAAGCGCTCGCAGCAGAAGCGCGCGCTGAGCACATTGCTATGCGGGACAATTACATTGCTCAAAATGGACCCATGCACGGGCCCGTTGCAAAGCCAAAGAAAGATCAATCAAGCCAGGCGTCTTATGCAGCTGGCGGAGATATGATCGGAGTCATTGCAGGCACGCCTGATACCGTTGCGGCGCGCGTTCAGGAACTCGCGAATTTTGGCGTCAATCACTTGCTGGTTCGCTTTCTCGGGGAATGGGCCGGCAAGACGCGACATGTCTCCGAACAGTCCATGCGGCTTTTCTCGCAATACGTTGCGCCACGATTCCGCGACATCCCCCCGCTAAGGGATCTCTCGTCCCTGTAAGGCGGGAACGGTGGATGTGTGAGAAGGATGTTCCCCGGTGTCAGGCCGCGCGCGGCCTGAACTTTGGAATCGTGGCTTCGCCGACATCCTCGAACACCACTTCGACCGGCATTTCGCACCGTACGTCTTCGGGTGCGACGCCGATGACGTTGGAAAGAAGCCGCGGGCCTTCCTCCAGCTCGATCAGGGCCACGACATAGGGGACATCGCCTTCGAAGCCCGGATGGTAGACCCGGTGGAAGGTGACGAAGCTGTAGACCTTTCCCCGGCCCGATACGTCGGCGAACGTCACCCGCGCCGACAAGCAATGGGGGCAGGTGCGCGACGGGGGAAACCAGTTCCCCTCGCAATCCTCACATTTGGGCAGGGAGAGCCGCCGCTCGCGGGCGGCCGCCCAATAGGGCGCGGATTCGGGAGCAGGCCGCGGAACGGGCTTCTGTTTGACCTCGGACATCAGGCTTTCCCCAGAATGAGCGTTGAATGGCAGACCTGATTCCCGCCGTGGCCGGATATGAGGGCGATTTCGGCGTTCTTGACCTGACGCTCGGCCGGGTAGAGGTGGCGCATCTGCCGCACGCCCTCGACGATCTGCAGCATGCCTTCGGCGTGCGCTTCGGAAAGCTGGCCGCCGGAAGTGTTGCAAGGCAGCGCGCCGCCAAGGCGCAGTGCGCCGGAGGAGACAAAGGCGCCGCCTTCACCCTTCTTGCAGAAGCCGTAGTCCTCAAGCTGCGTGAGCACCATGTAGGTGAAGCAGTCGTAGATCTGGGCGGTGTCGACATCGGAGGGTCCAAGGCCCGCCATGCGATAGGCGGCCTCGCCGCTCTGCCTGGCGGCGGTGACGACCATGTTGTCGTCGTTGAACCAGCCGCGCGTGTTGTTGTGCGTGCCGAAACCCTTGATCAGCACCGGCGGGCGGCGCATGTCGCGTGCGCGGTCGGATCGCGTGACAATTACTGCGCCGGCGGCGTCGGATCGCAAGCTGCAATCGAACATGCCGAAGGGCGCGACGATCATGCGGCCTGCGTAATAATCCTCCATCGACAGCGGCTTTTTGATCTGCGCGTCGGGATTGCGCAGAGCGTGTTCGCGGAAGGCGGTCGCGATGGCGCCGAAATCATTGCGTGTCGTACCATAGAGATGCATGTGGCGCGTGGCGCCTAATGCGTGCGCCGCAGTCGCGCCGAAATATCCGTATTCCGGGCCGAACTCGCGCGGTCGCTGGCTGGCCGGGCGCGTCTCATTGCGCACGCGCGCTTCCTCGGTGGCGTGTGTACGGGACCATGTGTCTCGACCGAAACCGCAGACAATCGTCTTCGCCAAACCAAAGCGGATCGCCATCGTTGCGATTGCAATCGCCAGAATCTGGCTTGCGCCGCCATTGGTCAGCGTGGTCGAGAAGCTCGCATTGATGCCGAGGCGTTCCGCGACCATCTGGTGATGCGAATACGATTCGTCCGGACCGCGGCAGATGACGCCGTCGATGTCGGAGGCTTTCAGGCCCGCGTCATCGACCGCGTTGCGGATCGCTTCGACAAGGAGATCGAGACTGGAGACGCCTGGAACTCTCCCGAGGCGGCTCGTCGCCGTTCCCGCGATAGAGCAATAGTCGCGCAATTCGCGTGCGGATTCGACGTTGGCGGACAGATCGGCAATGTTCATCTGCGGCTCACTTCACGATCTGGCGGATACGCTCTGCGAGCGCAGGCGGCGTGCTGTAGACCACGTCGAGCAGCTCGGCGATGCGGGCTCCGCTGACGGGCTCCAGCTCCATACCGCGCTTGTCAGCCTCGGCGATGAGATCCTTGTCCTTGAGCGCGGCGTCAAAGGCTTTGCGCAGAGCGTCGGACCTGTCCCTGGGCACATCCGGAGGCAGCATGAAGGGACGCCCCATTACCTGCTCCACGAAAGCGATCTCGAAAATCCGCTTCGCATCGGGATTGTCGACCACCTCAAGCGCTGTCGGAATGTTGGGGTACTCGCGGTCCCGCTCCATGCCCAATTGCAGGATCACGTTTACCGTACCCGCTTTCTCCCAGGGCCGGTATCGCGCGCGGAACGCAGCGGAGGTGCCGCCCGAAACGTGTGAATCGGCTTCGCCACGCTCCAGAGCGAGAAGCGATTCCTGCGATCCGCCATAGCCTTCGATGACGCGGATTTTCGTCCCGTACAGAGCGTTCAGCATGCGCGGATAGATCGATGAGGGCGAATTGCGCGACGTGGAGCTTGCGGTGATTTCCTTTGTCTTCAGGGCAGCGACGTCCGAGACCCCGGACGCCGGCCGCACGAGCAGAAATCCGACCTCCTGCTGCATGGACCCGAGCCAGATGAACTTCTGCACGTCGAACTGAATGCTTGCGCCTTGCGGCTGGTAAAAGCGCGCGAGGCCCGTGTTGCGCTGCAGGCCGCCCAGCGTCGTTCCGTCGCGCGGGGCGATCGCCCAAAGGTAATTCGCCGCCTTGATGCCCTCTGCGCCCGGCATATTCTGGACGACGATATTCGGGCTTCCGGGAATGTATTTCGGCATGTGCTGCGCGAGCAGTCGCGCATACTGGTCGTAGCCGCCGCCGGTTGACGCCGATGTGATCAGCGTCAGCCGCTTGCCGGTGTAAAAGTCCTTCGTACCATCTGCGCGCGCCGGTTGCGCAGCCAGCAACCCCAAGCCAAGCGTTGCCAAGCCTATCGTTGTCAAGCCGAGCGTTGCGAGCAGAGGCGTGGAATTCCAGCGTCGCGTCATTGTCGTTCTCCCTTATGTAATCTTTCTTGACGGTAGAATTTCTTCGTTATGCTCGCCCAGTTCCGGCGGTCCGCGATGGGTGAGCACCGGCGTGTCGGACATGCGCAAACCGTTGCGGACGAGTTCAATCTTGCCAAGCGTCGGGTGCGGCGCCTCGACCTTCATGCCCAGATGCTTGACCTGCGGGTCGTCGAACACGTCGTCGAACGTGTTAAGCGGTGAGCAGGGCACGTCCGCCGCCTCCAGCTTTTCCAGCCAGTGGGCGCGCGGCTTTGTGGCCAGAACCTGTGACAACCCTTCATGCAGGACGTCGTAATTCTTGCCGCGAGATTCCTTGCTTTCAAAGCGGGGGTCTTCGAGCCATTCGGTCCTGCCGACAACCTCACAGAGAGCCCGCCAGAACTTCGTGGGCGAGGAGAGATGGACGACGAGCGCCTTTCCGTCGCCAGCGGCGAAGGCGTAAACCTGCGCCTGCCGCGTGCGGGTGGCGCGGAACGGCACTTTGCCGTTGTCAAAGTAGCGCGCCATGTTCTCGCCGCAGAACGAGATTGAGGATTCGAGCAGCGACGTGTCTACCCGCTGGCCGCGTCCGGTGCGCCCGCGCGCGATGATGGCCGCGAGAATGCCGTTGCAGGCCGTGATTCCGGCCAGATGGTCGGAGAGCGAAATGCCCATCGGCTGCGGATTGGCCGGATCGGTGAGCAGGCTCAACAGGCCGCTCATGGCCACGCCAACTGTATCGTAGCCGGGCCGGTGCGCGTAAGGGCCGTCTGAACCAAAACCCGTGATCGAGCACCAGACGAGACGGGGATGGTCCGCCGCGAACGTGTCGTAGCCGAGGCCCAGTCGCTCGATCGTGCCGGGACGGAAGTTTTCGATGACGACGTCCGCGCCGTTGACGAGCGCGCGAGCGTCAGCCTTTCCAGCCTCGCTCTTGAGGTCGATGGTGACGCTCTTCTTGTTGCGATTCACCGAGGCGAAGGTCGGCGAGTAATCGACGCGGCCCCAGCCGCGGAACGGGTCGCCACGCGTTGGCTCCTCGATCTTGATCACGTCGGCGCCGAGATCGCCGAGAAGCATGCCCGCATAGGGGCCAGAGACGTAATTGGCGAACTCAATCACCCGAACGCCAGCAAGAGCGCCTTCCATGTATCCTCCCTATTATTTGAGCCGGAGCTTATCGACGCGGGGAATCGGTTGCAAGCGCCGGTGCTGGTCCGTGGGCTGGCGCGGCGGAGGCCGTCCTTTTTCTGTGGGCTCATATCAAAATTGCGCGGTTGCTTTCGGCCAGCATTTTTCATCGGCGCAAGTCTTCGTCTATAGGTACCGCATGGGCCGCATGGCCCCCAGGAATGAGTATCAAGGGAGTGAAAAGCATGACGACTTTGGGTTTTATCGGCACTGGCGGCATGGGTGTCGGCATGGCGGCCAACCTGATCAAGGCGGGCTTCAAGCTTGTCGTGAATGATCTCAATCCCGCGCTGACCAAGCCGCTTGAGGCGCAGGGCGCCGTGTTCAAGGACACGCCCAGGGCTGTGGCTGAATCCTGCGACATCGTGCTCTCCATGCTCCCGCATAACGATGCGGTGCGCATGGTCGGCCTCGGCAAGGGTGGCCTTTGCGAAGCAACCAGCGGATCAAAGCTCTGGATCGACTTCAGCAGCATCGACAAGGAGACCATCGTCAGCGTGGGCGGCGAACTCACGCAAAAGGGCTGGACGATTGTCGACGCCTCGGCTGGCGGCGTCGAGGAAGTCGCGGCGGCGGGACAGCTGGCGCTCTGGCTCTCTGGCTCGAAAGAGGTGTTTGACGCGTATCAGCCAATCTTCAAGGCGATGGGCAAGTCGGTCCTGCATGTCGGCGAGCTGGGCAACGCCAAGCTCGTGAAGAATGCGATGGCGATGCTTTCCGCCGTCCAGCACATGAGCGTTGTTGAAGTGTGCTGGCTCTTGAAGAAGGGCGGTCTGGAGGAATCGACATTCCAGTCGATCCTTGCAAACTCGCAGCAGGATTCGGTCGCCACCCGCCGCATCATGGAAGTCGTGGTCAGCCGCAAGTTCAAGCCGCGCAAGTCATGGATGCCGAAGGATGTCGGCTTTGGTCTCGACATGGCGCGGCAAATGGAAGTGCCAATGCCCTTCGTCGGTCTCGCCCAGCAGATGTTTGGCATAGCGCAGGCGAACGGACAGGATGGCTATGAAGCCACCGGCATCTCCTGCAACGTCTATGACACGATTAACGGCGTGAAGCGCTAATCAGAGCCCCACCGGACATACAAAGGGCGGCTTCCAAGGCCGCCCTTTTTCATGAGGCCTGCGCGCGGAGGAGCCGATCAGCTTCCCGGTCGCCTGAAGTTATTCAATTTGCGTCCAGATACTAGCGCGGCTAGATTAGTCCCATAAATAAAAAAGGGGAGGACTGTATGCTTGTTAAATCAGGTCTCTGGAATCGCATTGCAGTTTCTGCTTTCGCTTTGCTTGGAGCGTCGATTGCAATATCAGACGCAGCGCAGGCTCAAAGCGCCAGCCTTGAAGATGTTTACAAAGGAAAAATAGTTACTTTTCTGGTGGGATCGGGAGAGGGCGGTTCGTTTGGCATTTACGGGCAGGTGCTGGCGCAGCACATGTCACGGCACATACCCGGCCAGCCAAGAATTATCGTGCGCTACTTTGGCGGCCAATCCGGCGGCCTGACGCTCGCCAACCAGATGCAAAGCAACGTCACGCCCGATGGCCTGACCTTCGCCATGACGCAACAAACTATTGTGCCTGCCCAGCTGATCAATCCGCAGTTTGCGCAATATGACGCACGCACATGGATATGGATCGGAAATATGGCTCCGATTCGTAATATGCTTGCGGTTTATCACACCGCGAAGGCGCAGAGCGTAGAGGAGGCCAAGGTGCACGAAGTGATCGTTGGCGCCACCGGGCCAAGTTCTCCGACTTATATTTTGCCAAATTTGTTGAACAAGTTTGCAGGCGCCAAGTTCAAGATTGTCACCGGATATAAAGGCACCGCCGATCTTAATCTGGCGATGGCGCGCGGCGAAATTGAAGGCCGCGGCGGCTCGTGGCTCAGCGTTGTGCAGGCGGCGCCCGACATGATCCGCAACAAGCATATCAAGCCGGTCGCATTCGCCTCGATGACGCGTGACCCGGCAAGCCCTGACACGCCGACTTTGCCCGAACTGGTCAGCGACCCTTTACACAAACAGGTAGCAGAATTCGTATCGTCGGAATCCGAGTTTGGCCGCTCGCTGTTCCTGCCTCCCAACGTGCCATCGGACCGCGTCGAGGCTTTACGCAAAGCTTTCACAATGACCATGCAGGATGAAGCTTTTCTGGCCGACGCAAAGCGCGCGCAGATGCCGATTGAGCCGATGTCCCATGAGGCGATGGCGGAACTCACACGGCGAGTTTTGTCTACGCCAACGCATATCGTAGAACTGGCGAAATAATTTGGCGAAAGCCTCAATCTGCAATCGTAACATAGCGCGTGACGCTGGAGTGTTTTTTGATGGAACAGAACGTGACTTTCATGTCGGACGGCTTAAAGCTGTCCGGCGTTCTTTGCTTGCCTGACGATGTGAAGCCCGGCGAAAAATTGCCGGCGGTTATTTGTCTGCATGGCTTTGGCAGCAACAAGCAGGCCGCTAATGTGCAAATACCCTGCAAGATGTTTAATCAATGGGGCTATGCTGCGCTGCGGTTTGACATGCGTTCCTGCGGCGACAGCGAGGGTGAATTTGGGCATATCCTTTGCCTCGATCAGGTGTCGGATACGCGCAATGCGCTCACCTTTTTAACGAGCCATCCTAATATAGATTCCGCACGCATTGGCGTTCTGGGCAGCAGTTTCGGCGCCGCTGTCGCGCTGTATGCGGGCAGCATCGACGAGCGCTTTGGCTGCGTGATTTCTTCGGGCGGCTGGGGCAATGGCGAGCGGAAGTTTCGTGGTCAGCATCCGACGCCGGAAATGTGGACTAAGTTTACCGAAATGCTTGAAGAAGGCGCGCGATACAAGAAGATCCACGGCAAATCGATGATGGTGGACCGCTATGACATCGTGCCTGTTCCTGACCGGATGCGCCATCATATCCTTGAAAAATCGGTGGACATGTTCCCCGTCGATACCGCCAGAAGCATGTTTGACTTTAAGGCGGAAGAGCTGATCCACAAGCTGGCCCCGCGTCCCCTGCTGCTGCTGCATTCATCGGTCGATTCCGTCACGCCAACCGAACAATCGATTGCGTTGTTCGAGCGTGCTGGCAAGCCCAAGGATTTGCATCTGTTCAACGAGACCGATCATTTCATGTTTGCTGAATCCATGCCGCGCGTGCGCGCCGTGGTGAAGGACTGGTTGAACGTTTATTTCCCGCTCAAGCCGTGAAAGCATTGGCTTGCAGGCGAGGGCGGCGCTGCCGACAGAAATTGCGTTGACGCTGGTTCCGCCGCGCTTCGTTGGTCAAAAGAACCCACGAGGCGCGGCGCATCTTCAGGGTCTCGCCGCCTGTATCTTCAGTCGTCGCTCTTTTGCAAGTGGTAGGTCCGTTCGTCGATCTTCAACACGCCGTCGGCCAGGCGCAGCTCCAGTCGGATCGAGCCCTCGGTTCGCTGCCATGGAATGATTTCCATCAATCGCAGCCCGGTCTGCGTGTAGGGCTCCTGTCCGCCAATGCGCGCAGCTTCTTCCCTGTTTTTCGCACGAACGATAATCATCCCTGAGCCGGAGGGCTTTTCACCGATGTCAGCAAACGGTCCGGCTGCGAAGATGATCCCGAGTCGCTCCAGATCGACCAGATATTCATGATGGCGAATTCTGAGCTGCTCCCGGGAAATCCCAGGCGGCAGAAGCGGCGCATCTGGATTTGGCTTCATCATGAGCAGATAACACTGCTCGCGGGACAGCTTGGTTGAAAGCGCTGCGACTTGCTGCGCGAGATCTTCTGACATGTTTCCTCCGACCCCTATTTTTCTTTAACACTAGTTTACAAAGCAGGGCGCGTAAAGCAGCCAACGGAAGGCCGCCGGAAACTGTCTCCCGGTGAAGAGAGACTTTGGCTGCCGGCTTTTTAGGATGGAAAAAACTCCGTAAGCAGATATGCTTGGTCAACAAAAGTGCGGGCATCACGCAATGACCCCTGCGAGGAGGATGAAGATGAGCGAACCTAAAGTGAACGGACTGCGCGGCGCGGAACTCGCTGTCTATGACCTGAACGCCAGCGTCGATTTCTACCTGAAGAACTGGGGCCTCAGCGAAGTGGGCCGCAGCGCTGACCGTGTTTATCTGCGCGCCACCGGCGACGAGCACCACGTCATCACCCTGCACGAACGCCCGAAGGCTGGTCTTCTCGCCGTCAACATGGCGGCGCAAGATGCTGCTACGGTTGATGGCCTACACGCGAAAACAAAGGCCATGGGCGTCGAAATCGTAAGTGCGCCGGCTGCGCTCGCCGCTGAAGCAGGAGGTGGATACGGGTTCGAATTGCGCACGCCGGAGGGGCATCTGATCCGCATTTCCAGCGACGTCGCACGCCACCGGGACGTAATCGCCGATCCTACCCGTCCCATCAAGGCGAACCATATCGTTTTCAATTCGCCCGACATCGACAACCAGATGCAGTTCTTCCTCGACATGCTTGGGTTCAAGTTTTCTGACTTCAGCGGGCACATGCACTTCATCCGCTGCTCTCGCAATCACCATGCCGTAGCGATCGCCAAAGCCAATGGCGCGGGGCTCAATCATATTGCTTTCGAGATGAAGGATTTTGATAGTTTGATGCGCGGCGTCGGTCGCATGCGCGTCGCTGAAGAGGAAATAGGCTGGGGCGTCGGTCGTCATGCGGGGCCGGGTCGCAACATCTTTTCGTACTTCGTCGATCCCAACGGCTTTGCGATTGAGTACACGGCGGAAGTCGATCAGGCTGGCGATGATTACGTTTCGCGCCGCGAGGATTATTGGCAGAGCGTGCCGATACGCCCCTGCGCCTGGGCTGGCGCGAAAATGCTCCCCACCCCCCGCATGCGCGACGCTATGTCCGGCAAGCTGATCAACGAGCGCAACATCAATTGCGACGACGCCATTTCAGAAAAAATGGCGGGCTAGCGAACGCAGCCAGTCGCATAGCCGCGCTCGCCTGACTTGCTCAGCAGTCCAGGCTGCGCGCCGTGTCGTTGAGGGAACAGATCTGATGATGGAACAGGCAAGTTCCGGCTTTGCCGCAATAGATGCGGCGGAGCTGGCGGCCTTCACCGCGCGGCTTTTCGTAGCGCGCGGCATGAAGGCGGAGCACGCCTCGCAGGTGGCCGACGTGCTCGTGTGGGCCGATTTGCGCGGCGTCGATTCGCACGGCGTTGAACGCCTGCCATCTTATCTGTCGCTCATCGAACGCGGGCAGATGAACCCGCACGGCGAGCCCCGCCTCGACGACGTGGCGCCTGCGCTCTTTCGCATCGACGCGGATCGTGCTGCGGGGCCTGTCCCGATGATCATGGCGGCCGACGAAGCGGTTTTGCGCGCGCGCACGTTCGGCGTTGCAACCGGCGTCGTCTGCCGCTCTGCCCATACCGGCGCCGTTGGTTATTACGTGCAAAGAGCAGCGCGGCAGGGCTTCATCGCAATTGTAATGGGCTCAGGGCCGCCGCTGATGGCCTATCACGGCGCGCGGACGGCTAGTTTGTCGACGAGCCCGTTCGCAATCGGCGTTCCCGGCGGGCCGGACGGCGCCATCGTGCTCGATATGGCGACCTCAGTGGCCTCCAACGGCAAGCTGAAACAGGCGCGGCGCGACAAGACGCCGATACCGCTTGGCTGGGCGCTCGATTCGAACGGCGCGTCAACGACCGATCCAGCGAATGCCGCCATTTCACTCCCCATAGGCGGCCCGAAAGGCGCAGGCCTTGGCCTGATGTTCGAATGCGTGACGAGCGTGCTTGCCGGCACGCCGCTGCTCGCCAACATGCTGGGGCCGGGCAAGACGTCGTTCCATATGCAGAGCGAGACGTTCATCGCGATTGACGCATCGAAGCTTCGCGCGCGCAACGATTACGAACAGGACATCGCTGCGCTGGCGAGCGTCATGAAGGGATTGCCGCGCGCGGAGGAAGGCCAGCCTATCCGTCTGCCGGGCGAGCGGTCCGAAGACGAGGCGCGGCGTCGCTCGCGCGATGGAGTTCCCGTTTCGAAGCGACTTGGCGAGCAATTGATAGAGCTTGCGCAAACGTGCGGCGTTCAGCCGCCGATATTCAAAAACTGGCAAGGAGCGAAAACATGCTGATGCTTTCACGAATTGGCCTCGCGGCCATAGCGTTGCTGCCCGTCGCCGCGCAGGCGCAGGATCTTGCGGCTGTGTACAAGGACAAGGAGATCACGTTCATCGTCGGCTCCGATCCGGGCGGCAGTTTCGATCCTTATGCGCGCGCGCTCGCTTCACACATGCCCAAGCATATTCCCGGCAAGCCGTACATCGTGGTGAAGTTCGGCGGCGGGCAGGGCGGCGGCATCCAGTCTGCCATTCAATTGCACAACACGGCGAACCGTGACGGGCTGACGATGGGCATGCTGCAGCAGACCATAGTGCTCAACCAGATTTTGCAGCCGCAATTCGCCAAGTATGATGCGCGCGAATGGTATTGGCTTGGCAATATGTCCGCCGTCCGCAACATGCTGGCGCTCTGGCACACCGCGCCTGCGACGACGATCGAGGGCGCAAAGAACGTCGAGGTAATCATCGGTGCGACCGGCAAGGCCTCGCCGACCTTCATTGTACCCGATACGATGAACAAGTTCCTCGGCACCAAGTTCAAGATGGTGATGGGATACAAGGGCGCCGCTGATCTCAATCTCGCTATGATGCGTGGCGAAATTCAGGGCCGTGGCGCATCGTGGCTATCGGTGCAACTCGCGTTGCCGCAGGAAATAAAGGACGGCAAGATCAAGCCCATCGTGTTTGCCTCAATCACGCGCGATCCATCTGCGCCTGATGTGCCGACGCTCGCGGAGCTTATGACCGATCCGTTGCACAAGCGCGCGGCTGAATTCCTGTCCGCAGAATCCGACTACGGGCGCAGCGTGCTTTTGCCGCCGGGCGTACCCGCTGACCGCGCCAAGATGATGCGCGCTGCCTTTGAAGCGACGATGAAGGATCAGGACTTTCTTGCAGAGGCAAGCAAGCTGCGTATCGGCATCGATCCAATCAGCGGCGACGTGCTCGCAAGGATCACCAAACAGATCGTCGAGACCCCCGCAGAAGTTCTCGATCTCGTCAAATAAGTGATGGCGCGAAAGGCTGCGTTATTTATATTATAAAGAATAAGCAATCTTATTGAGCAATTGATACGCCGCAAAGCCCAGGGCTCTGCGGCGTATCTTGTTGAAGCTGGAAGCTGCGCGCCGCTGCAGCTTTCAAGCGCTCTCAGTTCGCTTAGTTTTCCGAAATGAATCAGCCGGTTCGGCTTATTTGAAAAACAATACGGATCGGGAAACGCGCATGGCAATCCATTGACCCTCTAATCGTAGTTATTTCAGCGACCACTTGATCTGAAACTCTACCTCTTCCTCGTCCTCGCCTCTTTCGTGCTCGATCGAGAAAGCAGCGCCTACCGGCACAGATATACGCTCGCCGGCGATCTTGATCTCGAAGCGGCTCCCGCTTTCCAGCGCATCGGCAAGGCGGCGCAACTTGTCGATGAAGTCGGGAAGCGGATAGTTCTTTTCGATGTCTCGTTCCGGCTTCTGGGTCATGTCTTCGTCTCCTTTGTCGGGCCAGTGTAATCACACGCCGAGGTTTTGCTTCACCTGCGCGTCGAGATGGCTGACGAGATCGCCGGGCAAATTCAACGAACGCGACAGGTTCTCCAGGAAAGCCTTTTCGTTGGGATGGTCGGGATCGATCGCGATGCGCGCGGCAAGATAGAGTTCGGCCGATTGCTCCTGATTACCGCTTAGAGCGGCAATCTGCACGGGCGAAAGCGGGTTGTGCAACGCGTCGAAAATGAAAGCTTTGTCCTCAGCGTCCAGACCGCCGCGATTGGCGGCCTCGAAGATCTGCTTCTGCTCTTGGGCCCCGATGTGGCCGTCCGCGTTTGCGGCTGCGATCAT
>CAMCMI010000029.1 GCA_945875875.1 Rhizobium sp. Q54
GCTGATTTGCAACCGATTGAGGTTTTTGGCGATGCCCCGATAGCCGACTTTGCGGAACCCGAAGATGCATTTGAGAATGCGAAACGGATGCTCCACACTGCGATACCACCCGCCTGCACCAGAGGTTCTACACTGGCCGGCTGCGCAACATCTACCAGCTTCGCCGACCACCCCAGCGCTAGCTACAAACCAAATCGTCAATAAAATAAGGACCGGATCGCTTCATGGTGACTGACCTCACTTATTGACAAGTTGGCGTTGCGAAGTGAGACTTCTCTGAGATGCTTCAAGCTCATACCGCGCGCGCCCAGAAAGCCGGATCGGA
The DNA here is from genome assembly GCA_945875875.1 of Rhizobium sp. Q54. Classification (GTDB taxonomy): domain Bacteria; phylum Pseudomonadota; class Alphaproteobacteria; order Rhizobiales; family Beijerinckiaceae; genus Terripilifer. The sequence goes on from CAMCMI010000029.1 coordinate 326, forward strand.
CCCATGACAGACATGTCGCCCGCAACTCCCAACGATCTCGCGGCTTGGTGGATGCCGTTCACGGCTAACCGGTCGTTCAAGGCAGCTCCGCGTCTCATCACGAGCGCCAAGGATATGCATTACTTCACCGCGGACGGTCGCAAAATAATCGATAGTGTCGCGGGTCTGTGGTGCTGCAACGCGGGCCATCAACGCGATACGATCGTCGCGGCGATCCGCGAGCAGGCCGGCGAACTCGATTACGCGCCACCTTTCCAATTCGGCCATCCGAAGGCGTTCCGGCTCGCAACAAAAATTGCTGATCTCGCGCCGGGCGATCTCGACCATGTCTTTTTCGTCAATTCCGGATCCGAGGCTGTCGACACGGCGCTGAAGATCGCTCTCGCCTATCAAAATATTTCCGGGCAGGGCGGGCGGCAGCGTCTAATCGGGCGCGAGCGCGGTTACCACGGTGTCGGCTTTGGCGGAATTTCGGTTGGCGGCATCGTCTCGAATCGCAAGATGTTCGGGCTGCTTCTGAATGGCGTCGATCATCTGCCGCATACTTACAATCGCGAGAAACAGGCATTCACGCGCGGTGAACCGGACTGGGGCGCGCATCTGGCGGATGAACTCGAGCGGATTGTCGCCCTGCATGATGCTTCAACGATAGCTGCCGTGATTGTCGAGCCGATGGCCGGTTCGACGGGCGTCCTGCCGCCGCCAAAGGGCTATCTGCAAAAGCTGCGCGCAATCTGCGATAAATATGGACTTTTGTTGATTTTCGATGAGGTCATCTCGGGCTTCGGCCGCCTGGGTTTTGCTTTCGCTGCCGAACGATATGGCGTAACGCCGGACATCATCTGCTTTGCCAAGGGCGTGACCTCCGGAACCGTGCCGATGGGGGGCGTGATCGTTCGCAAGCACATTCACGATGCCTTCATGCGCGGCCCGGAACATATGATAGAGCTGTTTCATGGCTACACCTATTCGGCGCATCCGCTCGCCTGCGCAGCAGGGCTTGCCGCGCTCGATCTCTACGAGCGCGAACATCTGTTTGAGCGGGCTCGGGACCTCGAGCCGAAGTTCGGCAATGCTTTCCACGCGCTCCGCGACTATCCGAACGTACTCGACATCCGCACGATCGGCCTTGTTGCGGCGATTGACCTCGCGCCTACTGAGGGAAGTCCCGGTTTGCGCGGAATGCGGGCGGTGGAGAAGGCGTATTACGATGCGGAACTGCTGACGCGTGTCGCGGGCGACACGCTGGTTGTGACGCCTCCCCTCATCGTAACTGAGGCGCAGATTGAAGAGATTGCCGCTAAAGTGGGGCGGGTGATCAGGCTGGTCGAATAAGGAGACGAGCATGGGGTGGTATTTTTCGAGATACGAAGGGGCGGCGGTGGCGATTCTTGCAGCGGATCCGACTGCGATGGCTTTACAACGGGCTGCTCGATTTAACGCGCTGGATTGCTAGCGCGCTGATTTGCGGAAGGGCGCGCTAGGCCCTAGCATTGCCAATAATCACCCATGCGGAGGTAAGCCAGCAGCATGGCCACCGACATCAATCATTACATCGCGGGACAGCGCATCAAAGGCAACGGCGAGCGCCGCGCTCCGGTATTCAACCCGGCGACCGGCGAGGAAAGCGCACGCGTTCAGCTTGCCAGCACGCATGACGTGAACATAGCGGTCGCAGCCTCGCTGCAGGCCTTCCCAGATTGGGCCGGGACACCCCCGTTGCGGCGCGCGCGCGTCCTCAACAAGTTTCTGCGCATTCTCGAAGAGCGGACCGACGAACTGGCCGCCATTATTACCGCCGAACACGGCAAGACGATTTCCGACGCCAAGGGTGAAATCCAGCGTGGCGCGGAGGTCGTGGAATTCGCGGCAGGCGCGCCGCAATTGCTCAAGGGCGAGTTCACCGACAATGTCGGCACAGGCGTCGACAGTTTTTCGCTACGTCAGCCCTTAGGCGTGGTTGCTGGGATAACGCCCTTCAATTTTCCCGCCATGGTACCGATGTGGATGTTCCCCGTCGCGCTGGCTTGCGGCAATTGCTTCATCCTCAAGCCGTCCGAGCGAGATCCATCCGCGTCTCTCAAGATCGCTGAATGGTTGACTGAGGCAGGCCTGCCGAAGGGCGTCTTCAACGTTGTGCAGGGTGACAAGGAGGCGGTGGACGCGCTGCTGACGCATCCCGACGTGCAGGCGATCAGCTTCGTGGGCTCCACCCCTATTGCACGCTACGTTTACAAGACGGCGACCCGCGCGGGGAAACGCGCGCAGGCGCTTGGCGGCGCCAAGAACCACATGGTTGTCATGCCGGACGCGGACCTCGATCAGGCGGTGGATGCGCTGATGGGCGCGGCCTATGGCTCGGCGGGCGAACGCTGCATGGCGATCTCGGTTGCCGTGCCGGTTGGCGAAGCAACCGCCAATGCGCTTGTCGAAAAGCTCATTCCTCGCGTGCGCGCCCTCAAGCTTGGACCGGGCACGGACGCTGAAGCGGAAATGGGCCCACTGGTGACGCGCCAGCATCGCGACAAGGTGAGCGACTATGTGGATTCAGGCGTTGCGGAAGGCGGCAAGCTGCTCGTCGACGGGCGTGGCCTGACGCTGCAAGGCTATGAGAACGGGTTCTTCATCGGTGGCTCGCTGTTCGATCACGTGACCGCTGATATGAAAATCTATCAGGAAGAGATTTTCGGTCCCGTTCTGTGTGTCGTGCGCGCATCCGACCATGACAGCGCGCTGAAGCTGGTGAACGAGCACGAATTTGGCAATGGAACCGCTATCTTTACGCGCGATGGTGATACCGCGCGCAACTTCGCGCAAAACGTGAAGGCGGGCATGGTTGGCGTTAATGTGCCCATCCCGGTGCCGATGGCGTTTCACTCATTCGGTGGCTGGAAGGCTTCGCTCTTTGGCGATCACAACATGCATGGGCCCGAGGGCGTGCGCTTCTACACGCGCCTCAAGACCGTCACCTCGCGCTGGCCGACAGGCATCCGCGCGGGCGCCCAGTTTGTTATGCCGACGATGCGCTAATCAGCTCATCGGGTTGAAGCAGCTGATGCTTGTTTCGTAGTCGCGAACAAGCTCAGGCCGTTCAAGGGTGCAGCGGTCTATGCGGTTCGGGCAACGTTCAGCATAGACGCAGCGGCGGACCAAACTCGCTGCTTCATTCGTTATTTCTGTTGCGTCGAATGCATCCGCGCTGACAGCATTGATCCGCTTTGCGCCGACGCGCGGACGCGCAGCGATGAGGTGCGCGGTGTAAGGATGGCGGGGGCGATCGAGCACAGCGTCGGCTGGCCCCTCTTCCACCACGCGGCCTCGGTACATAACCGCGATACGATCGCACAAATACTCGATGACGCCCATGTCGTGGCTGATGAAGATGACTCCAAGCCCGATGCGGTCGCGCAGGTCGAGAAGCAGATTGAGAATCTGCATCTGTACCGACACGTCAAGCGCTGACGCCGCCTCGTCTGCGATCAGAAGGCTCGGCTTCATGATGATTGCGCGCGCGATACAAAGTCGCTGACGCTGCCCACCGCTAAACTGGTGCGCGTATTTGTCGATGGAATCTTCGCTCAGGCCGACAAGCGTGATGTGCCGCCGAACTTCGTCCCTTATTTCAGCCTTCGACAGGCACCCTTGTATGCGCAAACCCTCGCCGATCAGCGCGCCCACTTTCATCCGAGGGTTAAGAGATCCATACGGATCTTGGAAAATCATCTGTATGCCACGCTCGGCCGGCGGCATAGTGCGCGCTCCAGCCGCAAAGATAGCTCCCATGGCGCCGTGCAATACGCCAGCGTCTGCGCGCTCAAGGCCCAATAGCACCTTAGCTAGCGTGGACTTGCCGCAGCCGCTTTCTCCCACGAGCCCGACTATTTCACCGGTGGCGACTGTAAGACTCACGTCGTCAAGCGCACGGTTTTCCACTGCTTTCGTGAATAGCCCCGTCCGGCGCCAGAATGATTTTGAAACGCCGCGTGCGTCGAGAAGCAGACGCTTTTCTAAAGCGGACGTTGCCACAGTGTCCATGACGCTCAATGCCGCTCCCCCAGTAAAAGAGGCGCAACGCACCGCACAGAGCGAGGTCCATCGACGACCAACGGAATGTCACCTGACCGGCACGCATCTCGCGCCTGCTGGCAACGGTCAACGAAACGACAGCCCTGCCGCCAGTCGGCGACGCTTGGCACAGAGCCCTCAATGCCGGCCTGCCGGCTGCCTTTCACGCGCCTGTGCGGCACGCAGGCGAGCAACGCCGCCGTGTACGGATGCGCCGGGCGTTCGATGATGTCGCGCGCGGGTCCGTGCTCCATCACTACGCCGCCATAGAGCACCGCGATTTCATCAGCGTTCTCGTACACGAGCGAGAGGTCGTGTGAAATGAACAGGACCGCCAAACCCATGTCGCGCGCGAGTTCCGCGATGATGTCGAGCACTTCTCGCTGGATGGTCACGTCGAGCGCGGTTGTGGGTTCATCCGCGATCAGCAGTTTTGGCTCATTGATGAGCGCGGCTGCGATCATCACACGCTGGCGCATTCCCCCGGACAATTCATGGGGGAACGCCCGCAGGATCAACTCTGGATCACGGAAGCGCACGCGCCGGAGCAGTTCGATGATCCGCTCGCGCTGCTCCGGCCCCTTGAACCGGCCATGGGCGTCGATCACTTCCATCAATTGACGCTCGACCGTCATCAACGGGTTGAGGCTCGACATCGGCTCCTGGAAGATCATCGTAATCTCGGCACCGCGCAGGGGTCGCAGAATACGCTCCGAAGCGTGGGCAAGATCGTAAGCGCCGAAGCGTATAGACCCGTCTATTTCCAGCACGGCGTCGGGGACAAGACGCATGACTGCCCGCGCAATCATAGTTTTCCCCGACCCACTTTCACCAACGAGCGCGAAGAACTGACCCGGCCCTATCGAAAAACTTGCGTTCTCGACGATCTTCAGCCGTCGCCCATCGTCCGTACGGACGAAGAGCGACAGGCCTTCGATTGACAGCACAGGGTCTTTGGTCACCGGCAGGTCAGGAATGGAATTCGACATAAGCATCAATGCAGCGGTTGAAGCTTGCCGGATATTCACGCATCACGAAATGTCCAGACTTGTTGAAGATGCGAACCTCCGTGTTGCGCTGCTTGTGCATAAACAGTTCGATCAACTGCATGCCGTTGGAGATATGCGCGGCGGGATCTTCATAGCCCCACACAACAAGTGTCGGACAGGGCATGCCGCGTTCCAGAAGCCATCGATGGCACTCGTTGCGCTGTTTGAAGAGCTGCGGCAGGAACTGCTTTTTGTTAAGCCCCTCCTCCGTCATCTTGCGCACGGCGATCTTGTTCTTCTCCGTCTGCGCAATCACAACGCTGCCATCGAGCCAATCCTCCGTAACGATGCTGGGATTGTAGGAATAGCGCTCGCAAAACCAGCGGATTGACTCGCGCGTTAGTTGCGGTTGCGGGGGATCTTTGTGGACAAGGCGCGTGCGCGTCGTGCCGGGCGACAACGTGCCGGACGATACGCAGATCACGCTCTTGGCAAGGTCAGGCCGCTCAAGCGCAATGCGCGCAACGACGTAACCGCCGCGCGAATGACCACAGAGGTGGTATGGCCCCTTTCCGAGCTTGTCCAAAAAGCCTATCGCGTGCTGCACGATGGCGTGCATCGTGTAGTTGGCGTCAGACTTCGGATTGTCCGTGTAGCCTTGTCCCAGTTTGTCGAACGCGATGACGTTTCGCCATTGCTTGAGAACGGGAAAATTCAGCGCCCAAGTCTTTGCGGAACTGGCCCCATCGCCGGCACCCATCTGCGCGCCGTGAATCATGACAATTGGCTCGCCCTCGCCCTCGTCAAAGTAGCGGGTACGAATTCCGTCCACATCGAGCCACTTCTCAGGGCCCATGTCGCCAGATGTCGGATGATAGGAGCGGCCCTTTATGTCCGCGTGTTCAAAATTACTCGCCACGGCCCACCCCCTCCACGAATTCTGCTACCACACGGTTGAACTCAGCGGCGCGCTCACGGAAGCTGTGGTGGCCCGCCTGATTGACGATGTGCATGCTCGTTCTCGGCTGCTTTGCCGCAATTATGTCGTAAAGCTCCATGCCGTCAGTGAGCGGCGCCGTTGGATCGTTGAAGCCCCAGAACAGCATGATGGGCCGTTGCATCCCAATCTTCTTAAGCTTGGAAAAGAACTCATCCTTGTCTTCCAGCAATTCCGGCAGGAAGCGCGTGGCTAGCAACCCTTCATCCTTCATCTTGGCGATGGCGGTCTTGTTCTTCGGCAGGTCTGTGATCTTTTGCTTCAGCTCAATCCATGCATCCGTGACATGCTGCGTGGTGCAAGAATACTTTTCGTAAACCCAACGCGAGGACTCGAGTGTGCCCGGCTTGTAGGGGTTGAGAGCGAACACCAGTTCGTTTCGGCCCGGTCCCGGCGAAGCTGTATTTGAGTCGATCAGCGTGCAGCTTTCGATAAGACGAGGATAATCGAGGGTCGTGCGGGCGACCACATAGCCGCCTCGCGAATGCCCCACGACGTTGAATGGGCCGCCGCCAAGCGCCTTCAGGAATCCTACGAAATGGCGCACTGCGGCACCCATTGTGTAGTCTTCATCGCGCTTGGGGTTGTCAGTATAGCCCTGCCCCAGTCGGTCGATGGAAATTACGCGGAAGTCTTTCGCCAGTTCTACGAAGTTAAGGTGGAAGTCCTCGGCGTTTGCGCCCCCCGAGGCGTCGCCTTTTGTGCCGCCATGCACCAGCACAATTGTCCGGCCGGAACCCGCCTCGAAATAGCGTGTTCGTATGCCGTCAACGTCTATCCATTTTTCGCCGCACTCCTGTAGTGACATTGCAAACTCCTTTTCGACGTTTCCTCACCTGAGATTGAGCGACCCTTTGGGGTCGAGCAAATCACGCAGCCAGTCGCCCAGCAGATTGAGGCCGAGAACGGTGACGAAAATTCCAAGGCCGGGGAAGACCGCGATCCACCACGCTCCCACGACGTAAGAACGGCCTTCCGCTAGCATTCCGCCCCATGTGGGTATTTCGGGCGGCACTCCGAGGCCAAGAAACGACAGACTCGCTTCGGCTAGAATAGCGGTCGCCATGGAGAACGTTGCAATGACGATGGCGGCAGCCAAAAGGTTCGGCAGAATGTGACGCGTAATGATCCAGGACGTGCCACCGCCCATCACCTGAGACGCTGCGACGAACTCACGATTGCGCAAAACGAGCGCTTGCGCGCGCGCGATGCGGCTGTAGGGGATCCAGCGCTGGATCGATAACGCGAAAATTATGTTCATAAGGCTCTGGCCGAAGAAGGCGAGGATCGCGAGCGCCAACAGGATAGGTGGGAAAGCCCAGAATGTTTCGACAACCTTCTGAAGTACGATGTCTCGTATGCCGCCCCAATAGCCGGAGAGCGAGCCGAATAGAACGCCGAAGACGCCGGAGAGAACAACAATGGACGCCGCGATGAGAAGCGAAACACGCGCGCCCGACACCATTCGGGCCAGAATGTCCCTCCCAAGATGATCAGTGCCGAGGTAGTATCGCGTCTCGTCGAAGCGGGGCGGCTGCAGGGAGGAGAGCAAATCCTGCTCCTGCGGGCCATATGGCGTGATGAAATTGCCGAAAACCGCCAGTACAATCACGAGCGTCATGCAGAATGCACCTATGATGAACTTGGCGTTGAGGAACTTGCGCATTCCTAAACCGCCTGCGACGCGCGTATGCGCGGATCGACCATGAAGTAGATGATGTCGATTGCAACATTGATGAAGATGAACAGCGATGTGTAGGCGACGACGATTCCCGTCACGAGCGGAATGTCGCGCACGGAAATCGCCTGATAGAGCAACGTGCCAAGGCCAGGCCATGAGAACACGACTTCGACGATGATCGAGCCCGAAATCAGAACGCCAAGCTCAAGTCCGATGATGGTGACGATTGGCACAGCGGCGTTTGGTATCAGGTGATGGCAAATAATTTCACCGCGCGCCAGCCCCTTTGACACGGCGGTCGTGATGAACTCTTCCTGCGCGACATCGATGATGGCGCCGCGCGTGATGCGCGCTATTACGCCTATCATGCCAAAGGCTAGCGTCATTGCTGGTAGGATGATGTAACTCGCGATCAATCCCAGCAGATCCAGCCGCCACGCAAGTAGCGCATCCAGTAGATGCACGCCGGTGACATGCGGCAACGCCACGCCGTACGGGAGACGGCCGGCCGATGGCAGAAGGTTCATCTCGGCAGAGATAAACAGCACGAGGATAATGCCAAGCCAGAACGTCGGCGTGCTTACGCCCGCAATGGCGAATACGGAGATCGCGCCATCTAGCGCCGTGCCTTTTTTCAACGCAGCAACAGTGCCGAGCGGTATCGCGATAACCGCCGCGACCACGAGAGCTATAAGCGCGAGCTCGAGTGTGGCAGGGAGACGGTTAACAATCAGTTCGAACACGTCCTCGCCGTAACGATACGAGCGACCGAAGTCGAGTTGAACCGAGGCCAGAAGAAAGCGCCAGTATTGCTCGAGAACAGGGCGATCCAGGCCCCACCTTTCACGAATTCGAGAGACTTCTTCCTCGCTCGCATCATCTGGCATAAGGAGATCGGCTGCGTCTCCCGGTGCCAGCCGCAACAGTACGAACAGTACAAGTGTGACGAGAAAGAGAACCGGGATCACGCCGAGGAGGCGTAAGGCAATGGCGCGCGCCATGCTTCAAGTCTCCCCGCCGTCGGAAGTCCACATTGCGGTCATTTCATCCTCGACCGCGGCAGCCAGAATTCGCCTGAACGCTCCACTTGTAACTCGACGTTCGCGCGAAGACCGGTGATGACCGAGTGCGTCCACATGAAGTGGGTCGGGGCATCATCGATCAGAATCTGGTTCAGCTCCCGCCAGAGCTGGCAGCGCTTCTGCGGATCCAGCTCGGCGTATTGCCTCTTCAAAAGCTCGTCGAATTTTGGATTCGAATACTGAATGCGCGGCGAACCGCCGGTAGCGTAGAGCTGGCCGGCGGCGTCCGACGCATCGAACACGGAACCACGCCCCATGTAGTAGAACGGAGACTTTCCGCGCCTCACCTCAGACCAAAAGTTCGCATATTCGGGCGTATGCAGCCGAACCTTGAATCCAGTCTGTCGCAGCATCTGCGCAACAGCTTCGGCCACTTGCCTGTCCGAAACATAGCGGCCGACAGCCGTGTAGAAATCAATTTCCGGCCCGCCGTCCTTGTAGCCAGCCTCTGCCAGCAATTGCTTGGCCTTTGCAGGATTGAATTCAAGCACGCGGTCTGGCTTGCCGGTGTAACAAAACTGGTTAGGCCCAACCATTCCGTTCTGCACAAGAGCGTAACCGCCCAGCAGCCGGTCGACGATCAACTGCCGATTGACGGAATGCGCAATTGCCTGGCGTAGCCGCACGTCGGTCCATGGCGGCATTGTGTTGTTGAAGGCGAGGAACATCGTTTCGATGCCGCCGGTCTTCTCAACCTTTACGTCTTTGCGCCCTTCGAGCCGACGCACGAGTTGCGGCGGTATAAGTCGCGCAACCTGCACCTCCCCGTTCAGAAGAGCTGTAACGCGCTGTTCTGGCTCTCGCATCTGCTGGAGGATAACCACATCAGGTGCCTCCATAGGATCGAATCCGTCAACTTCTCGCCAGTCAGGGTTCTTGCGCAGCACCGCGCGACGGTCTGAAGCGTATTCTTCGAGCCGGTACGGCCCCCAGCCGACTGCAAACTTCTTATCGGCCTCCCTGCCGTGTTTCTCGAACAGATCAGCGGATGTGACGATAAAGCGATCAAACAGCGCGCCGACGAGATTGACCGCGGGTCCCTTGGTCTTGACGTCGAAAGTCAAATCATCGACGGGCACAATCGCCTCAACCATCGCAACGAACGACGAGTGAACGCTTTCCTTGTCCGTACGAATGCGATTGAGCGTGTGAATAACGTCCCGTGAGGTTGGACCTGGTCCGCCATCGTGTCGCTTCAAGCCTTTGCGAAGGGTGAAACGCCAAGTATCGGGATCAATCATCTCCCACTTTTCAGCAAGGATGCCGACTGGTTTGTCGGCCACATGATCGTAGCGGCCCAAACACCCATAGATGTGACACCACATCGAATAAACGGGCGCGGAGGACTCGCCGTACGGATGATCAGTCGTCATCGGCTCGGTGGCCGTGATGGTCATAATGCGTTGCTGCGCGGAGGCAAAAATGGTCGAGCAAAGCAGCGCTACGCCCCCAATCATGGCAAGGCCCGCCCTGCTGTTGGTAAGTTTGCGATTCGTGTTCACGTGCGCCATCGCTTCCTCCGTTGTGAGCGCAAAAAGCGCGCGCAAACTCATTTCATAGCAGACGTCTTCGCGATACTTTGCGCCCCGCTATTCCCCGTTGTGTAACGCTGTTACTAACTATTAAGGCGTTTACCAATTGCGTCAAGTGCGGGTAACGCCAAACATTAATTTACTCAAGGATGCGGCGTGTTGGCGAGACATGCAACGCTAATACGCAGGCAGTATGCAAATTGACTATTTAGCGCTCGCTTCACTTGTCACGAAAAGACCGGCGTATCCTTCACATAATGCTCGCGCATTGCGTCACGATACTTGGCCATCATGGGCGCGTTGAGCGCAACCGGCGGCTTCTGGTCAGGCGGCAGCATGGTGCGATATTCGTATCCCTCGATTTCCTTTTTATGGGTGCGCCGCGCCTCGGCGACGATGGCGGGGTTCAAGAAGCACTCGATAATAGAATTTGCTAGCGCCTTTGCCCCGACCTCTGCGCCTTTGTGCGCGATCGACGTGCCAAGCGCTACGCCCGCAGCCCAGTGATGAAAGTTGATATTAGGAATGTTGGCCGGGAAGTACATTTTCGCCATCGGCACTTTCCAGGACACGTCCCCGGCGTCGTTCGCCGCGGGCTTCTGGATAGCCGGTCCCTTCATGCGATGCACATCTCGACGAAGACCCTCCACCTTCACCCCGGCCTTGGCCTGCAATTCGCGCGCAAGCTTTTCCTCCTCCGGGCTCCAATGCGGCTGCCCAACACGCTCGTATTCGCGTTGCACGAGTTCGGCCACGGTCTGATTGCCGCGCACCGGCCATACGGCGCTCATCACGTCCACCTCGACGGTCGTGTCGCTCATCAGAGCTGCGCCCTGCGCAATCTTCTTGGCGCGCTCGAAAAGCTTTGTGGCACCTTCAGCTGTCCCGTCGCGAAAGTACCACCAAACAGAGGCCTTGCGCGGGATGACGTTGGGCTGGTCGCCGCCATTGGTGATCACACGTTGCGCGCTCATGCTCTTGGTCATGTGCTCGCGGTATTCCGCCATGCCAACATCCATCAGCACCACGCCGTCGAGCGCATCGCGGCCATTCCACGGCGCGACGCCAGCATGCGCCGATTCACCATGAAATGTGAATGTCGCGGAAATCAGCGCGGACTGGATCAGCCCGTAGCCCACGCCAAACTCCGCGCCTATGTGAGGCGTTATGGCGAGGTCGACATCGTCGAAGAGGCCCTCACGCACGTAATATGGGCGACTGACGAGCTGCTCTTCCGCAGGCGCGCCAAACACTTTGAGCGTGCCCTTGAGGCCGTGTTTCTCCATCGCGCGCTTTGCAGCGAGAGCGCCGGTGATCATAACCGTTCCGTTGACGTTATGCCCTTCACAATGCCCCGGGGCACCTTCGACGATGCTGGCCTGCTCCGTTACGCCGGCCCGCTGCGAGTTGTCGGGATTGGCGTCGTACTCGGTGTGAATGGCTATAACGGGCTCTCCGGAGCCATAGGTCGCGCAGAAGCCTGTTGGGAATCCGGCAATGCCACGCTCGACACTGAAGCCGTCCTTCTCCAGCAGATCGCACATCAGCTTCGATGTCTCGAACTCCTGCATCCCAAGTTCGCCGAAGTAGAAAATGCTGTCGTTTAGAGTTTTTATAGCCTGCTGATTGCGCTCGACGAATTGCTCGGCGAAATTCTTCTCAGGAAAATTAGATGCTTCATGGGAACTGGTCATTGTTGTGCCTCGCTTTTTTTTAAGCGGTCAGGGTCAAAAGAATGTCTGTCAGGCGGTCGGGCATTTCGACCTGAATGTTATGCCCCGACGGTAGATCGAACACCTCCCAGCCCCCCGTCTTTGCGGTGTTGTAGAACGCGTCGAAGTTCGGATTTTCGAAGTTACGAGCGCGGATGTAGGCTTTCTTTACAACACGTTCGCGGGCACCCGTGAGTTTGATGGGATCGAGCGAGACGCCGATGGGTTGCGGCGTCGCCTTGGTAAGAAGCCAATCGCGATCGGCTGCGCTCATTCCTTTGCTCGTGCTTGGCGTCGGAGGTCTCGACACCTCGCCACGCGCGATCGCTTCCAGCACAGCAGCGCGGCTCCTCGGCGAGTTGAGATCGAGACCCTTCTGACCGTCGCTTGGTATGAAGGCGTCGAGGAACACGATAGAGCCAATCGCGTCGCCCACCTGCTCGGGCACACCGGAGATCGGCCAGCCGCCGTACGAATGACCGACCAGCGTGACGTTCCGCAGATCCTCCCACTTGATGACGTTCACTATGTCCGTAATGTGAGTTGATAGCCGAATGTCCTTGCTCATGAGGTGCGAACGGTCGGCAAGGCCGGTAAACGTGGGGGTGAATACATTGTGGCCTTTTGCCCGCAGACGTGCCGCCACATATTTCCACACATACCCCCCGCCATAGGCGCCGTGGACAAGAACAAAGTTTTTTGCCCCTTGGGTCTGCGCCGCGATCGGTTGACTGGAGGCTGACAATAACGCGGCTGGCGCGCCCAGTACTGTTGCAGACAAGATGGCGCTGCGCCGTGTTGGCAGCGTCAGGTCCGTTTTGGTCATGTGCGTTTCCCCGATTTTTTAAAGGGCGGCCTCAAAACTGAAGTGCAACGCCTCGCCTCTGGATTTCATTGTAGAACACTTCCCAGGAGACAGCCGAGGCAGGACGGGCCCGTTCCGCCACAAGCCAGCGGTGGCTTCGGCCCTCGTTCTGATCACGGTGAATGCCCCCCCGCTCGAACGCGTCATTGTGTTTGTAAATCTGCTCCATGCAAACGCCCGCTATCCCCCCAGGTGTTGCACTTCAAATTTGATATCCCCTCCCTCTTGCATGACGATAAACGTCAGATTGTTCGACCCCAGCGGATGCTGCATCGTCCAGACGTTTTCGGTGATCTGGCGCTGTCCGTGTGCGACTGAGGTGGCCTTTGCGCAAAGGCGGAGGCAGTCAACGCAACGGGTTCCCTTCATCAGACTCAAAGGCCATACATCAAGAAGGGTCACTTTTCAGGGGGCAATCGATATTGGGAACAATCGCGGTATGGATTTGGATTAGCAAGCCTACTTTAGTCTACAATACCATCTGGAGATGAGCGGCTAAAGCTTCCGGCTCGCGACCAGCAAGAAGGCGCAACGCGGACAAACTCACGCGCCCAATGCTCCCACGAAAACAATCAGCCAGAGAGCCCCCGAGCCGTAATCAAAATCGCCACCGTGCCACAACTCTCAAGGCCTCATACAGCCCTTTTCTATAAACCAGACTGTTACATTCTTACCCGGCCAGCAGGCATATTTTGTCGCCGCCATCGCTGGCCACGACCGCCGCAGTATGCCAAACTTCTGAAGAACGCGAGATAAATCGGTCGGAGGATACCTTGGAAATTAGAAGCGTCGTATCCACAGCTTTCGTTTCGGCACTCCTCGTTTCCGCACATGCACATGCGCAAGATTCCATTGCTGCGTTCTACAAGGGCAGGCAGCTCAACCTGCTCGTAGGTTCAGCGCCGGGCGGCGGCTATGACCTGTATGCGCGCCACGTCTCCCGGCACATGAGCAGGCATATTCCCGGAGAGCCTGACATCGTCGTGCAGAACATGCCCGGCGCAGGCGGACTGATCGCTGCAAATACGCTCTACACCCGCTCTTCCCGCGATGGATTAACCATCGGGCACATTCAGGGGCCACTCTCCATTCGTCAGATCGCGCGCGGAAACAATGTTCAATACGACATGCGCAAGTTTGGGTGGCTAGGCAGCGCCAACAACACCTCCAACGTGTGCGTGATGTCACCACGCGCGCCAATCAAGACCGCAAAGGACCTGCTCACGCGCGAAATTATCATCGGTGGCTCGGGCGGCTCAACGACCTATGTGCCATCATTCCTGAACGCAGTCGCGGGCACCAAATTCAAGATCATCGCCGGGTACAAATCGACTAATAATGTCGTGATCGCGATTGAACGCGGCGAGGTTGAAGGTCTTTGCGGCTGGGGCTGGGACAGCGCCAAAGGTAATGCCAAGGGCATGTTTGACCGGGGCGTCATGCGCGTTCGTCTTGATGTTGGCAGCGAGCCTCATCCTGAATTGTCAAAGCAGGGCGTGCCATTCGTCATGGACCTTGTGGACGACCAGACGAGCCGCGACATCTTGGGTTTTGCTTTCAGCTATCTTGTTTACATTCGTCCCTTTGTCGCGCCGCCCGAAGTGCCGGCTGATCGCCTGAAGGCGCTGCAGGATGCATTCGCCATGACACTCAAAGATAAAGCGTTCCTGGCGGAGGCGGAGAAGAGCGATCTTGAGGTGCGCTACGTCAGCCCTGCCGAAGTGATGAAGGCTTTGGACAAAGTGTTCAACGCACCTGATGAATTGAAGCAAAAAACGATGACGAAGCTTAAGGAGGCTGGCTTCGAAGGCCTCTAGTCGTCTGGGCTTAGTCCTTCAACCAACCGCCTGCCATCGTCAGATAATCGCGGATTAAAAAATGCTGCGACGACTTCGAATGCCACAAGAATTAGAGAGCCTCTGATTTAATCACTTGTGCGTAGTGCATTCATTTGATTCAGTTGCACATGGGAGGCCACCATGCACCAGCGGACATTTTCAAGTGTAGGCTTTGAAGTCCACAGCAAGCAGACATGCCGGCAAAGGTTTCTGACTGAGATCGACGCCTCCCGGTGACGCAACCCGTCCACCATCACCGCACGTCATATTCCGGCATAGAGTTCCACTGGTGAACACCCTTCCAGCCCCCCATGCCATTTAAAGGCATCAAACGGACTAACAGGACCGGTACACTTTTGCGCCGCCATCAAAAGGCGATCAAAGCCGGTTCAGTGGTACACTTTGCCTCCGCTGTTTATAGGCGCATTCTGATGGGCCATGGTCGAAATGCGATTGACGTTGCGTTCTCATGGAGTTTCGGCACCGACGTCATGATTGCCTTTAAAATCGTTACACGAGAAGTCACGAAAGCACAGGCCGAGCGATATAAAGCGTATGCTTGCTGGCCTGCCTAATGAACAGAGACGCCGTTGCGACGTGAAAGGTAATACAAAACGCCGCCGATACACATCATGAAGATGGACCAGACAACGCCAAACGCAGCCATTTCTGAAACCTGCCCGTTGCCCCACAAATCAAAAAGAACTACGGCGACCACTTGCGAGTTTGGCCCCGCGAGCAAAATAGGCAAGGCAACCGCCCGCACTGAAAGCAGTAGCACAAAAAGCCAACTGGTGATGATGGTCGGCAGGAGCAGTGGCAAAACGATTCTTAAAAAGATCGATGCGCGACTTGCGCCAGCCGCCGCAGCCGCTTCCTCAAGCTCGCGGTGGATTTGCAACGCCCCAGCGAAGTTGAAACGCATGCCGTAGGGCAAGTACTGCATGGTCGCCGCGATGACGAGGGACGTAAGCGTTCCATAAAGCAAAATTGGCGAGTTGAGAAAAAGCTGAAGAAACGCAACACTGAGTACGATAGCCGGAAAAATCAGCGGAACAGTGGCGAGCTGATCGATAATCCAGGCGCCTTTCGCCTTGCGCGCTGCAAGCCACGCGCCGCCAGCCGTAAGCGCGCAAACGAACGTCGCGCTTGCCACCCCCAGAATTATCGTATTCAAAACTGCTTGGCGCAGAGAGGGGCTGTCCGCGATAATTGCGTAATTGGCGAGCGACGCACGTTGAAAGAGAGCCAGGTTGACGCCATCATAATAGGGCGCAAGCGAAACAATAATGATCATGCCCAGCGGAACGACAAGGAGCACGACAAAGAGCAGAACAAGTATGCTCGACGTCAGATAGCGCCATGGGCCAAGGGAAATAACGCGGGGACGAAACCCCTTGCCGGTAATCGTCTGAAACCTGTCTGCATGGCTCAGCAAAGACTTCTGCAAAACGAGAAGAAGAATAACCGCAAGCATTAGCACTGTCGAGAACGCGCCTGCCTGTCCATAGTTTGCCGGCAGTTCTTTACGGATGCTGTTGTAGACTTCAGTCGTCAGAACGGTAACATCTCCTGCGCCCCCCACGAGTGCGGGGATATCGAACGCCTCGAACGCCCGTATGAATACTAGTAGAAGAAGCGCGAGAACGGCCGGCAGTGCAAGCGGCAAAGTGATCCGACGAAACGTCGCCGCCGTACCCGCGCCTGACATCAACGCGGCTTCCTCGAACGAGCTGTCAAAATTACGGAAAGTGGAAGACAGCAGAAGAAAGGCTAGGGGCGTCCAGATCATGCCTTCAATGATAATCATACCCGTCATCGTATAGACATCAAACACAACACTATCAGCGCCACTGGCCCACATCAGAAGTCCGTTGAATGGCCCACTTTTACCGAGGGTCAGAAGCCAGGCACTTGTATAGAGAACGTGTGGAAGTCCCAAAGATATAATCGATATCAAGAAGATATATTGCCTCAGCGGCGTATCAGTGCGCTCAACGATCCACGCTTGTCCTGCACCAAGTATCAAGGCGAAAAGAGCCGAGCCTGCCGCAAACATCAACGAGTTAAGAAGGTCTCCCATGAGCGTCTTCGATGAAAACAGCGCCTCATAATACTCAAAAGTAAAGACGCCGAAAGAACCGTCAGCCGCCGTTGTATAAAAACTTGTCTTGATAAGCAGATAAACGGGAGGAAGAACGAGAGCTCCGAGTATAGCGATCAGCAAGATTACTGCAGGCGTCACCTGCAAATTAAGCGACCGCGCGCGCCCCGACAAAATCTGTGGCTCCTCTGCAATTTTCGGCGCGGCCCTTTCCATCGTTTCAGCCGCAGCTATTCGTTTGTCCATCAACGCCTCTGAAACAAATTCTTTTGAAGGACAATCGACTTAGCGCGGTCAGCGAACAAGTCTTCCTCTGAGATAAATTTGAGCGTTTTGTTACTATTGGCCGGAATGATGCTGGCGACGCTGGCCTCGACGGCGACAGAAGGATTGGCTGGAAAATAGTCAGCGTCGCGGATGACCTTCTGGCCTTCCTCAGACACAAGATAATCCATCAGCAGCAGGGCGGCGTGCGGACGGGGCGCATTTTTGAGGAGTACCATGACTGATGCGTTCCCCAACACCGGATCAAGCAAAAGCGGGGCAACCGGCGCGCCTTTTTGCGCGCTGATTAAGGGATGGTGCAAAAAGATATTGAGCGCCAGAGGATACTCGCCAGCGATGAGTTTGTTCACGACTTCGCGAGGACTTCCCGAAAGGTTGGCGATGTCTTGCTTGGCGAGTTGAGTTAGATATTCCTCACCCTTTTGTTCTCCCAACCATGATCTGATGAATGAGATGAACATCATGGCGCCACCTGTCTCGGTGTTGGCCGCCCACGCGATCTTACCCTTCCATTTGGGATCAAGAAGATCCTGATAGTTTTTCGGCGCTTCGTCATCGCTCACCATGCGCGTATTGATCGCGGGCCCGAAATAACTCACACGCGTGGCGACCCACATGGGATCAACAAAGGCCCTGGGCAAAGCGGCCGCTCCGGGCAAGCTAAACTCTTGCGCAACGCCAGCCCGGATGAGACTTTGCGACACCCCGCCGCCCTCAACCACGTCAACAACAACTGACCGTGAGCGCACTTCCGCGAGCGTCTTATTGATCAAGTCGCGCGTGTCGGCTCTCCAGAATTCAACTTCTAGGAAAGGGTACTTTGCGGTGAAGGCCGCCTTGATCGGTCGCAACGCCTGATTTTCAATCATCGCAGAATAAAGTACGACCTTGCCTTCCTTTCTTGCGCCGTCGTGCAAGATGCGCTCGCGGTCAGGACCGGTCATTTTAGCCAATTGCGCAATATCGGCGGCGACCGCTGCCCCTACGAAGGCAAGCCACAGACCTGCTGCGGCGCATAAGGAAATCTTTCGAAGCATTTTTGTCTCCCAACGATCAGGAATTGAACGAGCCCGGCCGTAGAACGACGCCAGCGCCCGGCCCATCCGGCAATGTAACGGAGCCGTTTACAACCTCGATCCCTTCAAAGGGGTCGCCATCCATGCGCGCAAATTCGCCTAGTTCGCAGGCGTAATCGAGCTCCGGCAACGCGCACGCTAGATGGAGCGCATGCGCATTGAGAAGCCTGGTGCCAACGTGGGCGCCAACACGGCACCGAACGCCGCCACTTTCGCAGATACGTGCTGCCGCAAGCGCGTTGCGTAGGCCACCAAGCTTTGGAACTTTCAGGCTCACCGCATCCACAACGCGCTCACCGACGAGCCGCGCGATCTCATCCAACGTCCCCGCGCCCTCGTCCGCCTCTATCGTGACCGTCGTGGAGCGCGTCACCAGTTTGAGCCCTTCTACATCGTTGCGCGGAACAGGCTGCTCGACGAGGTCTAGGCCAAACTCAGCCATTTTGTTGATGGCCTGAATAGCATCCTTGGCGCGGTAAGACTGATTGGCGTCTATGGTCAGATGGGCCTCGCGGCCCAGCCTCTTCCGGATAGTGCGCACACGCTCAACGTCATCATCTATGTCGCCATGAACCTTGATCTTGAAGTAGCGATATCCCTCAGCGAAAAGTTCGGCCGCTTTGTCGGCCATTTCAGCAGGCGTCTTGATCGCCAGAATACGCAGCACGGGCACAGAGCTTCGCATCCGCCCACCAAGCAACTGGAAAAGCGGCTGCCCGTTCGATCGGGCGATCAAATCATGGATGGCGCAGTCAATAGCCGCCTTTGCCTGATGCGCGCCAAGAAGCGTCCGATCCAGCCGCTTGAGCAGCGCCTCGATGTCGTGCGCATCATGCCCCACAACAAAAGGGCGAAAGCGAGCAATCTCGATCGGCAATCCTTCAAAAGTTGAACCCATATGCGGAACGGCGGGCGCGTAGCCATAACCGAACACGTCCCCGGCGCGCACACGCACACACCATCCACGCGCGGAGGAAACGGTCGCTAACGCGAATGTCCAGTCCTTGTCATGCAGGGGCATCTCGATTGGATAAGCGTCGAAACCGTCAATTTGCACTGGCGCCTTTCTATGGCGTTCCAGCGCGAGATTTTGCGCCGCGCCAATACGATGCTCCCATCGACGCTGTTAGCGCGCCATTGTTGTTTGAAAGGTATACCGCCCGCCTCGGTCCTTGCAACTGCTATTTTCGAAAACCTGACGCACGCAAAGCTGCCCGCCGCGGATGAGCGGCTCACGAGCATCGGGCTGAAAAGGCAACAGGCGTGACAGGAGCCAGCGAAATTGACGCGAGCGCCCGAAGCGCCATCTATTCCGTGGCCTTGACGGATTCTGCGGAGGCACACCCACTGACCGGACGCGTCAACACAGGATTTCTCGCAGAGTTTTGCCCTCCTACTCGGTGCGGAAAACACACCTGCGCTGCAGTCCGCGGACAACCTGATCGACAAAGTTCATTAAGCCTACGGGCGATATTGCGGGTTGAATGAGGAAGCCGTCGACGCACCCTTCGAAAGACCATTGCTCCATGTGATGTTGTTGCATGGTGTTCCCCGTCAGCACCTATGTCCCAGATTTGAGGTTGTGATTTAAGAAGAGTTTTGATCCCGTCGTTATAACGAAGGAACCAAGATGAACACTAGGCTCAGGAACCATTAAAGGGGTTCCCAAGCGGACGCTGATCTGATTCACTTGAGACGCTTGAGAGTGCGTCACATGAGCGATTTGATCTGGCTTTCAGATGCGCAGATGGAGCGGATTAAGCCTTATTTTCCTTTGTCACACGGGGTTCCGCGCGTTGATGACCGCAGGGTGATCTCAGAGATAATCTTCGTAATACGCAATGGTTGTCGCTGGCGGGATGCGCCCAGGGATTACGGTCCGCACAAGACAATCTACAATCGCTTTGTGCGCTGGAGCCGACTTGGGGTATTCAACAAAATCTTCGCTGAACTGGCGAGCAAAGGGCCACGACCGCAGCGGTTAATGATCGACGCCACTCACCTCAAAGCGCACCGGAACGCAGCCAGCCTACTAAAAAAGGGGCTGTTTCTCCGATTATCGGGCGCACCAAGGGTGGCCGGAACTCCAAGCTTCATGCCGTCTGCGACGTACGAGGCCGCCCCTTCGTGATGCTGCTCAGCGAAGGGCCTATCAGCGATTACAAAGGCGCGCTCTGATGATGGACGCCCTGCCAAAAGCGAAAGTTTTGCTGGGCGGTAGGGGCTATGACGCCGACTGGTTCCGCAACGCCCTGACGGCGCGCGGCACAACCCCTAGCATTTCATAGAGGATCAATCGCAAGAAAAACATTGAACATGACAAGAACCTCTATCGTTAGAGGCACAAAGTCAAAAATATTTTTGGGCGCCTCAAGGACTGGAGACGCATTCACACCCCCTACGACAGATGCGCGCACACATTCATGTCCGCCATCTGCATCGCAGCGACCTTTATATTCTGGCTCTGATCAACGAGTCCTGCGCCTAGCGGAGCCGCAGTCAAGTTCGTGACCCGTCCCGAAAATGTCGAATGCGCCCGAATGAGCGCTGGTCATGATAATACGTTTGAAGGCAAAGTTGTTTCACGCGTGTATCTTGGCGATATTGCCGAGTACACTATTCGTGTGAGTGAGATGGACGTGCTTGTGCGCGCACACCCGTCCGTAGCGTTATCGCCCGGCGACGCTACACCTGTTTATTTCCCCGCAGATCGCACGATTGCGATCTGCGAGTAGTGCTCAGGAGTTCGGCTTTTTCCGCAGGCCCACGCGCTCCATTCGGGGCAGGAGTTCCTGTATGTGGGGAAAGTCGTTTA
>CAMCMI010000030.1 GCA_945875875.1 Rhizobium sp. Q54
CCCCTTGCGGGAGAAGGTGCGCCTTGCGTCAGCAAGGGGCGGATGAGGGGAGTTCGTTACGCAATTTCCCCTCCCGTTAATCCTCAATCTTTTTGCTTAATTCAAACTACGATTGCAGATCCATGTGTCGCGCGTTACGGATTTGTTAAGCAAAATACGAATGCCCGATCGCCCCTTTTAATTTTTTTGAAATCATTTTATTTACGAGTAGCTCAATGCGTTCTGCGATCAAGCAGTTTTCATCAGATACGAAAGGCACTTTCGGCATTTTGCTCGGCCTTTTGCTTTTGCCGATGACGTTGAGCGTGTTGATGGGTATGGAATATTTCAGGCTTGTTGAATTTCGCGACAAGCTCGATTCCGTCGCAACGCAGGTCGCCATGGCGTCGGCTGGCGGGAAGGAGCGCTCCGAGACGCAGCGTCTTTCTGATGGGCGGTTGTTGCTCACGCGCGTCATGGCGCAGCACCAACTTAACGCTATCGGAAATACTGGAACCGTGGTCGTCAAGGTCCGGAGCGGGGAAGTCACCTCAACCGTCAAGCTGGAAGCGGTCTACAAATACGAGTTTGGCGCCATGCTGGGGCGATCCGACACAAAGCTTGCCGTGGAGCGCACCATCAAGCAACGCAAGCCCGGCGCCAGCAGCGGCGGCAAATCCAGCCTTCCCGAGGGCGTCCTCCCCGATTATGACGATTCCGAAGACTTGCCGGACACCTGGTCTTATTAGGCGCGACCGCCCTTTGCGCATGGCCGCCCGCATGCTATGTGCCCTTGCCAACGCGGCGCGTGGAGAGATTCCCGCGCCCCTCCTGTTTTAGCGGGCTTCCCGCTCGAGGATTTGGCACCATGTCCGCTTTCGCCCGCCCTCCCATCATTGAAGCCCTGACCTTCGACGACGTTCTGTTGCGGCCCGGTCATTCGCTGGTCATGCCCTCGATGGTGGACATCCGCTCGCGCCTGACGCGCGACATCACGCTGAACCTGCCGATCATCTCCTCGGCGATGGACACGGTGACGGAGGCGCGGCTGGCCATCGCAATGGCGCAGGCGGGCGGCATCGGCGTTATCCACCGCAATCTTGAGCCTGAGCAGCAGGCGGAAGAAGTGCGCCGCGTGAAGCGCTTCGAGAGCGGCATGGTGGTCAATCCGATCACGATTTTCCCCGACGAGACGCTGGCCGATGCTTTGGCGCTGATGGAGCAGCATCGCATCTCCGGAATCCCCGTCGTCGAGCGCGGCCCGACGGGGCGCCCGGCCAAACTGGTCGGCATCCTCACCAATCGCGACGTTCGTTTCGCTGACAATCCGTTGCAGCCGGTTTCCGAGCTGATGACCAAGAAGCTCGTCACCGTGCGCGAAGGCGTGACGCAGGACGAGGCGCGCCGCCTGCTGCATCAGCACCGCATCGAAAAGCTGCTGGTCATCGACAACGACGAGCGTTGCGTCGGCCTCGTCACCGTCAAGGACATGGAGAAGTCAATCCAGCACCCCAACGCCTGCAAGGACGAGCAAGGGCGCTTGCGTGTGGCTGCGGCCTCCACCATCGGCGACAAGGGCTTTGAGCGCGCGATGATGCTGATCGACGCGGGCGTGGATTGCGTGGTGGTGGACACCGCGCATGGCCATTCGCAGAACGTGCTCGACCAGGTGGCGCGCATCAAGCGCGAATCCGGCAAGGTGGCGGTGATCGCGGGCAATGTCGCGACCGGCGACGGCGCCAAGGCGCTGATCGACGCGGGCGCAGACGCGATCAAGGTCGGCATAGGTCCGGGCTCCATTTGCACCACCCGCATCGTGGCGGGCGTGGGCGTGCCCCAGCTCACCGCGATCATGGAGGCGGCAGACGCCGCTCGTGCAGCCGGCGTGCCGGTGATCGCCGACGGCGGCATTAAATATTCGGGCGATCTGGCCAAGGCGATTGCAGCCGGCGCCGAATGCGTGATGGTCGGCTCCCTGCTTGCGGGCACGGAAGAGAGCCCCGGCGAGGTGTTTCTTTATCAGGGCCGCTCGTTCAAGGCCTATCGCGGCATGGGCTCGGTGGGAGCGATGGCGCGCGGCTCGGCGGATCGCTATTTCCAGCAGGACATCAAGGACGAGATGAAGCTTGTGCCTGAAGGCGTCGAAGGCCAGGTGGCGTACAAGGGGCCAGTCGGCGCCGTGCTGCACCAGCTTGCGGGCGGGCTTCGCGCTTCCATGGGCTATGTCGGCGCGCCAAGCGTGGCCGAGTTCCAAAAGCGCGCCAGCTTCGTGCGCATCACCGGCGCGGGCCTGCGCGAGAGCCATGTGCACGACGTGGCGATCACGCGCGAGAGCCCCAATTACGGCGGCAGCATTTAAGCTGGCGCTAGGTCGTTCGCGTGGCGGACATGCGCAGGAACGAAGCGCGCAGCAGTTCCAGCTTGCGCTTGCCCTCGGGGTCGTCGAGGTCGTCGCCATAGGCGACGCGCTCGATGTCCTTGCGGATTTCGTCCAACTCTTCTTCTGTTAAATGCTCAATGCCGATGAATTCGTTGCGCGCGTCAGACACTGCGCGCAGCAATTCGTCGAGCTTTGCCTGGATAGCTGCGCCGTCGCGGTTTTGCGTGTTCTGGATCAGGAACACCATCAGGAAGGTGATGATGGTGGTCGACGTGTTGACCGCCAATTGCCAGGTGTCCGAAAAGCCAAACAAGGGGCCGGTGGCGGCCCAAAGCACAATCGAGCCGCAGCAGATCACGAACGTCAGCGGCCGTCCGGCTGCGCGCGAGACGGAATTGGCGAAACGCGTAAAGAGATGTTCCATGCGCTGCATTCCTGTTGAAGGCGTATGCTTAGACTAGACTTTTTGCGCCACGTTTGCATTAGGCTTGCGCAGGTTCCCGCGTCACTGCATGATCGTTTCAATATGGGGAGAGAACATGCGCGGTCCTAATGACGTTGGCGGCCTTGAGGATGGCCCGGTAGACCCCTCAACGCACGAATTGGCGTTCTGGGAGAAGCAGATCGACGGCTTGCGCGGCGTTATCGGCGCCAAGCGCATCGTCATCAGCCATGAAAACCGCCGCACCATCGAACAGCTTGGGCACGACGTTTACGAGCGCCTGTCCTATTACGAGCGCTGGACGGCCTCGCTTCAGCGCCAGATGGTCGACAAGGGCATCCTCACGCAGGACGAGATCGACGCCCGCGTTGCGCTGGTGCGCGCGCGGCTTGCCGCAACCGGCGAGCTGGAGCTGAGCCCGGAGGAGGAAGCCAAATGCCGCTAGAGCGTTTTACCGAGGGCGACGTCGTGCGCGTGCGCGAGGATTATCCCATCGGCCACTTTAGAACGCCGGTCTACATTCGCGGCAAGACAGGCGTGGTGACGCGGAGCTTTGGCGCCTTCGGCAATCCTGAAACGCTGGCGTTCAATCTGCCGGGCGAGAAGAAGCACGTTTACGAGGTGCGCTTTCGCCAGTCCGACATATGGCCCGACTACAAGGGTAATGCGCGCGATTCAGTGCATATCGACTTGCAGGACAATTGGCTTGAGCAGCCCTGAGGAGCAAAGCATGAGCCAGCATCATCACGATCATGACCATCATCACGACCATGCGCATGGCCATCATCATGGCCACGCGCATTCGCCGCCGCAGCCAGACGACAAGGTGCATTCGTATTATCAAATCCTCGGCGTCGCGCTGAAGGAATTGCTGATCGAAAAGGGCGTGGTGACAGCCGACGAAGTGCGCGCCGCCATTGAAGCGCGCGATATGACGACCCCTGCCCATGGCGCAAAAGTCGTCGCCCGCGCGTGGGTCGATCCCGCGTTTCGCGAACGGCTGATGAGCGACGCCAATGCGGCGGTGGCGGAGCTTGGTTTTCCGATGAACACGACGGAGCTTGTCGCGCTGGAGAACACGGATGAGGTTCACAACGTCGTCGTCTGCACGCTGTGCTCGTGCTATCCGCGCGAGCTGCTCGGACTGCCGCCGTCGTGGTACAAAAGCCGCGCCTATCGAGCCCGCATCGTGCGTGAGCCGCGCGAGGTGTTGGCGGAATTTGGCACGATGGTGCCCGACAGCATGGAGCTGCGCGTGCATGATTCCACCGCCGACCTGCGCTATCTCGTCGTGCCGCAGCGCCCCATTGGCGCGGAGAGCTTGAGCGAAGATGAGCTGGCGGCGCTGGTCACGCGCGACGCGATGATCGGAGTGGCGACGGTTCGCCGCTAGCTGGCCATAAGCGCGCGGCTTCCTACATAGGCTGGATGAGTCACGATTCAGCTTCCATCGACAACGCCTTGTGCGGGCCGCTGCTTGGCGGCTCGCACGAGCCCACGTTTGCAGGCGCGCCCTCGTTCATGCGGCGACGCTGGAGCAAGGATTTAAGCGAGGCGGACGTCGTCGTCTGGGGCGTGCCGTTTGATTGCGCGACCTCGAACCGTCCCGGCGCCCGCTTTGGCCCCGCCGCCATCCGCCGCGCCTCCGCTATTTTCGACGGCGATCCGCAATATCCTTCCAAACGTGATCCGTTCGCGAGCCTGCGCGTGATCGACGCTGGCGATTGCTTCTTCGAATACGAACACATCGCCCAGGTGCCCGCGCACATTGAGCGGCAGGCGGCGCAGATCATTGGCGCGGGGCGCCATCTCATGACGCTGGGCGGCGATCATTTTATTACGCTGCCGCTGCTGCGCGCGCACGCCGCCACGCATGGGCCGCTCGCGCTGGTGCATTTCGACGCCCATCAGGACACGTGGGACGACGACGGCACGAAGATGTCGCACGGCACGTTCGTCACGCGCGCCGTGGCCGAGGGGCTGATCGACCCCGCCCGCTCCATCCAGATCGGCGTGCGCACAATTGCGCCGCATGATTACGGCATCGAGATTCTGGATATGGACATGTGCCTTGCGCTGGGCGTGGCGGGCATTGCGGCGCGCACGAAAGCCCGCGTCGGCCCCGGTCCCGCCTACCTCACGTTTGACGTCGATGCGCTCGATCCCGCCTTTGCGCCGGGGACAGGCACGCCGGTTGCGGGCGGATTGTCGAGCGCCGATGCGCTGGCGATCCTGTGGCGGCTGGGCGAGATCGATTTTCGCGGGATGGACGTTGTCGAGGTCTGCCCCCCGTTCGACCATGCCGACGTGACGGCATTAGCGGGCGCCAGCATCGTGCAGCGCTATCTGCAATTGCTGGCGGCTCGCTTCTAGTTTTTCCTTTCGCTGACGCCGCGCGCCTATTACGAGAGGGGGCATTATCAAGCGGAGCATGGATTATGGCGAGAGTCTTCATCGACGGCGAGGCGGGCACGACGGGTCTTTTGATCCGCGAGCTGCTGGCGCCGCGCGCCGACATCGAGATCGTCAGCATTGATCCGGGCAAGCGCAAGGATGCCGGCGCGAAGGCGGAGCTGTTGGCGGGCGTCGATTGCGTGGTGCTGTGCCTGCCCGACGACGCCGCCAAGGAAACCGTGGCGCTGGCCGATGGGCTTGGCGCCCGCGCGCCCAAAATCCTCGACGCCTCGACCGCCCACCGCATTGCGCCGGGCTGGGTCTACGGCTTTGCAGAACTGGCTGCGGGGCAGGGCGATCTGATCGCTAACGCAAGCCGCGTCGCCAATCCTGGTTGCTATGCGACGGGCGCCATCGCGCTGCTGCGCCCGCTGATCGAGGCGGGGCTGATTGCTGCCGATCATCCGGTCACGATCAACGCAGTGTCGGGCTATAGCGGCGGCGGCAAGTCGATGATCGCCGATTATGAGGCGCGCCGCGCGCCTGATTTCGAGCTGTACGCTTTGGGGCTGGAGCACAAGCACATCCCGGAGATTCAGGCCTATTCGAAGCTCGCCCGCCGCGCTTTGTTCGCGCCCTCGGTTGCTGATTTCAAGCAGGGGATGATCGTCTCAATCCCGCTGCATCTTGACCTGCTGCCCGGCTCGCCCTCTAGCGCCGATCTTGAAGCCGCGTTGATTGCGCATTACGGGGACAGGGGTTTCGTGAAAGTGTTGGCGGGCGCGGCTTTGGCCGATGAGGGCGGCAAGCTGGAGCCTGAAGCGCTGAACGACACAAACGCCATGGAGCTGCGGGTTCATTCCAACGATGCGCGCAATCACGCAGTGCTGACCGCCCGGCTTGATAACCTCGGCAAAGGCGCTTCCCGCGCCGCTGTGCAGAATTTGGAGTTGATGCTGGGGCTGTAAGGCTTTTGGAAGCTTGCAGGCTTAACCTGATCATACCATGCCGTCATGGCCGTCCCCGGACTTGATCCGGGGACGGCCATGACGGCATGGGGATGCGTGTTTGTTTTGTGCAAAGAGCGCTGCATCAGCACCGCTCCACCCGCTCCCAGCCGTCCATGCCCAGCCGCTGTTGCGGCAGGAAGCGCGCCTTGTAGGCCATCTTGCGCGAGCCCTCGACCCAATAGCCCAGATAGAGATACGGCAGGCCAAGGCGGCGGGCGCGCTCGATATGATCCAGAATCATGAACGTGCCCGGCGAGCGCGCCGCATGTTCATGATCGTAGAACGAATAGACCATCGACAATCCGTCCGTGAGCACATCGGTCAGGCACGCGGCGAGCAGGGGGCCGGCACCGCGCCCGTTGATCGCGGTGTCAGGTCCGCGCCTGCGATATTCGACGAGGCGGGTTTCAACATGGCTGTCCTCAACCATCATCGTGTAATCGAGCACGTTCATTTCGGCCATGCCGCCAGCTGAATGGCGCGAATCGAGATAGCCGCGAAACAGCGAATATTGTTCGGACGTGGGACGTGCGGCCAGCGGCGCGCCGACAAGATCGTTGTTGGCCTCCAGCACGCGGCGCATGTTGCGCGTCAAGGTGAACTCGTTGACCAGCACGCGCACGGACACGCAGGCGCGGCAGTCTTCGCAAGCGGGGCGATAGGCGATGGTCTGCGAGCGACGAAAACCGCTCTCGGTCAGCGCATCGTTAAGCGCAATTGCGCGCCGCCCAACCAGATGGGTGAAGACCTTGCGTTCCTCACGGCCGGGCAAATAGGGGCAGGGCGTGGGGGAGGTGAGGTAGAATTGCGGGCCGTCGCGGGGTTCGCTCGTCACGCTGGCCTTCTCCATTTTTGTAAACGCATGGAAGACTAGCGCCGCTCGCGGCTAAGGGAAAGCGTTTGATTAATTGGCGCGGCGCGTGACGATGACGCCCGACAGCATGTCGTGCAAGAAGCGCTTGTTGCGCGAAACCAGCGTCACCGCCAGCACCAGCGGCGTGAGGATGGTCCAGCTCAGATAAAACAAAACAGCATGCACGGCGGCGTTGATAAAGGGCGTGCGCGAGCCGTCCATCAGCCGCATTTCAAGGTCCATCAGCCGCATGCCCGGCGTGGCGCGGCGCCAGCCGGAAATCGTCAGCCCGTTGTAGAGCAGCGCCACCGCTGGATAGAGAACCGGGATCAGAAGCCATGTCAGGCCAAACGTCACGAGGCCCAGAAACGCCAGCGCCACAAATAAAACGCCAACCAGCAGCGTAATGAAAATGAGATCGAACCCGATGGCGAAACTGCGCCGCGTCCGCACGCCCTCAAGCGCACGCGGGGGAAGGACGAGATCGCTGGGCTGCTGAAAGGACATGTCGCTCATGATCTGTAATGTGGGGGGATAATGGCGCAGCGGCAAGGGGAGAATGAAGCAAGAGCCGCGAAGCGTGACGGATGAGGGGTTTGCCCCCGCCTTGTTCCCGCCTTTTCTGCGCCCACATAATCATGAGCAAAGGAGAGCTCATGGCCTGGTCGATCACGGTTGGACGAATCGCTGGCACAGCGGTGCGCATCCACGCCACGTTTTTGCTGCTGCTGGCGTGGATCGGCTGGGCGTCATGGCGCACCGGCGGGAGCGAGGCTGCGGTGGGCGTGGTCGTTTTCATTTTGCTGCTGTTCGCTTGCGTGCTGGCGCATGAATTTGGCCATATTCTGATGGCGCGGCGCTATGGCATCGCCACGCCGGACGTGACGCTGTTGCCCATTGGCGGCGTCGCGATGCTGGAGCGCATGCCAGATAAACCGCGCGAGCAATTAGCGGTGGCGTTGGCGGGACCGGCAGTGAACGTCGTGATTGCGGCTGTGCTGCTGCTGTATCTTGGGGCCAGCGCGGATTCGGCCCGCGTGAGCGAGGGGGTGGGCCAGCTGCATGATCCAAACGTGAGCCTGATTGCCCGGCTGGCCACCGCAAAAATTTTTCTGGTCGTGTTCAATCTCATTCCCGCCTTTCCCATGGACGGCGGGCGGGTGCTGAACGCTCTGCTGGCCATGCGCATGGACAAGAGCCGCGCCATGGCTATCGCCGCGCGTACGGGGCAGGTGATGGCGCTGCTGTTTGGCTTCGTCGGCCTCGTGTGGGGCAATCCGGTGCTCGTGCTGATCGCGGTCTTCGTTTACATCGCCGCCGCTGCGGAAGCTGAATCGAGCGGGCTGGAGGACGTCACCAGCAATCTGTTCGTATCAGGCGCGATGGAGACGCGGTTTGCGGTCGCGCCCATCGACGCCACGCTGGCAGACGCGGTGGATATCTTACTGGCGACGCCGCAGCATGAGTTTCCCATCGTTGACGCCTTTGGAAAATCGGTCGGCCTTCTCACGCGCGACGGGCTGATAAAAGCCTTGCGCGAATCTGGCCCGATGGCGCCGGTGACGGAAGCCCTGGAGGCGCCCGCCCCAAGCGTGCGCCGCCGCAACAAGCTCGACGTCGCGCTGAAGGAGATGAACCGCACAAGGGCGCCCGCCATCAG
The DNA here is from genome assembly GCA_945875875.1 of Rhizobium sp. Q54. Taxonomy (GTDB): domain Bacteria; phylum Pseudomonadota; class Alphaproteobacteria; order Rhizobiales; family Beijerinckiaceae; genus Terripilifer. The sequence continues at coordinate 8,719 of CAMCMI010000030.1, forward strand.
CGTGGTGGACGAAGCGGGCGTGGTGGTGGGGTTGCTGACGATGCAAAACATCGCTGAAATGATGATGGTGCGGGCAGCGCAACCTGACTGGAAATTCCGCCGCTCGGGGGCGTGGAATTAGGGCCGCATCTGGACCGCGCGCGGCCTCGCGCGCTCTTTTCAGCTTCAAGCAAAGATGCGCCCGGGGCCGGGCGCGGTCCAGATTGAGCGCTATCCCCCCCGCGCCAGCTTTTCCGCTATGAACGGGGCGAAATACGTCAGCACGCCGTCGCAGCCGGCGCGTTTGAAGGCGATCAGGCTTTCCATCACGGCTTTGTCATGATCGAGCCAGCCGCGCTCCACGGCGGCCATGATCATCGCGTACTCGCCCGACACCTGATAGGCGAACGTGGGCGCGCCGAATTCGTCTTTCACGCGGCGGCAAATGTCGAGATAGGGCATGCCCGGCTTCACCATCACCATGTCGGCGCCCTGTTCAAGATCGAGCGCGACTTCGCGGATCGCCTCGTCCGAATTGGCCGGGTCCATCTGATAGGTGCGCTTGTCGCCGCGCAGCAGCCCGCCCGAGCCCACCGCCTCGCGGAACGGGCCGTAGAAGGCGGACGCATATTTGGCTGCATACGCCATGATCTGGACATGCTCGAAACCTTGCCCGTCGAGCGCGCCGCGAATGGCGCCGATGCGCCCATCCATCATGTCGGAGGGGGCGATGATGTGGCAGCCCGCGCGCGCCTGGTTCAGCGATTGGCCGATGAGAACCTCGATGGTTTCGTCGTTGACGATCTCGTCGCCGACCATCAGGCCGTCCTGCCCGTGGCTGGTGTAGGGGTCGAGCGCAACGTCGGTCATCACCCCGATTTCGGGGACTTCGGCGACGATGGCGCGCACGGCACGGCAGACGAGATTGTTCTCGTTCAGGGCCTCGCTGCCGGTCTCGTTGCGAAGGCCCGGGTCAGTGTTGGGAAACAGGGCAAGCGCGGGAATGCCCAGATCGCGCGCCTGCACGGCGGCGCGCACCGCCTCGTCAACGGACAGGCGCTCAACGCCCGGCATGGAGCCGACAGGCTCGCGCTTGCCCTGTCCCTCGATGATGAAGATCGGCCAGATCAGATCGTTGGTCGTGACCACGTTTTCGCGCACGAGGCGGCGGGTCCACTCGGCGCGGCGCAGGCGCCGGGGGCGATGGGTGAGGTCCAGGCTCGATGTGGAAAGGCCGGCCATGATTGCGTCTCCGTGATCGTGTCTGCTGTTTAGCATGGGCGCCCGCTCGTGGTCGATCCTCGTTGACGGCTTCGCAGGCTTCGCTTAACCCCAAAGGCATGCGCATGGATTATGGCGAGGCTGACAAGCCCGATACGGAAGTCATTCTGGTAGGCGGTGAGGTAGCCCGGCAGCGCCGCGCGGCGTCGCGCTGGGGCATGCTGCTTGTCGTTTTCATGCGGGCGATGGCGGTGATCTGGATGTTCTTTGGCCTCGCCCAATGGAAAGCGATCCTGTGGCCAGGCGCCGCGCCGTTCGACTCGCTGCCCGGCGAGGCCGCTGTGGCCATCGCGATTTTCGCCGTCGCAGATCTGCTGGCCGCCGTAGGCCTCTGGCTGGCCGCGCCATGGGGCGGCGCGCTCTGGCTCGCGACAGCGGCAGGCGAGGCCCTCGTCAGCATTCTTATGCCCGCCTGGTTTCCGGGCGGAATGCTTACGCTCATCGTTTATGCGCCGCTGATCGCGATTTACTTCGGCATAAGCTGGATGGCGAGACGGGAGAGGTAGTGGGGTGAGGCAGTAGGGATTAGGGAGTAGGCAGTAGGCAGTAGCGAAGTATCTCACTCATCCGTCACGCTTCGCGCGCCACCTTCTCCCGCAAGGGGAGAAGGATCGAGGCTTTTCCTTCTCCCCTTGCGGGAGAAGGTGGCGTTTGCGTCAGCAAACGTCGGATGAGGGGTTCTTCTACTGCCTACTGCCTACTGCCTACTCCCTACTCCCTACTCCCCAATCCCTCCATTCCATTTTCATTAACATAAACAATGCCCTGTTCACGTTCGATTCACCTTCGAAAGTAAATCGAAGATTCATCTTGTTATTTAAACTGGCCTTTATCCGTGCCCGCTAAGTTCGTTTCATACACGGCCAATCAGAGCCGAAGCGCAGCAGGATCGAACGGGGTAGCAAGATGAACACGATGATGAAGATGGACCTTTCCAAGTCTCGCCATGAAGCCCGCACTGAAGCCCGCGCGGATCGCGTTCAGGGCGTTCGTCCGGCCTATCTTGAGGCTCTGACGCTGGTTGAGCGTTTGCATCGCTGCCTGCTTGATGTGGTCAAGGACGAGTTCGATCGCCGGGGGGCGACCGACCTCAACGCGGTTCAGGCTTTGCTGATCTACAACATCGGCGACAGCGAGCTGACGGCGGGCGAATTGCGCACCCGGGGTTATTATCTGGGCTCGAACGTGTCCTACAACGTCAAGAAACTGGTCGAGATGGGCTATCTCCACCACGCCCGCTCGCGCGTTGACCGTCGCTCGGTGCGCATCAGCCTGACCGAGAAGGGTCGCGAGATTCATGACGTCGTGAGCGGCCTCTATGAGAAGCACGTGTCCACGGTCGAGCAGATCGGCGGCATCGGTCAGGATGATTTCACCAATATGAACCAGTCGCTGGCGCGCCTTGAGCGTTTCTGGACCGACCAGATCCGCTATCGTCTGTAAGGGGTTGGAGCTGAATTTGCTGCGAAAGGGCGCCGGGGGCGCCCTTTTTGTTTTGGAGCGCCGCGCAAAACGGGCGCTTCAGACCTTGGCCGCCACAAAATAGCCCCGGTGTTCGTTCCTTTTTAACCAACAACATGGTACCCAAAACAACAATTCCCTTGGTCCCGGCGATTTGGCGGCGAGGGGCAGGCGGTGTTTCAGTACAGGTTTGTGAGTTTTTGCGTCACCTCTGCCGGCGGGGCGTGGGCTCATATCAATCTAACTGGCGCGGCCGAACACACTGGAGCTGATCGTGACGAACGAGCTGAAGCAGATCTCCCGCAGAACTTTCGCCCGCAGCCTAGCGCTTGGCCTTGGCGGCGCCTATGCCGCGCCTGCGCTGGCAAATGAAGGTTTTTTCGGCAATCAGGCTGAATGGACGCAGCGCTTTGACGCTGACGGGCGGCTTGGCGTGCCGCGCGCGCTGACGCCGCTGCTGTCGCCCCAGAGCGTGGCCGCCACCGAGCAGGCGGTCGAAAAGTACCGGCTTATGGCCAGTCGCGGCGGCTGGGGGACGGTTCCCGCCGGGCAGACTTTGAAACTGGGATTGCGCTCGCCCGCCGTCGTCGCCCTGCGCCAGCGCCTGATTTACTCGGGCGATCTGGATGCAGCCGCTGATTCGTCGCAGGTGTTCGATTCGTTCGTGGAAGCTGGCGTGCGCCGTTTCCAGACGCGTCACGGTATCAGCGGCACAGGCATCGTCGCCAAGCAGACGTTTCAGGCGCTGAACGTGCCGGTCGCCGAGCGCCTGCGCCAGCTTGAGGTTAATCTGGTGCGCCTGCGCGCTTTCTCGGGCAGCCTTGGCCATCGTCACGTGACGCTGAACATCGCTGCCGCCGCGATTGAGACGGTTGAGGGCGGGCAGATCGTGACCCACCACACGGCTGGCGTCGGCAAGATCGACCGTCAGTCGCCCGTGATGCAGGCGCGCGCCACCAGCGTGAATTTCAACCCCTTCTGGACCGTGCCCGCCTCGATCATCCGCAAGGATTTGATCCCCAAGATGCAGCAGGATCCGACCTATCTGACCGAAAACAAGATCCGCATCTACAATCGCGCCGGTCAGGAAATTGCGCCGGCCCAGGTTAACTGGAACTCGATGGAGGCCACTAATTACATGTTCCGCCAGGACCCCGGCGGCGACGTGAATTCGCTTGGCTTCGTGCGTATCGACATCGCCAACCCGCATGGCGTCTACATGCACGACACGCCTGCCAAGGGCATTTTCGGCGATGATTACCGCTTCGTGTCCTCGGGCTGCGTGCGCGTTCAGAATGTGCGCGATTATGTGGCGTGGCTGCTGAAGGACCAGCCCGGCTGGGATCGCGACAAGATTGACGAGACGATCCGCGGCGGCCAGCGTGTGGACGTGCGAATTACGCCTGCGGTCAACGTCTACTGGGTCTACGTGACCGCGTGGGCGGGCGACGATATCGTGCAATTCCGCGAAGACATTTACCGCCGCGACGGCTTCGGCGCCGGGGCTCTGGCCGACGCCTCGTCCGCACGCGGCGGCGCCTCAGCTGACGACGATCTGCTGCCGCCGCTGCGGTAGGGCATCAAAATGGCCGGGTTTGTCCCGGCCATTTTTGTAACCTGTGGACCGCGGGCTTCCAGCCCGCATAGGTCGCCGCATGGAAGGGCACGTTTGGGCGAACGTGTGCAGCCTGGAGATTGCGAAGAATGCGGGCTGGAAGCCCGCGGTCCGAATGGGCAGTCCAAAGCGCCTGCGACGATGCGCGCGCTTCTTGTCCCGTCTTGCGGTCCATTTTTCTGGACGCAGCCGCTCCCACGCTCTATGTCCAGTTTCGGTTTTCGACCGCGAATCCATGCGCCCAGAGCCGTACACAGGGACCGTCATGAGCCAGTCAGCAGCAGCCGCTAACGCGGTCCAGTCTAATTCCTTCTTCTCCGCCAGCCTCGCGGAGTCAGATCCGCAGATCGCCCGCTCCATCGAGCTTGAGCTTGGTCGCCAGCGCGACGAGATTGAGCTGATTGCGTCCGAGAACATCGTCTCCCGCGCCGTGCTCGAAGCGCAGGGCTCGGTGATGACGAACAAATATGCGGAGGGCTATCCGGGCCGTCGCTATTATGGCGGGTGCCAATTCGTCGATATCGCCGAAAACCTCGCGATTGAGCGCGTGACGCAGCTGTTTGGCTGCAAATTCGCCAATGTGCAGCCCAATTCCGGCAGCCAGGCCAATCAGGCGGTGTTCCTCGCGCTGTTGCAGCCCGGCGACGTGTTCATGGGCCTCGATCTGGCCGCTGGCGGTCATCTCACGCACGGCTCGTCCGTCAATATGTCGGGCAAGTGGTTCAAGCCGGTCTCCTACGGGGTCGATCCCAAAACCCATCTGATCGACATGGACGTGGTGGAGGCCACCGCTCGCGAGCATAAGCCCAAGTTGATTTTCGCCGGCGGCTCGGCCTATTCCCGCCATTGGGATTTCGCACGCTTCCGCGCCATCGCCGACGCGGTGGGCGCCTATCTGCTTGTGGACATGGCGCATTTCTCCGGCCTCGTGGCTGGCGGCGCTCATCCCTCGCCATTCCCGCACGCCCATGTGGTGACGACGACGACGCACAAGACTTTGCGCGGCCCGCGCGGCGGCCTCATCCTCACCAATGAGGAAGACCTGGCCAAGAAGCTCAACTCGGCGATTTTCCCCGGCCTGCAGGGCGGACCGCTGATGCATGTCATCGCCGCCAAGGCGGTGGCGTTCGGCGAGGCGCTGCGTCCTGATTTCAAGATTTACGCCCAGCAGGTCGTTGATAACGCGCGCGCATTGGCCGCCTCGTTGTCCGCGCGCGGCTATGATCTTGTGACCGGCGGCACCGACAACCACCTGATGCTGGTCGATCTGCGCTCGAAAAAGCTCACCGGCAAGGCGGCGGAAGCAGCACTGGGCCGCGCCCACATCACTTGCAACAAGAACGGCATTCCGTTCGATCCTGAAAAGCCGTTTGTCACCTCGGGCGTGCGTCTTGGCACGCCGGCTGCGACGTCGCGCGGATTTGGAACCGCTGAATTCCAGCATGTCGGCGAGTTGATCGCCGATACGCTGGACGGGCTGGCCGCAAACGGCGAGACTGGCAACAGCGCAGTGGAGGCCGCTGTGAAAGCGCGCGTTTCTGCGCTGACGGGACGCTTCCCGATCTATTGAGCGTGAAAAGGCGGGATAGTTTTCCCACCGACTCCCTTATCCGCTTGCCTGCCGCTTTTTGAGGAGCCATCCTCCGGGCTTCTGAATGCGTCGAGCGACGCCAACAACAATCGCCGGGTGAGTTCCGACCCGGCATGGAAACGCGAGCCCATGCGCTGTCCCTATTGCGGCAGTCTCGATACGCAGGTGAAAGATTCCCGCCCCACGGACGATGCGTCTGCGATCCGTCGTCGCCGCATTTGTTCAGGCTGCGCGGGCCGCTTCACCACGTTTGAGCGGGTTCAATTGCGCGAGCTGACGGTGGTCAAGCGCTCCGGGCGCCGGGTGCCGTTCGAGCGCGATAAACTTTCACGCTCGTTCGAGATCGCGCTGCGCAAGAGGCCTGTCGATACGGATCGCATTGAGCGCATGGTGACGGGCATCGTGCGCCAGCTTGAAAGCCAGGGCGAGAGCGAAGTCCCCGCAGAGCGCATTGGCGAGCTGGTGATGGAGGGACTGAAGTCCCTCGATAGCGTGGCCTATGTCCGCTACGCCTCGGTTTACCGCAATTTCCGGGAAGCGCGCGATTTTGAAAATCTGATCGACGAGCTGAACGAAGGCGGGCCGGAGCAGATGGACGAAGAATCGGTGGCGCAAAAGACATGAGCGAAGAAGCCGTGAGCGAGGCGTTGCGTAAGTCGCAGGCGGCTGACGACGAGCGGTTCATGGCCGGCGCCATCGCGTTGTCGCGTCGCTGGATTGGCCTCACCTCGCCCAATCCGGCGGTGGGTGCGCTGGTCGTGCGCGACGGAATGATCGTGGGGCGCGGCGCGACCCGTCCCGGCGGGCGCCCGCACGCAGAAACCGAAGCTCTGTTCGACGCTGGCGAGGCTGCGCGCGGCGCCACGCTGTACGTCACGCTGGAACCCTGCAGCCATTTTGGCGTGACGCCGCCGTGCGCGCTCGCCATTGCGCGGGCTGGCATCGCCCGCGTCGTCTCGGCGCTGGAGGATCCCGATCCGCGCGTCACCGGTCGCGGCCACCAGATTTTGCGCGACGCCGGGCTGGAGGTGACGATTGGCGTCGGCGCCGAGGCTGCGCGCCGCGCCAATCTTGGCCACATCCTGCGCGTGAGCGCCGGGCGCCCGATGGTGACGTTGAAGTTGGCCGAGACGGCGGACGGCTATGCTGCGGGCGGCGAGCATGATCCGCGCCTGATGATTACCTGCCTTGCCGCCAACAATTGCGTGCAGATGATGCGCGCCGTACATGACAGCATCATGGTGGGCATCGGAACGGCGCTGGCCGATAATCCGCTGATGACCGTGCGGCTGCCTGGCCTTGAAGACCGCAGGCCGCTGCGCATTGTGCTTGATACGCATTTGCGCCTTCCGCTGCGCTCGCGGCTTGTGGCTATTGCGCGCGATTATCCCGTTCTGGTCGTCGCCGGATCGCAGGCCTCGCTTGAGGCGCAAAAAGCGCTTGAGGCGTCGGGCGTGACGGTGACGCGCTGCGCCCTGAGCGGCGGCTCGCTTGATCTGGCGGACGTGCTGCGCATGCTGGCGGGCAGGGGGCTCACCCGCGTCTTCAGCGAGGGCGGACCGACGATTGCGGGCCAATTGCTCAAAGCGGGGCTCGCTGACGAGGTCGCCATGATCACAAGCCCCAAGCCGTTCGCGCGACCGGGGGTGCTGGCGCTTTCAAACGAGGCGCGCCAAATTCTCGCCGACGATTCACGTTACCGCCAGCTGGCCGACATCGCGGCGGGCGTAGACCGTTTGCGGCGCTGGGAAAGGGTTTTCTGACATGTTCACGGGCATAATCACCGACGTTGGCGAGGTGCGCTCCGTCGAGACGCGCGGCGAACTCAAGCGCGTGCGCATCAATTGCACCTATGACGTTGCGACGATTGACATGGGCGCTTCCATAGCCTGCGGCGGGCCGTGCCTCACCGTCGTCGCCAAGGGCGTGGAGAACGGAGCCAATTGGTTCGAGGTTGATGCAGCCGCCGAGACGCTGGCGCTGACCAACGTTGGGCGCTGGGCGCCTGGCTCGCGCATCAATCTGGAGCGCTCGCTGCGCATTGGCGACGAATTGGGCGGGCATATCGTCACCGGCCACGTTGACGGCATGGCGGAGATTTTGGACGTGCGCCCGTTCGACGGCATGGCGCGTTATGAAATCCGCGCGCCGCGCGCCATCGCCCGCTTCATCGCGCAAAAGGGCTCGGTCTGTCTCGACGGCACGTCGCTCACCGTCAACACGGTGGATGACGACGTGTTCTCCGTGCTGCTGATCCCGCACACGCTTAGCGTGACGACGTGGGGGCAGTGCAAGGTCGGCGATTTTCTCAACATCGAGATCGACCTGATGGCGCGTTACGCGGCGCGCCTTGTTGAGGCGAAGGTTTAAGCTTAAGCCGGCAAAGGGCTTGGGCTGCCGCTTCCACGCTTGCGCATGTGGGGCGGCGTCTTTATTGAACAGACCTCTCATTCGCTCGCCCCAGCCGCATTGGACGCATTCCCTATGGCCGAACCACAACGCGCCCTCGCGCCCCTGCCGTCTGTGAACGGCGCGCGCTTCCTCATCGTCGAGGCGCGCTATTACGATTCCATCGGCGATATGCTGCTCGCAGGCGCCAAGCGCACGCTGGAGGCCGCTGGCGCCAGTTTCGACGTGGTGGGCGTGCCCGGCGCGCTGGAGATTCCCGCTGCGATCCGCATCCTCACCAAGAGCGGCGCTTACGCGGGCGCTCTGGCCTTGGGCTGCGTCATTCGCGGCGAGACTTATCATTTCGAGATCGTGGCCGGGGAAAGCTCGCGCGCGATCATGGACCTCACGGTTGATCACATGCTGCCCATCGGCAATGGAATCCTCACCGTTGAAAACGAAGACCAGGCCATTGTGCGCGCTGACCCCGCGCAAGGCGACAAGGGCGGCGACGCCGCGCGCGCTGCTTTGACGCTGCATTTGTTGCGCAAGCAAGCGGGGCTTGTTTGATGGCCAAGCAACACCGCGCCGCCGCGCGCCTTGCCGCCGTGCAGGCGCTCTACCAGATGGAAATCGCCGCCAAGGGCATCAACGAAATTCTTGCGGAATTTGAGTCGCACTGGATCGGCGGCGAGATCGAGGGCGAGCAATACGAAGAGGCCGACCTTGACCTGTTCCGCGACATCCTGCGTGGCGTGCTTCTGGATCAGGTGACGATTGACCGCGAGACCGACGCCGCCTTGCAGGCAGGCTGGCCGCTGCGCCGGGTTGAGGCGGTGATGCGCGCCATTCTGCGCGCGGGCATGTACGAGCTGCGCCGCCGCGCCGATATTCCCGCCCGCGTGGTGATTACCGAATATGTAGACGTAGCAGCCGCTTTTCTGGGGCAGGATGAAGTGGGCATGATCAACGCCGTGCTCGACCGGCTTGCGCGCAAAGCACGCGCGGACGAGTTTACGGGGCGCTAGTAGCCTCGATTTTGGAGATAGCATGATGCAAGGCATCTCCGAAGACGATCTGATCGCAACATTGTTCGCACCCATCGCCGGCCCTGGCGCGTTGGGGCTGAAGGACGACGTGGCGTGCTTTACGCCGCCTGCGGGCTGCGATCTCATCGTCACCAAAGACGCGCTGGTTGCTGGCGTGCATTTCTTTGCCGGCGATCCGCCTGAGACGATTGCGCGCAAGGCGCTGCGCGTGAACGTATCGGACGTGATTGCAAAAGGCGCTGACCCGCTGGGGTTTCTGCTCGCCGCCATCTTGCCCGGCGATGTGAGCCTCGACTGGCTGCAAGCCTTCGCGCAGGCGCTTGGGCAAGATGCCGCGCTCTATTCATGCCCGCTGCTGGGCGGCGACACTGTGCGCACGCCGGGGCCGTTGACGCTGTCGATCACCGCCTTGGGCAGCGTGCCGAACGGGCGCATGGTCGCGCGCACGGGCGCGCAAATCGGCGATTCCATTTATGTCAGCGGCACGATTGGCGATGCCGCGCTGGGGCTTTACATGCGGGACGACGCGCCAGCATGGGCCGCGCACTTATCGCTGGCACACTGGGAAATTCTGCGCCACCGCTATCTCGTCCCGCAACCGCGTTTCGCCCTGCGCCATGTGCTGCGCGCTCATGCGCACGGCGCGATGGACGTATCGGACGGGCTGGTGGGCGATCTTTCCAAGATGATGCGCGCCTCAGGAACAGGCGCCCGCGTTGAGCTGGCGCGCGTGCCGCTGTCTCCTTCAGCGCGCGCGGCGATTGCGCTTGATGGGGCGCTGCTGGAGACCGCGCTCACCGGCGGCGACGATTACGAAATCCTTTGCACAATCGCGCCCGATCAACGCGCAAGCTTCGAAGCTGGCGCGCAGTCTGTTGGGGTTATGGTGACGCGCATTGGTGAAGTGGTGGCGGGGGAGGCGACGAGCTTTGTTGATAGGGGCGGCGCTCAACGTATTTTCAAGCGCGGCTCTTTCAGCCATTTTTAGTGGGCGTCATCCCGGCCACCTACGTCATCCCGGCGAAGGCCGGGATCCACGATAGGCAAAAGCTCACTTGCTTGCATTGTAGTCGCGGCCTACCGTGGGTCCCGGCCTTCGCCGGGATGACGGCGAGGCGTCTCTTGCTTTCAGCTAAAATAACGCCGCAAACCGCGCCGCCGCCGCGCGTGGATCGTCCGCTGACACGATGCCCGACACGACCGCCAGGCCATCTGCGCCAGCGGCCAGAACGGGGGCGCAATTGTCGGCTTTCAGGCCGCCAATCGCCATTACGGGGCGCTCCGTCATCGCCCGCAATTTGGCGAAGCCTTCCACGCCAAGAGGCGTTGAGGCGTTGGTTTTCGTGCTTTGCAGATACAGTGGTCCAACGCCCAGATAATCGGTTTTGCGGGCGTCCGCGTGCGACATCTGCGATGCGTTTGTAATAGAGAGCCCGAGAATCTTGCCCGGCCCCAGCATCGCGCGCGCCATTTCCACGGGCATATCCGTTTGCCCCACATGCAATCCGTCGGCGTTTACGGCCAGCGCAATGTCGATGCGGTCGTTGATGACAAGCGGCACGCCAAGCGGCGCCAGCAGCGCTTTGAGCGCGCGGGCTTCCTCCAGAAATTCGCGCGTGGTGCAGTCCTTCTCGCGCAATTGCACCATGGTGACGCCGCCGGAAACCGCCTGCGCCACAACATCGACAAGCGGGCGCCCAAGCGAAAGGCCGCGATCGGTCACAAGGCACAGGCGCCAGATTTGGGGATCAAACATCATTAACTCACGCGCAAATGGGTGGCGACGTCTTCGGGCCGAATAGCGTAAAGCGCGTCGATGAAGGCGACCCGGAAAGAGCCGGGGCCGGTGGATTTTGCCGCCGCCATCTCGCCCGCCACGCCATAAAGCGCGGTTGCCGACAAAGCGGCCTCAAACGGATCGAGGCATACCGCCAGATACGCGCCCATGACGGCGGACATCGAGCAGCCAAGAGCCGTCACGCGCGGCATGAGCGGCGAGCCGTTGGCGATGCGCAACAGGCGTTCGCCGTCCGTCACCAGATCCACGGCGCCGGTGGCGACCACGGTGCAAAAGCAATGACGCGCCAGCTTGTGCGCCAGCGCTGCGGCCTCGTCGCTCGTGTGCGCGCTGTCAACGCCCCGCTGCGTGGTTTGCGCCGGGTCCACCGCAAGCCCGGCGGCGCGGGCCACCGCCATGATCTCGGAGGCATTGCCGCGAATGATCCCGGGGCGATGGCGCAGCAGGCGTTTGATGAGATCGTCGCGAAAGCTAAGCACGCCAGCGGCCACCGGATCGAGCAGCCAGGGCCGGGCGTGGACGCGCGCGATGCTGACTGCGTGCTCCATGCTGCGCGCCGCCTCGACCGACAGCGTGCCGACGTTGATGACCAGCGCATCGACGCGCGGGGTAAACTGGCTCGACTCCTCCGGCGCATGCACCATGGCGGGCGAGGCGCCCACGGCCAGCAGCGCATTGGCGGCGATGTCCATCGACACCAGATTGGTGATGCTCTGGACCAAAGGCCGCGCCGCCCGCATGTCGGCAAGTCGCTGGCCCGCCAGTGCGCCGGGGTCGCTGATGGGATTCATCACGTCTGGTTCCTCTCGTCGTCCTTATCTAGGATGAAACGGGCCAAGGGAACAGGGCAGGGGTGTGCTGGGTGGTGCAGTCCAGAACTAGCGCTTGCTTTGCGGAGCCCGGCTTTGACGCAGCGTCCATTTGGCGGTGACGCCGCACATCCAGCTTATGGCTTCGATGATCTCATCGTGAGCCAGAGCCAGATCGCGGAACATGATGGTAAGGCGCAATCTGGACCGCGCGCGGCCTCG
>CAMCMI010000031.1 GCA_945875875.1 Rhizobium sp. Q54
CCCCCGCTCTGACGATGCGCAGGTGACATCAGTCATTGACGGCGGCACGGCGAGTTCAACTCCGCGCCCTGATGGTCGGCTGATCGAAAGCTCGCCGCTGACTGCGCCGGGGCAATAGCTCCATCTGGACCGCGCCCGGCCCCGGGCGCTCTTGCTTGCAGCATTCCAAGATGCGCGCGAGGCCGCACGCGGTCCAGATGGTTGCCCCACACCTTCCCCATCGCTATACCCCAGTCTCCCCCATCGCTTACGCCGGCCCGTTTCGGCGATTGAGCCACAGGAGCTGACATGATTAGCGTTACTTTCCCCGATGGCGCGCAGCGCCAGTTTGAGCCCGGCGTTTCGGGCGTCGAGATCGCCAGGTCGATCTCCCCCTCGCTGGCCAAGCGCACGGTGGCCATGACCGTTGACGGCGTGCTGGCTGATCTGGCCGACAGACTGCATCGCGATTCCAAAATAGAATTTGTGGGCCGCGAAGATCCGCGCGCGCTTGAGCTGATCCGCCACGATTGCGCGCACGTTTTGGCCGAGGCCGTGCAGGCGCTTTATCCGGGAACGCAAGTCACCATCGGGCCGGTGATCGACAACGGCTTCTATTACGATTTCCATCGCGCCGAGCCGTTCACGCCGGAAGAATTTGGCGCGATTGAAAAGAAGATGCGCGAGATCATCGGTCGCGACGCGCCGTTCACCAAGGAAGAATGGACGCGCGATCAGGCCAAGAGCTTTTTCGAGACGCGCGGCGAAGCCTTCAAGATCGAACTCATCGACGCCATTCCCGAAGATCAGACGCTGAAGATCTACAAGCAGGGCGAGTGGATGGATTTGTGCCGTGGGCCGCACATGACGTCCACGGGCAAAATTGGTTCGGCCTTCAAGCTGATGAAGGTGGCGGGCGCCTATTGGCGCGGCGACAGCAACAAGCCGATGTTGAGCCGCATCTACGGCACCGCCTTCGCCAAGCAGGAAGACCTCGACGCATACCTGTTGCAATTGGAAGAGGCCGAGCGCCGCGATCATCGCAGGCTGGCGCGTGAAATGGACCTGTTCCATTTTCAGGAAGAAGGCCCCGGCACCGTGTTCTGGCACCCCAAGGGCTGGACGCTGTTTCAGACGCTCATCAATTACATGCGCCGCCGGCAGGAGGCTTCGGGCTATATCGAAGTCAACACGCCGCAGGTGCTTGATCGCGCGTTGTGGGAAACGTCCGGCCATTGGCAAACCTATCGCGAGAACATGTTCCTCACCAAGACCGAGGACGAGCGCGTTTTTGCGCTCAAACCCATGAATTGCCCCGGCCATGTGCAGATTTTCAAGAACGGCTTGAAATCCTATCGCGATTTGCCACTGAAGATTGCGGAGTTTGGCATCGTCCATCGCTACGAGCCCTCGGGCGCGCTGCATGGCGTGATGCGCGTGCGCGCGTTCACTCAGGACGATGCGCATATCTTCTGCACCGAAGACCAGATCATGGACGAGGCGATGAAGGTCAACGACCTCATCATGTCGGTCTACAAAGACTTCGGCTTCGACGACGTGGTGCTGAAGCTCTCAACGCGCCCTGAAAAGCGCGTCGGCTCGGACGAAGTGTGGGACAAGGCGGAAGCCGCCCTCTTGCGCGTGCTGGAGAAGGTGGGCGAGGGCGGCGTGAAGACCGGCGTCAATCCCGGCGAGGGCGCGTTCTATGGCCCCAAGCTCGAATACACGTTGCGCGACGCCATCGGCCGCGAATGGCAATGCGGCACGACGCAGGTCGACTTCAACCTGCCCGCCCGCTTTGGCGCGTTCTACATCGGGCCGGACAGCGACAAGGTGACGCCGGTGATGATCCACCGCGCGATGTTTGGCTCGCTGGAGCGCTTCACCGGCATTCTGCTGGAGCATTACGCAGGCCATCTGCCGCTGTGGCTCTCGCCCCTGCAGGCAGTCGTCTGCACGATCACGCAGGACGGCGACGATTACGCCATGGAAATGGCAGCCGCCGCCCGCAAGGCGGGTCTGCGAGTCGAGATGGACCTGCGCAACGAGAAGATCACCTACAAGGTGCGCGAACACTCGCTTGCCAAAGTGCCCGTGCTGCTGGTGGTCGGCAAACGCGAAGCGCTGGAGCGCACAGTCTCAATCCGCCGCTTTGGCTCGCAGGCGCAAACCAGCATGAGCATGGACGAAGCGCTGCGGATGCTGGCCGATGAGGGCGTGGCGCCGGACGTGAAGCGGGGATAGCCTTAGGCTCTAAAACAAGCGCCCGCCATTTTGCGGCGGGCGCTGGTTGACTTTTGTACATACAAATAGCATCTTGCAAAAGGCATTTTCAAAATGAAGTTTGATGGGTTTGATTGGGACGACGGAAACGCAGCCAAGTGCGAGAAACATGGTGTTGCGCTAGACGAGATCGAAGAATTGCTGTCCGGTCCCTTCGGGCTTCAGCCTGACTTGGCGCATTCGGCAGATGAGACCCGCTCCCGCGCTATCGGGTCGATTGAAAGCGGACGCTGGATTTTTTGCGTGATTACGTTTCGGCAAATGGGGTCATGGACCCTGCTCCGGCCCATCAGCGCCCGCTTCATGCACGCACGGGAGATCGCCTATTATGAAGAAGAAATTACCCGTTCTGACAAGTGACGAGGAAGCCGAGCGCTTTGTCGAAACCTCCGATCTCACGGAATATGATCTGTCCGGCTTCAAACCCGCAAACTTCGAGTTCGGCCCCAAGTCCGAGCGCGTCAACATGCGCCTGCCAAAAGCGCTGCTGGACAGCGTGAAGGCGCGCGCTGCGGCGGAAGACATGCCCTATCAGCGCTACATTCGGCGGGCGCTTGAAGAGAGTCTGCGAAAGAAGGCGAGCTAGGCGCCCTCCGGCTTCACGTCCACGCTGACGCTCAATTCGTGATCGCCCGATCCCACGAACACGCCGTCGATGGGGGATACGTCGGCGTAATCGCGGCCTCGAGCCACAACCACGTGGTCGTCGCCGATCATCTGGTCGTTGGTGGGATCAAGCCCGAGCCAACCAAACTCCGGGCCGCACCACACGGAAACCCATGCGTGCGAGGCGTCGGCGCCTTCAAGGCGAGGCTTGCCGGGCGGGGGGATCGTGCGGATGTAGCCGCTGACATAGGCGGCGGGCAGGCCAAGGCCGCGCAGGCCGGCGATCATCACATGCGCGAAATCCTGGCACACGCCTTTGCGGCTGGCGAACGCTTCGGCCACCGTCGTCGTGACTTCCGTTGCGTCTTTCTCGTATTTGAAATCGCGGCGGATGCGGCCCATCAGCTCAACGGCCGCCTCCAGAACGGGGCGGTTTTGCGCAAAACTTTCGCGGCACCATGCGGTCGCGTCCCCGTTCAGCGCCACTTGCCGGCTGGCGTAGAGGAAATGTGCGGGCGAATCCTGCGCCAGCGAGCGCGACGTTTGCGCAGCATTCCGGATTTGCTCCCATGCCGGCGTGAGGCCGGGCGCTGGCGCAGCCTGCCGGTTCACGGAAATCCGCGACAGCGCCGCGATACGCAGCTCGCGATGGGCGGCGTCAATGCGCACCTGCGCGACGCGATTGCCGAAAGCGTCGATGCTGGAATGCGTCTCGGCGGGGTTGGGCGAAATCTCCAGCCCGCTGTCGAGCACGGTTTGGCCCGGCTCATCGCGCGGCAACAGACGCAGCACGCAGGCGGCGGAAGCCACCGGCGCGGCGTAGCGATAGGTGGTGATGTGGCGGATGTCGTAAATCACGCGAAGCCCGTTGGCTTTTCGGCACGCGCGGCGCCGGCCCCTTGCAGAAAATAGCGCGCCGTCACGGCTTCCGCCAAACCCATGATGCGCTGCTCGATGGCGAGCGCTTGCGCGGGATCAAGTTCGTCCGCGTCTCGCGTGGCAAGTTCCGCCGCCAGCTTGATGCTGATGCGGCGCGGCTGTTCGGGCATGCCGTCGGGGCGCAGGTTCGGCAGGCTCGCCAGATGTTCGTCCACACGCCCAATCTGGAAGGAGACCGAGCGCGGGTTGAACGGATCGAGCATCGCCATGTCACGCACAGCCGCCAGGGCAGGGCCAACGACATAACGCGAGCGATAGGTGATTTGCGAGTCAATCAAATCGAGCAACACGTCGAGATGCTCTGTTGTGGCGTCGCGCTCCGAGAACTGGCGCACGAAGCGGCAGGTGTTGACGGCGCGCTCGATGCGTCGGCCCATGTCAAGGAAGCTCCAGCCCGCGACGCGGTTCATGTTCTCGTTGATGAGGCCGCCGAGCGCCGCCATCACGCCAAGCGCCTCGTCAGCGCGCGCGGCCGCGTCAAAATTGGCGCCCATTGAATCGTGCGGGCGCGAGACGCAATCCTCCAGCGTCGAGACAAGGCGGGTCGCGTCCTGCGACAGGCGTTCGCGAATGACGGAGGCGGCGCGGCGCGCCATGCCGACGTTTGCCGCGACCGAGCCGTATTGTTCTGCATCGGCAAGCGCGATGGCGGCGATGATTTGCGCCTGCGCGCCAGCAGGATCTGCGGGCGCGGCGCCGCTTGAAAGCAGCATCTTTTGCAAGCGCTCAACCGCCGCGCGCGCGCCGCTGCCGGGCGCGTCCAGATCGACGCAGCGGGTGGCGAGGCACCGCACGACGCGGGCGGTGGCTTCCGCCCGCTCCAGATAACGCCCGAGCCAGAACAGATTGTCGGCGGCGCGGCTTGGCAGATTGCCGAGCATGCGCACCACGCGCACGGATTCGCGCGCTGGCAGCAGCGTTGAAACTTCCACGGGCCTGTCGGTCGCAATCCAAACGTCGGCGGAGGAGGCTTCGCCCTCCATCGAGATTGCGCGCGCATCGGCTGCGTCCGAGACGCGGCAGAACCCGCCGGGCATGACGCGCCAGCCGTCCGGCGTGGCGGCGGCAAACACGCGCAGCGAGAACGGGCGCGGCTGCAACCCGCCGTCGCGCAGCACCGGCATTGTGGACAGTCGCACGACTTCCTGACCGACAAAATCCACGCCGCGAGTCTCTATCGCCGCGATCAGCGCACGCTTTTGCTGTTGATCGAGATCGGCGCCAAGCACGTGACGCTTGCCGCCGAGAGCTGGCAAAAGATCGCCGAAGGCGCTGGCGATGACCAGCTCGTCGAGGCGCTCGATCACCACGCGGCGCGCCTCGCTCTGGCCGCACCACCATGTAGCGATATTGGGCAGGCGCAAATCTTCCCCAAGCAGGCGGGCGCAATGAGCGGGCGTGAAGCCAAGCAAGGCGCGCGATTCCAGCAAGCCGACGCCGGGCATGTTGTTGACCGCGACGCTTTTGTTGCGGATCGCCTGCATGAGGCCGGGCACGCCGATGCGCGAGGCGGCGTTGAATTCCAGCGGGTCGCACCAATCGGCGTCCACGCGCCGCCACAACACGTCAGCGCGTTTCAGGCCCGCAATGGTGCGCACGAAGACGATGCCGTCGCGCACCACAAGGTCGTCGCCCTCCACCAGCATGAAGCCCAGATAACGTGCAAGGTAGGCCTGTTCAAAATAGGTCTGGCTGTAGGGGCCGGGCGTCAGCAGGCAGATGCGCGGATTGCTGCGCTCCGCCGAGCTTGAAAGTCCGTCGCGAAAATCGCGGAAGAAGGGCGCCAGCCGCTCGACGTTCATCTCGCGGTATAATTGCGGGAAGGCGCCGGAAATCACGAGCCGGTTTTCCAGCGCATAGCCTGCGCCCGAGGGCGCCTGCGCGCGCTTTTCCAGCACCCACCAGCGGCCATCAGGCCCGCGCCCGATGTCGCAGGCAAAGAAGCGCAAATGCTTGCCGCCGGAGGGCTCGATGCCGCGCATGGCGGGCAGAAAATCGCGCGAGCCCGTGAGGGCGGCGGCGGGCAGGGCGCCTTCGCTCACAAGGTCTGCGGGGCCGTAAACGTCGCGTAGAAACGCTTCCGCCAGCCGCGCGCGTTGCTCGACGCCAGCGGAAATCTCGCGCCAGTCTTCGTCCGAGATCACCAGCGGCAGACGCTCCAGCGGCCATGTGCGCTCAGCCGCCTCGCCGGGGATACGATAGGAGATGCCCATCTCGCGAATGCGACGGTCGGCGGCGGCAAAGCGCTGCGCCATTTCGTCAGGCTCGATGCGCGACAGACCGGCCATGAACTTGCGCCAGTGCGGACGCACGGCGCCGGACGAATCCATGAACTCGTCGGGAATGCCGGACATGGGGGAATAGCCGCCAGCCCAATCTTCGAGCTGTCGTCTCTGCGCTCGCGCCCCATGCTGGGAGCTAGCGTTATGGTTTGGCTCAGCCGCCAAAATTCCTCCAGGCGCTTATCGGCGCAAATCCAGCGTGGTCGGAAACTCGCCCGGCTGCTCTTCCTGCGGGGCGGTAAGTGGACCGGGAGTATGGCCGTGATCCTGAAAACGCGCCAGCCTGCGCGCCTGCGCTTCGTACGAATTCACGGGAAAAGCCTCATAGCTCAAGCCGCCGGGATGGGTGACATGATACATGCAGCCGCCCAATGAGCGCCCGTTCCATGTATCGAGCACGTCAAACGTCAGCGGCGCGTGAATAGCCAGTTGAGGATGCAGGCCGGATGAGGGCTGCCACGCCTTGAAGCGCACGCCCGCAACCGCCTCGCCCGATGAGCCGGTGCTTGTCATCGGCGCGCGGCGACCATTGCAGGCGATCACATGGCGGCCGGGCACGAAACCATTGGCGCGGACCTGCAAACGCTCAAGCGACGAATCGACATAGCGCACCGTGCCACCCGCCGCGCCCTCCTCCCCCAGCACATGCCAAGGCTCCAAAGCCTGCCGGATTTCCAGACTGACGCCGCCGTGCTCGACATTGCCATAAAGCGGAAAGCGGAATTCGCGCTGCGCCACAAACCATTCGGGATCGAAATTGTAGCCGACGCTGCGCAGGTCTTCGAGCACGCCCAGAAAATCGGCCCAGACGAAATGCGGCAGCATGAATTTGTCATGCAAAGCCGTGCCCCAGCGCACGAAGCTCCCGCTTTGGGGCTGGCGCCAGAACCATGAAATCAGCGCGCGCAACAGCAATTGCTGCGCAAGGCTCATGCGCGCATCGGGCGGCATTTCAAACGAGCGGAACTCGATCAGGCCGAGCCGCCCGGTGGGGCCGTCGGGCGAATAGAGCTTGTCGATGCAAATTTCGGAGCGATGGGTGTTGCCGCTCACGTCCACCAGCAAATGCCGATAGAGCCTGTCCACCAGCCACAACGGGATCGGCTCGCCATCGGGCCCCGGCGTCTGCGCCATGGCGATTTCAAGCTCGTAGAGGGAATCGTGACGGCCCTCGTCCACGCGCGGCGCCTGACTGGTGGGGCCGATGAACAGGCCGGAGAACAGATAGGACAATGAGGGGTGACGTTGCCAATAGAGCACAAGGCTCTTGAGCAAATCAGGCCTGCGCAGGAAGGGCGAATCGACGGGCGTTGCGCCGCCGACAACGACGTGATTTCCGCCGCCTGTGCCAGTGTGGCGACCGTCCGTCATGTATTTGTCGGCACCCAGCCGCGTCTGGCGCGCGTCTTCATACAGGCCCATCGTCGTGTTGACGGCCTCGCGCCATGACGACGCGGGATGGACGTTGACCTCGATCACGCCGGGGTCCGGCGTCACCTTGATGACGTGCATACGCGGATCGTCGGGCGGGCCATAGCCCTCCACTTGCAGCGGCAGCCCAAGGGTTTTCGCGCTTTCCTCCAATGCGGCGATCAGCTCCAGATAATCTTCGAGCTTTTCAACCGGAGGCATGAACACGCAGAGCACGCCATTGCGCGGCTCAATCGCCATAGCCGTGCGCACCGCGCCGATGATGAGATTGGCGGGTACGGAGGTTTTAGTCTCGCGCGATTTTGCGACCGTGTAATGCTGACGCAATTGCTCAGGGTCGGGCAGGGGGCCGCGCGCCTCGGTGGGGTCTTGCGGGTGGATGTAGGGATAGTCCTCGGGCGGAATCCACGGCAGCGCCTTCATCGGCAGGCGGAAGCCGACGGGGGAATCGCCGGGCATCAGGAACAGGCGCCCGCGACGGGTCTGCCACAACTCGCTGATCCAGCGCGGGCCATCCTTCGCGTTCCAGCGCTGCACGGGGAGCACATAGCCCGACGCTTTCAGCAAGCCGCGCTCAAACGTGCGCAACATGCGCGCGCGCTCCTCGGCGTCTTCGATCTTGGAATCCATCGGGTCGACGTTTTCCGGCAGGCGGCCTTCTTCAAGCATCCAATGGGCGGGGTCTTCAAAGGCGGGCAGAACAAACTTGGCGCCGACGCCAATGCGTTCGGCAAAATCCACCGAGAATGCCTGCGCGTCCTCGATTGAGGCAGGGGTCGCGGGTGGCTTTTCGGGCGCCACCAGCTCGATATTTTTCCAGATCGGCTTGCCGTCGCGGCGCCAGTAAAGCGCAAAAGCCCAGCGCGGCAGGCTTTCGCCGGGGTACCATTTGCCCTGTCCGTAATGCAGGAAACCGCCGGGACCAAAGCGATCCCGCAGGCGGCGGATCAGCTCGTCGGCGCGCGCGCGCTTGGTGGGGCCAACGGCGGCGGTGTTCCATTCGGCTGATTCAAAATCGTCGATGGATATAAACGTGGGCTCGCCGCCCATGGTCAGGCGCACGTCCTGTTTGGTCAGGTCCTGGTCGACGATCTCTCCAAGCGCATCGAGTTTTTCCCACGACTCGTCGGAGAACGGACGGGTCACGCGCGGCGCCTCGCGCACGCGCGTCACTTTCATCGAAAAATCGAAATCAACCTTTGCAGCCTCAACCACACCGCTGATGGGCGCGGCGGCTGAATAATGCGGCGCGGCGCAAACGGGCATGTGCCCTTCGCCGCAGAACAGGCCGGAGGTGGGATCAAGCCCGACCCAGCCGGCGCCGGGCAGATAGACTTCCGCCCATGCGTGCAAATCGGTGAAGTCGCGATCCGTGCCCTTGGGGCCTTCCAGCGGATCGACGTCGGCGGTGAGCTGCACCAGATAGCCGGAGACGAAACGGGTAGCCAGCCCAAGCCGGCGCAGCACCTGCACCATCAGCCATGCGCCGTCGCGACAAGAGCCCGAACGCAGGATCAGCGTTTCTTCGGGCGATTGAACGCCCGGCTCCATGCGGATCAAATAAGAGATATCGCTTTGCAGCTTCGCGTTCAGCCCGACCAGAAAATCGATCGTGCGCAACGGCTCGCGCTTCAGGCTCGCGACATAGGCGTCGAGCCTCGGGCCGCCTTCGTCGCGCACAAGGCAGGCGGTGAGTTCTTCAGCCAGCTCTGGTGGATAGGCGAACGGGAAAGTTTCGGCGTAATCCTCGACGAAGAAATCGAACGGGTTGATGACCGTCATGTCGGCGACGAGATCGACCTCGATTTTAAGCTCGGTCGCCTTCTCGGGGAATACGAAACGCGCCAGCCAATTGCCGTGCGGGTCTTGCTGCCAGTTCACGAAATGATTGGCGGGCGAGACTTTCAGCGAATAGCCCGAAACGCGCGTGCGGCAATGGGGCGCCGGCCGCAGCCGGATGATCTGCGGGCCAATGGCCACGGGGCGATCATACTTGTAATGCGTGAGGTGGTGCAGGGCGACGAAGATCGACACGTGCAAACTCCCGGGGTCGGCGGCAATCGCTGACCGCCTTTTGTCCCGCTCGCTGGCGTTCGAGTCAAACAATCGCTGCGCTTTCGCGCAATTAAATAGTCGAATGGCTTAATGGAGATGCAGGCCGCTGTTCGCGCGCGCAGTTTGGCGCGCGAACAGGCAGCTTGAAATGGCGTCGAATCTCTCAGAACGCAATCACGAAGCGGGCGCGGAAGATGTTGCGCTCGAAATTATTCAGATCGAGCGTGCTTTGGACCTCGCTGGCGCGGCCTGCAATCTGGCGCCCCCATGCGCCTGCGATAAAAGCGTCCTTGCCGATTTTTGCGTAGAACGTGGGGCCGACGAAGACCGCATGTCCCTGACTGTCACCGAAGAACAACCCGCTGGCGGCATGTTCATAACGCGCTTCCGCGCCTAGGAAAATTCCCTCGCTGACCTGCACGCTCAATGCGCCCGAGGCTCCCGCGCTCGATCCGCGCTCCATGGCGGCGCCCCCGCGCGGCCACGTCCAGCTTGGCGCATAATCAAAGTTGATGGCGCCGTAGAGTTTGTCTTTCACCAGCTCGCGGTCGATGGCGGCGCGAAAGCCGATCCCGAACTCGCTGGTGCGCAAGCCCTCGCCATCAAGCCTAGTATAGCCGGGGGCTGCGATCAGCGTCAGGCCGAACGGATTGGAGGCGCGCTCCAGCACGCGATATTTGACTTCACCCGAGACGCCCTCAAAGCCGCCCGTGTTGCTATTGTCCAGACCGGGAACATTCTTGACAAGATTGCGCGTGGCGCCGATGCCAAGACCCACCGCGATGTCGTCGGTGAGGGTGGCCTTGGCGGCAGCGGTGGCCGAGAACGCGCGATAATCGCCAGCGCGCTTGCCGATGCGGGTCAGTGTGTCGAACTCGAACGAACGGTCGCCCTTCTCGCCGATGTCGGACCCATCCGAAAAGCCGAAGAGATCGCCGGTGTCGGCGCCTTCAGCGAGCGCAGGACTTGCGTAAAGGGCGAAGACGACGCTTGCCAGAACGGGTGCGAGACGGGACATGGGGGCGATCCTTAACGAGTGTTAAGTTCTCCGCTTTAGCTGTATTGCCCCGTCTACGCAATGCTTTGGCCTGCCTCTCTATTTTGCGGCTGGGGACAAGCGCAGCAGCTTGCCGTTGCCCTCGTCGGTGAGGGCGTAAACTGCGCTGTCGGGGCCGATCTTCACGTCGCGGATGCGGGCGCCAAGGCGGATGCGCTCCTCGCCGGTCACGCGCTCCCCCTCCAACGTGAGGCGTACGATTCCCTGGCCAACAAGCGCCCCCGCCAGCAGCGAGCCGCGCCAGTCCGGGAACAGGGCGCCCGCGTAGAACGCCATTCCCGAGGGCGCGATGGAGGGCTTCCAGACGTGGAGCGAACCCTCAAACTCCGGCCGCGTCGGCGGGTCTGGAATGTCGCGACCGTCGTAATGATCGCCCCAGCTCACCAGCGGCCAGCCGTAGTTTTTGCCCGCTCGGGCGATGTTGACCTCGTCGCCGCCGCGCGGCCCCATTTCGTGCAGCCACAGGGCGCCGGTTTGCGGATGGATCGCCGCGCCCTGAATGTTGCGGTGGCCGTGCGACCACAGCTCGGAGCGCGCGCCCGCTTTGCCGATGAACGGATTGTCCTTCGGCGCCGATCCGTCGCGCGCGATGCGCACCACGGCGCCGATATGCGTGGATGGATCTTGCGCAGGCGTCATCTTGCCGCGATCCCCTGTCGTTACGAACACATATCCATCGCGGCTGAAGGCGATGCGCGATCCAAAATGCTGGCTGCCGTCGACCTTGGGTTGCTGGCGAAACAAAATGGCGGTGTCCTCCAGCGTGTCCTCGTTCGCATTGAGGCGCCCGCGCGCCAGCGCCGTACCCGCCGTTGAATTGGGGCCGGGCTCGGCGAAACTGAGGTAGACCAGCCGGTATTTGGAAAAATCAGGCGACAGGGCCACGTCGAGCAGGCCGCCCTGACCGCGCGCAAACACTTGCGGCACGCCCTTGAGCGGCGCTGAAATCTCGCCCTTGAGAGTCACGATGCGCAGCCGTCCGGGGCGCTCGGTGACGAGCAGCCGCTCCTTGTCGAGAAACGCCATGCCCCAGGGGTTTTGCAGGCTTTGCGCAAGAACCTCCACTTGCACAGGCCCGCTGCGCGTCTCGATGGTGCGCGCCTGCTGGGCGTTTGCGGCGGCGCCAGAGAGCATGAGGACGAGTATGCAGGGGGGCAATAATCGGGGCGTGTTCATGTGAATTGGCATGGTCCGGGCTCCGTCAGTAATGCAGCTCAATGTGCAATCTTTGACCAGTCTCTCATGTTGCTTACGTTTTGCGTCCGGAAAAGTTTACGGTCTTTTCGCTGGGCGCCGCGTCAAAACGCCCCTGAGTTTCAGTTTTTGTTAACAAAGCTGACAAAATTAACTATTTGTTAACCATGAACAGGCAGCCTTTAATAAAGGGAGTGCAGTCATGAACATGCAGCGTCGTGAATCGCATCAGTCCTATCAAGTTGAGCTGGTCGTACAGATCGCCTTGTTAAGCGGATTACTGGTTACTGTGATTGGTTTCATCACGGCGCTGGCCGTCTAGGCAAGCCACTCTGAAGCCCTCGCGCAATTGCTGCCGCAATGGCGCACTGCTGCAAAACTGATCCCGCACCCAATGCCGTGGCCGTCTCCGGATCAACTCTGGGCCATCAACCCGGGCCTTCAACTCTGGGCCTTGGAGCCAAACGCTCGCCAATTCGTTAGCTGGACGCAGGTTCAGGAGACGGCCATGGCGTTGCAGCGGCTTTCGCTCGTTGTGCTGGTGATGGCGCTGGCGCCGCAATCGCTGGCGCAGAGGGCTGTTGCAGCTTCGGGTCCGCTCAAGGGGCTCAACGGGGCGTGGAGCGGATCGGGCGCTGTGACGCTGGCCAATGGCGAGCGTGAGCGCATTCGCTGCCGCGCCGCCTATGACGTGCGCGCCGATGGCTCGGGCCTGCGGCAGACGCTGGATTGCGCCAGCGACAGCTATCGCTTCTCGTTAAAGGGCGACATGCAAGTGGATTCCGGCGGCGCTATCGCGGGCTCGTGGACTGAATCGACGCGCAACGCTGGCGGCAGCATGTCAGGGCAGGCGCGCGACGGCTCCATCAACGGCATGATTGAGGGCACTGGCTTTTCCGGCGCGCTGTCGGTGACGACGCATGGCGACAGGCAATCATTTTCGCTTCTCTCGCAGGGAGAAGTGCGACAGGTAGCGATTACGCTCCGGCGCGCAAACCGCTAATCGCCCGTCGATATGCGCGGCGGCACGCGTGCGCTTGATATTGCGTTTGTAATCTTGCGCATCAACGCCACGCTGGCGGGCAGGATCAACAAATCGCCCGCCAGCGCTGCAATCAGCGTGGCCGCGCTCAACCATCCAAACAGCCGCAGGCTTGGCAAATCCGACAGCACCGTCACGCCGAGGCCGCACGCCAGCACCAGCGTCGTGAGGATCAGCGCAGGCCCGACAAGCACGCTCGCGCGCACAATGTTTTCCACCGGATCGCCGCCTGCGCTTTCCTCCAGCCGCAAACGGTTGAGGTAATGGATGGTGGCGTCGAGCCCCAGACCGAAAGCGATTGTGAGCGCGACGACGCTGGCAAATTGCAGGCCCTCCCCAAGCGCCCAAAGCACTGCGCCAGAGGCGACTATGGGAAACAATCCCGGCATTATGCTCACCACCATGACGGTGACGGAGCGAAACGCCAGACCGATGAAGGCCGCCACCACAAGCATCTCGACCGTGAGGCTGGCGTTCAATTGCCCAATCATCGCGGCGCTGTTGCGCGCAGCTATCGCCGCCAGTCCCGTTACGGATATACGAAAGCCGGGATTCGCCTGTCGCACAGGCTCTAATGCCGCCTCCAGTTTTTGCACCACAGGCAAAATGGCGCTGGCGTCCGCATCTGGAATGCGCCCGGTTATCATCGCTGATTTTTCGTCCGCCGCAATGAAGCGCCGCGCAAGATGCTCGGGCAGCATTTCAACGTAAGCCTTCAAAACGGCGACATCCGAAGTCTTTGAATTGCGCTCCAGCCATGCGCGCAGCGTCTCCAGAGAAAGCACGTTGCCGATGCCAGCTTCCGTCTCGACGATGGCGTGGACTTGTCCAAGCAGGGCCAGCGTTTCAGCGTCGTAAAGCGCACGCTCGGGCGGCAGTTCGACGAGGATGTGAAACGGATTGGCGCCTGCGAGTTTTGCGTCCAGACGCTGGCTTGCCTGCACGGCCTGTTCGCGATCGGGCGCCTGATCGGCGAGCCGATAGCGCGGCTCCAGATTGGCGTAAACCAGCGTGAGGCCTGCAATCACAATGCCGCTGGTAAGTGTCGTCAGCACAGGCGCCTGCGTCGAGAAGCGCGCAGTTCTTGCGCAGAACGCGCGCAGAAAATCGACCGCTGCGTCTGAGCGCCGCAAGGGAGCCTGTGCATCGCGCGGGCGTATCAACAACAAGCCAAACAGCGGCGTCAGCGTGATGACGGCGACATAGGAGATCAGCGTAGACAAGGCGCCGGCTGCGCCAAATGTTCGGATGAGATGGGAATCTGACCACGTCAAGGCGAGAAATGACAGCCCCGCAGCACCCACCGTCACCACGCAGGCGGGGCCAACCACAAGCACGGCCCAGCGCAGGGCTGCAATCTTGTCATCTCCCGCCAGCAGCCGGTCGCGCGCGGCCAACACAATTTGCATGCTGTCTGAAAAGCCCATCACCATTATAAGCGGCGTCATGACGTTGAGAAACATGTTCAGCCGCACGTCTAGCCAGCCCAGCGCGCCAAGCGACCAAAGAATGGCGATTAATGGCGGCGCCGCAGCCGCGATCACGAACGCCGGGCGGCGGAAGAAGACGAGCGCAACCAGAAGGCCGCCTGCAAAACCTAGCGCGTTATAGATCACGCGGTCGCGCGTCACCGCGTTGCGTATTTCCAATTGCATCACCGGCGCGCCCGCCAATTGCGCCTTGAGCGACGAGCCTTGCAGCGTCTCGTCGATAATTCCCTGAATGCCGCCGATGACGTTTCCAAGCCCGAGTTTTGGCGTCTTTTCTTCGTCCAGAGAAATTACGACAAGCGCGAGCGCTCCGTCTTCCGACAACAGTTTGCCGTGCACGATTTCATTGTCGCGCACAGCCTCCACGAGGCGCTTGTATGCCTCTCCCTTAGGCAGAACTTCGGGAAATAGCGGCGGCGGGGTTCCGCCGTCTCGCGCGGCGTTGCGGGCCGAGAACAGCGAGATCAGTCCGCGCATACCATCGACGAAATGCAGATCGGTGACGAGATCGCGCAGCTTTTCAAGATTTTCGCGCGCCAGCAAATCGTCGCCCTCGACAACGATCAGCACGTCAAACTCGCTGGAAGGAAAGCGCTTCGTCAGCTCTTCATATTGTCGAAACTCAGCCGTGTCCGAGCGGAACAATTGGCTGAGTGAATCATCGACGCTGATGCGCGCGATTCCAAAGGCGGCGACAATCGAGAGCGCAAGCGCAAGGAGGGCGGCGGCGACAGGATAGGCAAGCGGCGCTAGGCCAAGTCGCTCAAGGCCAAACGCAAGTCGCGAGGGGGGGTGCGCCCGGGGCGAATGCGCGCCATCGTCAGACTTGTTCGCCAAACCATTTCCCGCAAGCTCGTCTTCGCCCCTGATGCAATGCGGGCGAGCCGGGGAAGTTTCCTGATCTAGCGCAGCGGGGGCACGCCTCGCTGGCGCAGCGCGGTTTCGCGAATACGCGATACGGCGCTCCAGCGACGGCGCCGCTCCAGCGTCTCAAACGGCGCCGGCTGTCCAAGCTTCGCCAATCCTTCGCGGCCTTCACGGCGCAACGCCACAGCGTTGTCTTTCGACAGCGGCATGCGGGCGAGGGCTGTATAATGAGCGACCATGTTGTCGGCTTCAGAATCAGGAGGCGTAGACGTCATGCAAGGCCCTCACGCGAAAGTGCCTCTTGTGTATGGTTTATGATCTGTAACGGAGCTGATTACGTTTCCTTGTCAATGCGCCCACGCTTGTCTTTTTCGCGTTTTCTCTCCCTCAAGCTTAATAGCGCTCTCGTTGTCGAAGTACCGGGAACAGGCGCAGCCACAACAGCGAGGCGCAAACGGCGCCGGCGCCGCCAACGAGAACGGCAGGAACGGCGCCGATCATCCACGCCAGCGCACCGCTTTCGAACTCGCCCAATTGGTTGGAAGTGCCTGTGAGAATGGTGTGAACCGCCACAACGCGCCCGCGCATCTCATTGGGCGTCTCGACCTGGATCAGCGTTTGGCGAATGACGACGCTCACCATATCCGCCGCGCCGATAATAATCAGAAACGGAATCGCCACGAAGATATTGGTCGACAGCGCAAAGCAGATCGTCGCTATTCCATAAACGCCAACAGCAAAGATCATCTTCTTGCCGATGCCAGATTGCAGCGGGAAATAGGCCAGCGCCAACGCCGCACAGACTGAACCAACAGGCGGCATGGCGCGCAAAAGGCCAAGCCCCCATGGGCCGGTTTGAAAAATGTCGCGCGCAAAAATAGGCAGCAGCGCAGTGGCGCCGGCAAGCAGCACCGCCACAAGATCAAGCGTGATGGCGCCAAGAATGATCGGCTTGTTCCAGATGAATTTATAACCGGCTGCAAGCATCGTGAGCGTCACCGGCGGTTTGGTGATTTTTTGTGGGCGATAGGCAATACGCGCGGTGAGTACGATGGCGACGAGAAACGCCAGCGCCGCAGCGCCAAACGGCACATAGATGCCTAAGGGGAACAACAGCCCGCCGATGGCGGGGCCGGAGATGCTAGCGGTCTGGTTGAAGGTGTTGTTCCAGGCGGCGGCGCTTGCAAATTCCTCGTCCGGCACCAGCGTCATCACCAGCGCCTGACCTGCAGGATTGGCGAACGAGCGCGCGCATCCCAGCACGAAAACCACCACATAAACCGGCCATATCTGATCGGCGCGAATGTTTCCCGTATATTGCAGCCAAATCAAAGCGGCCGAACACAGCGCCATGATCGTGCAACAAATCAGCAGGATAATACGACGGTCGTAACGGTCCGCAGCCGGGCCGGTGAGCAGCGACAGCGGCACGGCGGGGATGAAGGCGGCGAGCCCGATAAAGCCCAGCGCCAGCGGATCATTGGTGACGTCGTAGACATACCACGCGATGGCGATGGTCTGGATCTGGAGGCCAAGCCCCCACAGAAAACGGGAGAACAAATAGCGCGTGTAATCCACGTGGCGGAAGACGGCGCGCCCGCCTGTTGGCGATTTCGCGGTCATGGTGGTCTCCCCTTGGCGGGCGCTGTCAGGCGGCAGCTCCAATGTTGGCTCGTAACATTGCGCGCCGCCAAGCGTCAAACCAGCAAAAGCTGAAGCTTGCGGGCGCCTCGCAACGACAGGGCTTCCCACGGCGCGCCGGCTAGGCCATGATACGCCCAAGCGCAGAGGAGTCGCGCAAGGGGGCGCAAGACCCGTCATCGGCTTTAGGGAGAATATTTGGATATGAAGACCCGTATTAAGAACCGCTTGAAGGTGATGGCGACCGCCGCGCTTTTTGCCTCGCCCGCTCTGGCCTCGGCTGCTCTGGCGCAGCCTGTGCAATCGCCCGCAGAATTTTATCCCGGCAAAACCATGACGTTTTACGTCGGCCTTTCGGCTGGTGGCGGCTACGATCAGAACGCGCGTCTGGTGGCGCGCTACATTGGCCGATACCTGCCCGGTCAACCGACAGTCGTCGTGCGCAACATGCCCGGCGGTGGCGGCCTCGTGATGATGAATTACGTCGCCAGCGTTGCGCCCAAAGACGGCTTGCACATCGCTGCGCCCCAACGTGGCGTGCCGTTGGAGCCGCTGCTTGGCGCTGCCTCGCACGCCAAGTTTGATCCGCTCACGATGCACGCCATTGGATCGGTGAACGCCGACACGTCGGTGGCGGTGGTTGCTGCGCGCTCCGGCGTCAAGACGTGGCAGGATTTGCGCACGCGCGAAGTGATCGTCGCAGGAACCGGCGTCAGCACTGAAAGCGTGGTGGTGCCTTATGTCCTGCGCAATCTGCTGGGCCTTAAGTACAAGGTAATCGCGGGTTACCCTGGCGGTAATGAGACTAATCTTGCGATGGAACGCGGCGAGGCCGATGGTCGCGGAACGTTCTCGTGGACCAGCCTAAAGCCGCAATACAAGGAATGGATCGAGAGCGGAAAATACGTAATCCTGTATCAGCAGGGTTTACGTCGTCATCCCGATCTGGCCAACGTGCCGCTGATAACGGATATGGCTGAGACGCAGGAGCAAAAGGATATTCTCAAGCTCCAGTTCAGCGCATTTGAAATGGGACGCCCGTTATTTCTTGGGGACGACGTGCCGCTGGCGCGCGTCAACGCGCTGCGCCGCGCCTTCGACGCCTCCATGAAGGACAAGGCGCTGATCGCCGACGCCGAAAAGACCGGCATGGAAGTGAACCCGATGACGGGCGAGGAAATGGCTGTGATGCTGAAGGAAGTCTATGCGACTCCCAAGGCGATCATCCAGAAGCTCGCCGACGCCTCGCGTCTGCAGCCGGATCTGAAGGTGATTGAGACAAAGCCCAAAGAGGGCGGCAAGCCAGCCGCTAATTAAGCCCTGACAAGAACGCAGCGCGCTGCTTGGCGCGCCGCGTTGCTATTAATTAAAACTCCTAAAACTCCTGCAAGAGAGCGCACAATGACTTTCTCGACGCTTGTTTCCGATGAGCTGGCCAAAAAGTTCGCCACCGAAAAAGGTACGCCTTACGAGCGCTGGGTGCAGGCGGAAGGGCTGGACATCATCAGCGGGCATTATGTGCCCAACCTGCGTACGGTGGATTTGAAGCCCTGGGCGCGTCGCGGCGGCAAGGGCGTGTTCATCAACCACGAGGCCTCGCGCACCTCCAACGATTGCTATGTGTGCGAAATTCCGCCCGGCGGAAAGCTTGAGCCCCAGCGTCAATTATTTGAAGAAATGGTGCTGGTGCTGGAGGGGCGCGGCTCGACGAGCGTGTGGAACGACAAGGGCCAGAAGCTTACGTTTGAATGGAAAGCCGGCGCTATTTTCGCGATTCCGCTCAACGCTTACCACCAGCACTTCAACGGCTCTGGCGCAGCGCCCGCGCGCTATGTGGGCGTGACGTTTGGCCCGCAATTGCTGAACATGTTTGATGACGTCGATTTCGTCTTCAACACGCCGCGCGATTTTCCTGCGCGCTTTTCGGGCGAGCCTGATTACTTCTCAAACAAGGGCGAGCAGGATGGCTTTTTGCTGCGCACCAACTTTGTGCCTGACGCCGTAAACCTGCCGCTTATCTCGGCCAAAGAGCGCGGCGCCGGCGGTGGTCATATCCGCTTCAACATGGCCAAGGGAGCCATGGCCAGCCACATCTCGCAATTTCCCGTCGGCACCTACAAGAAGGGCCATCGCCACGGCCCCGGCGCGCATGTGATCGTGCTGTCGGGCGAGGGTTATTCGCTGATGTGGGAGCAGGGGCAGGAGCCAAAGCGCTATGATTGGGAGCCGGGCACGTTGATTGTGCCGCCCAACAACACGTTCCACCAGCATTTCAACTCTGGCCCCACGCCCGCGCGCTATCTGGCGTTCAAGCACTCGTCGCCCCGCAATGCGCAAGGCGTGCCGCTTTCTTGGATCAGCTCGCGCCTTGGCGGCAACCAGATTGATTACGCCGACGAGTCCGACATCGTGCGCAATCTGTACCGCGAGGCGATGGCGCGCCACGGCCTCGAGCCGAAGATGGACGCAATCATCGCCGCCGAACTTGAGACCCTGCCGCCCAAGCCCGCGATGGCCGGTTAACGGGAAATCACGCGCGCGCAGGGGTTTTGCGCGCGCGCACACTCATCTGGGTGAATGCTGCGCCAAGCAGAAAGCCTGCCGTGCAGAGCAGCAGGCCCCACACGTTCACGCCCAGATCAAGATCGAACCTGCCAGTTCCAAGCGCCAGCCAGCGCGGCAGGAGCGAGACTTGCGCGAATGTCTCGACTGCGCGGGCTATGCCCAGCAAAAGGCCGGGCCAGAACGCCAGATGAAAGCTGAGCGGACCGGCGCCGCGCACAAACGACAGCAGGAAAATCGGCGCCAATCCCATCACCATCGTGCCGGAAATCGTGGTGGCGGCGATGATCGCAGGGCCGATCCTGTCGCCCAGATAAATCGACAACAGCGGCAGATTGCCGACGATTGCGACGATGATAATAGCCCGGCGGCCAATCGTCAGATCGCGCTCGATGGGGCGCAGCGCGTCGGCGCTCCAGTCGCGCGCCGATAATTTGGCGACGCTGGTGAATGTCGAGTCGATAGTGGAGCCGCCCGACGTCAGCATCATGCCGTTGAACAAGAGCATCATGCCAAAGCCGAGCGAGGCAGGGACGCTGAGGCGTGGGGCGCCGGCAAGCTCAAACGCGCGCGCGTAAAGCCCGACAAAACTAAATAAAAATATGAAAGCGCCGCTCAGTACGCCCGCCAGCACAAAGCTCGCCAGCATTTTGCGCGGGTTGTTGAGAAAGCCGCGATCCGTCAGCACGGGATCGTGAAACGGATAGGACAGCACCTGCACCAGCGCCAGCAGGCAGAACGTCAGGCCCGCCTGATGCGTCGAAATCGGCACGCCGGGCAGTCCTTTGCTTGTCATCGGCGGCAGCAACACCGCCATCAGAACGCCGAGCAAAATAAAGGCTGCAATCATTTGCAGGCGATCCGTCAACAGGCTGGCGCGCATGCCGCCCGCCCACGCATAGGCAACAGTGACTACCGTTACGAGAATCGCAGATATCCAATACGACGCCGAGCCCTCGGGGCCAAAAAACAACGCCATGACTTTGGTGTTGGACCAGACTTCGTTGAACAGGCGAAACGCGATCGCCGCCATAAACAGCTTTGCGCAAGTCGCGCCGTATTTGGCCGTCAACATTTGCGGCAGTGAGGTCCAGCCGCCGCGCGTGCGCATGAAATAGATCGTCACGCCCGCCACAACGAAGCTGAGATAATAAATCGTGTAGCCGATAGAACCCGCAAGCCCGAACGCGTAGCCCAGATCCGCCGCATTGGTGATCGACTTGGCGAACACCCA
>CAMCMI010000032.1 GCA_945875875.1 Rhizobium sp. Q54
TTCAAATGCCGCAAAAAACTGACCGTCGGCACCAAGTCCTACCATTACTTCTCGCTGAAGCAGGCGGAGAAGAACGGCCTCAAGGGCATTTCGAAGCTGCCGTTCTCCATGAAGGTTCTGCTTGAGAACCTGCTGCGTTTCGAAGACGGACGCACCGTCACGAAGGAAGATATCGTCGCCGTTTCCAAATGGCTCAATAACAAGGGCAAGACCGAGAAGGAAATCGCCTTCCGTCCAGCCCGTGTGCTGATGCAGGATTTCACCGGCGTTCCCGCTGTCGTCGATCTGGCCGCCATGCGCGACGCGATGACGAAACTGGGCGGCGATCCCAACAAGATCAACCCGCTCGTGCCGGTCGATCTCGTGATCGACCATTCCGTGATCGTCGATGAGTTCGGCTCGTCGAAGTCGCTCAAGAAGAACGTCGATCTTGAATATCAGCGCAACGCCGAGCGTTACATCTTCCTGAAATGGGGCCAGGGCGCGTTCGACAATTTCCGCGTCGTGCCGCCGGGCACCGGCATCTGCCATCAGGTCAATCTCGAATATCTGGCGCAGACGGTGTGGACGCGCAAAGAAAAGTTTGCGCCCGCGCGCGGCAAGCCCGTCAACGTCGAGGTCGCTTATCCCGACACGCTGGTGGGCACGGATTCGCACACCACCATGGTCAACGGCCTCTCGGTTCTGGGCTGGGGCGTCGGCGGCATTGAGGCCGAGGCCTGCATGCTTGGCCAGCCGCTCTCGATGCTGCTTCCCGAGGTTATTGGCTTCCGCATGACCGGCAAGCTGAAGGAGGGCGTCACCGCCACCGACCTTGTGCTCACCGTCACGCAGATGCTGCGCAAGAAGGGCGTTGTTGGCAAGTTCGTGGAATTCTTCGGCCCCGGCCTTGATTCGCTGACGCTCGCCGACCGCGCCACCATCGGCAATATGGCGCCCGAATACGGCGCGACCTGCGGCTTCTTCCCCGTCGACGGCGAGACGCTCGACTATCTGAAGATGACTGGCCGCGCCCCGGCCCGCGTCGCCCTCACCGAGAAATACGCCAAGGCGCAGGGCTTGTTCCGCACCCGCGCAACGCCCGACCCGGTTTGCACCGATCTCCTCGAACTCGATCTGGCGATTGTCACGCCCTCAATGGCCGGCCCCAAGCGCCCCGAAGGCCGCGTTGCGCTGGAGAACGTGGCGGCGGGCTTTTCCGACGCGATGGTCGCCGAATATCGCAAGGGCCCGCAAAAGGACGAGCGCTATCCCGTTGACGGCAAGAAGTATGAACTGGGCCATGGCGACGTCGCCATCGCCGCCATCACCTCCTGCACCAACACGTCAAACCCCAGCGTTCTGATCGGCGCCGGCCTGCTCGCCCGCAAGGCGGTCGCCAAGGGCCTGATGGTGAAGCCGTGGGTGAAGACCTCGCTTGCGCCGGGCTCGCAGGTGGTTGGCCAGTACCTCGCCAATTCCGGCTTGCAGAAGGACCTCGACAAGCTCGGGTTCAACATCGTGGGCTTTGGCTGCACGACCTGCATCGGCAATTCCGGCCCGCTGCCGACTGAAGTGTCGGACAGCATCAACAAGAACGGGATCATCGCCGCCTCCGTTCTCTCCGGCAACCGCAATTTCGAAGGCCGCGTCAGCCCCGACGTACAGGCCAATTATCTGGCCTCGCCGCCGCTGGTCGTCGCCTATGCGCTGGCTGGGTCCGTGACCAAGGATCTGACGCAGGAGCCTGTTGGAACCAACAAGGCTGGAGAAGAAGTTTACCTGCGCGACATCTGGCCGACCTCGAAGGAAATTCAGGGCTTCATCGGCAAGTTCGTCACCAAGAAAATCTTCAAGGAACGCTATGCCGACGTGTTCAAGGGCGACGTCAACTGGCGCAAGGTGAAGGCGCCTGCGGGCAAGACCTACAAGTGGGACATGGCCTCCACCTACGTCCAGAACCCGCCCTATTTCGAGGACATGGGCCTCACTCCCGCGCCCGTGAAGGACGTGCAGGACGCCCGCATTCTGGCGCTGTTCGGCGACAAGATCACGACCGACCACATCTCGCCGGCCGGCTCCATCAAGTTCGCCTCGCCCGCCGGTCGCTGGCTGGCTGATCGTCAGGTGCGCGAGGCTGATTTCAACCAGTACGGCACGCGTCGCGGCAACCATGAAGTGATGATGCGCGGCACGTTCGCCAACATCCGCATCAAGAACTTCATGAACGTGTCCGCCGACGGCTCGGTGCTCGAAGGCGGTATGACGATCCATTATCCCTCTGGCGAGAAGCTGGCGATCTACGACGCCGCGATGAAATACGCGGCTGAAGAGACCCCGCTGGTGATCTTTGCGGGCGCCGAATACGGCAATGGCTCCTCGCGCGACTGGGCGGCCAAGGGCACGCGCCTTTTGGGCGTTCGCGCCGTCATCGCCGAGAGCTTCGAGCGAATCCATCGCTCGAATCTCGTGGGCATGGGCATTCTGCCGCTGACGTTTGAGCAGGGCACGACCTGGCAGACGCTTGGCATGAAGGGCGACGAGAAGGTCACCATTCTGGGTCTTGAGAAGGGCCTGAAGCCGCGCCAGAAGATGGAAGCGCTCATCACGTTCGCCGACGGATCGAAGAAAAAGATCCCGCTGGACGGGCGCATCATGACGCTCGACGAGCTCGAATACTTCCGTCACGGCGGCATCATGCAATACGTTATCCGCCAGCTGCTCGCCTCGTAAGGCGTCAGCTCCGGCTGCAAAGACCAGAAACCGCCGGCCCCAGGGTCGGCGGTTTTTTTATGTGCGCCACTCAAAACCGCTGCGCCTTGCCAAGCCCGCCCGCGAGCGTTAGCAAAAGCGTCAAATTCACACCTTAAGATGGAAATTCCCCATGGCGACCTACAAGCTCCTTTTGCTGCCCGGCGACGGCATCGGCCCCGAAGTGATGAGCGAAGTCGAGAAGGTCGCGAACTTTCTTGGAGAAGCTGGCGTCGCGCAGTTTGAAACTGAAAAGGGTCTTGTTGGCGGCTGCGCCTATGATGCGCACGGCCAGGCGATCAGCGAGAGCGACATGGCGCTGGCGCAGGCCGCCGACGCGGTGATCTTCGGCGCCGTGGGCGGCCCCAAATGGGATGCCGTTCCCTATGACGTGCGCCCGGAAGCCGGGCTCCTGCGCCTGCGCAAGGATTTGGCTTTGTTCGCCAATCTGCGCCCCGCGATCTGCTATCCCGCGCTCGCCGACGCCTCTTCGCTCAAGCGCGAAATCGTCGAGAACCTCGACATCATGATCGTGCGCGAGCTCACCGGCGGCGTCTATTTTGGCGAACCCAAGGAAATCATCGATCTGGGCAATGGCCAGAAGCGCGGCATCGATACGCAGGTCTACGACACCTACGAGATCGAACGCATCGGCCGCGTGGCGTTCGAGCTGGCGCGCAAGCGCAACAACAAAGTCACCTCGTCCGAAAAGCGCAACGTCATGAAGTCCGGCGTGCTCTGGAACGAAGTCATCACCGCTTTGCACAAGCGTGAATATGCCGACGTTGAGCTGGAGCATCAGCTCGCCGACGCGCTCGGCATGCAGCTCGTGCGCTGGCCCAAGCAGTTTGACGTCATCGTCACCGACAATCTGTTCGGCGACATGCTGTCGGATGTGGCCGCCATGCTGACGGGATCGCTGGGCATGTTGCCCTCAGCTTCATTGGGCGAGACCAATCCGAAGACCGGCAAGCGCAAGGCGCTCTATGAGCCCGTGCACGGGTCGGCGCCCGACATCGCCGGGAAGGGCATCGCCAATCCGATCGCGATGATCGGCTCGCTCGCCATGTGCCTGCGCTATTCGTTCGGGCTTGGGGAGGCCGCCGACAAGGTCGAGAAGGCCATCGCCGACGTGCTGGCGTCGGGCCTTCGCACGGCGGACATCAAGGGCGACGCCAATTCCACCGTATCGACGGTTCAGATGGGCGAAGCGATCCTGGGCGAGCTGAAGAAGGCTTATTGATTATTCGACCAAGGGGCGGGGATTCAGTCCTTGCCCCTTGTTCCGTAATTCGGTTGAGGACAGGCTTGAGCGCGGTCCGTGCAGGAACACAAAGCCCGGCGCGCCGCGCTCCAGCAGCAGCGCGGCGTCTGATTCGTCCACCCGATAGCGCGACAAAAAATGCGCCGCGCATGAATGCGCGGCTTTCAGCGTTGAACTTGGGCGATCAATCACGGCGATTGGAGTGAGCGCGGCGATCTCGCGCCAGCGCTGCCAGCGATGAAAGCTGGCGAGATTGTCCGCGCCCATGATCCACGCAAAGCGCACGCCCGCGCAGCGGCGCGTCAGATGATCAATCGTATCGAACGTGTAGCGTGTGCCGATCTGCGCCTCGAGGCCAGTCACGATGATCCTGGGATGATCGGCGAGGGCGCGTGCGGCCTCAATACGCTCATGAAGCGGCGGCAGG
Organism: Rhizobium sp. Q54; assembly: GCA_945875875.1. Lineage (GTDB taxonomy): Bacteria > Pseudomonadota > Alphaproteobacteria > Rhizobiales > Beijerinckiaceae > Terripilifer. The sequence continues at coordinate 4,422 of CAMCMI010000032.1, forward strand.
CCAGCGTTTTCCTTCAGCGGATTGCCCGGCGTCACCAGCCACCAAACGGCGTCGAGCTTCAGGCGTTTGAGCGCGATCAGGCTGGCAAGGCGATGACCATCGTGCGGAGGATTGAACGTGCCACCGAACAGGCCGATCCGCATGCCCGGCGCATGGCGCGGGAATCGCACGAACGCCCGGCCATGGGCTGCTCCAAACTCTGCCGCCTCCGGCTCAATATCCCCGCTTATGGCCGCACCTGTCCGGCGCCGCGTACGCGATATTTGAACGAGGTCAATTGCTCCAGCCCCACAGGTCCGCGCGCATGCATGCGACCCGTTGCGATGCCGATCTCGGCGCCAAAGCCAAACTCGCCCCCGTCGGCAAATTGCGTCGAGGCGTTATGCAGCACGATGGCCGAATCAACCTCGCGCAGAAAACGCTCTGCGCGCTCTGTGTTTTGCGTGACGATGCAATCGGTGTGATGCGAGCCGAAAGTCTCGATATGCTCGATGGCGGCGTCCAGCCCGTCCACGATTTTGGCCGAGATAATGGCCTCCAAATATTCCGTGCGCCAATCCTCTTCGGTCGCTGCGACCACCCGCGAATCCGCCTGCTGCGCAACTGAGTCGCCACGTATTTCGCAGCCCTCGTCGAGCAGAACTTTCAGCAGTGGTCCAAAGTGCGTGCGCGCTACGGCTTTATCGACGAGCAGCGTTTCGGCGGCGCCGCAAATGCCGGTGCGCCGCAGCTTGGCGTTGCGCAGGATTTTCACGGCCATGTCGAGATCGGCCTCGCCATCGACATACACATGCACGATGCCCTCAAGATGGGCGAACACCGGCACGCGCGCTTCTTCCTGAACGCGCGCCACAAGGCTCTTGCCGCCGCGCGGCACGATCACGTCGAGGTTTCCCGCAAGGCCTTTCAGCATTTCGCCCACCGCAGCACGGTCGCGCGTGGGCACGATCTGGATCGCGGCATCGGGCAGATTGGCGGCGCGCAAGCCCTCAACGAGGCATTGATGGATGAGCGTCGAGGAATGAAACGAATCTGATCCGCCGCGCAGGATCACGGCATTGCCAGCCTTCAGGCACAACGCGCCCGCGTCCGCCGTCACATTGGGGCGGCTCTCGTAGATGACGCCGATCACGCCCAGCGGGGTCGAGACGCGCTCAATCTTCAGGCCATTGGGGCGTTCGAAAGTCGCCAGAATGCGCCCGACCGGATCGGGCAAAGCGGCAATGTCCTCGATACCGCGCGCCATGGCGTCAATGCGTTTGGCGTCGAGCATCAGCCGGTCGAGATTGGCCTTGCTGGCGCCGGCCTTTTGCGCGGCGGCGACGTCGAGCGCGTTGGCGGCGATGATCTGGGGCGAATGGGCGCGCAGGCTGGCGGCGGCGGCCATAAGGGCGCGGTTTTTGGTGTCGCTTGAGGCGAGGCCAAGCGCATGGGCGGAGGCGCGCGCGGCGCGCCCGATCTCGCCCATTATGTGGGAAACGGAAGAAGCGGCAGCTTGCGCCCCCTGCGAACTGGTCATGATCGGCGGCCTCGAATGTGCGGCGTTTCCCTAATGCTCATATGAAGCATAACAGGTTCAGTTAAAGGCGGGTAGACGGTTAGACTGACCGGCGGCTATTCGCCCACCAGAGCCATGTCGTCGCGATGGATCATTTCCGCGCGTCCCGGCGCGCCCAGCACGCTTTCGATGTCACGCGAATTGCGTCCCACCAATTGAACCGCCTCGCCAGCGTCATAGGCCACAAGCCCGCGGCCAATTTCGGCCCCTGCAGCATCGCGGATCAGCACGCAATCGCCGCGCGCAAAAGCGCCCTCGACGCGGGTCACGCCAGCGGGCAACAGACTGCCGCCTTTGGCGAGCGCGCGCGCGGCGCCCAAATCCACATGCACCGTACCGCGCGGCTCCAGCGAGCCGGAGATCCATTTCTTGCGGGCGGTGACGGGATTGGAGGGCGTGAGAAACCACGTGCAGCGCCCGCCCTCGGCAATTTTGCGCACGGGATTGGCCAGCCGTCCGTCGGCGATCACCATATGGGCGCCGCCGCCTGTAGCGATCTTGGCGGCCTCGATCTTGGTGCGCATGCCCCCGCGCGACAATTCGGAAGCGGCGCCGCCAGCCATGGCTTCGATTTCCGCGCTGATGCGCGGCACGACGGGGATCAGAACCGCATCGGGGTCTTCGCCAGGCGGAGCGGTGTACAGCCCGTCGATGTCCGACAGCAGCACCAGAAGGTCGGCGCTCGCCATGCTGGCGACGCGGGCGGCCAGACGATCATTGTCGCCGTAGCGGATTTCGGTTGTGGCCACCGTATCGTTCTCGTTGATAACCGGCACGGCGCGCATGTCCATCAGCCGCCCGAGGGTAGCGCGCGCGTTGAGATAGCGGCGGCGCTCCTCGGTGTCGTTCAGCGTCACCAGAATTTGGCCCGCGATCATGCCGCGCATTGAGAGAATTTCAGCCCAGGCGCTGGCGAGCGCGATCTGGCCCACGGCGGCGGCCGCCTGACTGTCTTCGAGCTTCAGGGGGCCGCGCGGCAGTTTCAGCATCGCGCGGCCAAGCGCAATTGAGCCTGATGAGACGACGAGCACGTCGCGCCCCTCGCGGTGCAGGTCCGCGATGTCGTCGGCCAGCGCCTCCAGCCAGCCGCGCTTGATCTGCCCGAGATTTTGATCGACGAGCAGGGACGAGCCGACCTTGACGACGATGCGGCGAAACGCGGAGAGGGAGGGCGCGATGGTCACGGCGGCTTCACTGTCTCGTGGGGTTTTGGTTCAAATGCTTACGGCGTTCAGGTTCTTGCGCCCGGGCAATTTATGGGCGCCAGGATTCGGGCGGCGGCAACAGGGCGGCTTCCTCGGCGCGCGCCAGATCCATATGAAGGGCGAGCGCGCGCAGAACGTCCTGCACGCCAGCGGTCGTCGCAGACGAGAGCGCCATCGGGGCGGCGGGCTTGGCGCCCTCTTCCGGCGTCGGTCCCGCGGTGCGGATGGCGCGCTTCAGTCGCTCCATCTGCTTCTTCAAAGTCTCGGGATCTACGGTGTCGCATTTGGACAAAGCGACGATCTCGCGCTTCTGGTCGAGGCCGTTGCCATAGGCGGCAAGCTCGGTGCGCACGGTCTTGTAGGCCGCGCCGGCATGTTCGCTGCCAGCGTCCACCAGATGCAGCAGCGCCCGGCAGCGCTCGACATGGCCCAGAAAGCGGTCGCCAAGGCCCAGCCCCTCATGGGCGCCCTCGATCAGGCCGGGAATGTCGGCGAGCACAAATTCGCGGTCATCGACCCGCACGACGCCAAGGCCGGGGTGCAAAGTGGTGAACGGGTAATCGGCGATCTTGGGTTTGGCGGCCGAGACGGCGGCCAGAAAGGTGGATTTGCCAGCATTGGGCAGGCCGATCAGGCCCGAATCGGCGATCAGTTTCAGGCGCAGCCAGATCGTGCGCTCCTCCCCGACCTGACCGGGATTGGCGCGCTGCGGCGAGCGATTGACGGACGTGGTGAAGTGCAGATTGCCAAAGCCGCCATTGCCGCCGCGTGCGATCACGATTTCCTGCCCGACCTCGGTCAGATCGGCGATCAGGGTTTCGTTGTCTTCCTCGAAAATCTGCGTGCCGACGGGCACTTTCATGACGATTGTGCCGCCTTTGCCGCCAGCCCGGTTGCGGCCCATGCCGTGCATGCCGGTGCCAGCCTTGAAATGCTGCTGATAGCGATAATCGATCAGCGTGTTCAGGCCATCGACGCATCTGGCGATGATGTCGCCGCCGCGTCCGCCGTCGCCCCCGTCAGGGCCGCCGAACTCGATGAATTTCTCGCGGCGAAACGAGACGGCGCCGGCGCCGCCGTCGCCAGAGCGAATGTAGATTTTGGCTTGGTCGAGGAATTTCATAACGAATGCCTATCCGGGCGGCGCCCGTCAGGCAACGCCAATCGGGGCCTTTATGGTTCTAAAGCCGCCGTTTCGGCGACATTGTCGGCCATGCGTTGCGCGCCGGGCCGCAGAAGATAGCGCGCGCAGACGAAAACGCCGTTGCGTGCGGCAAGATCGACCGGCCCTTCCCCGTCAGGAGCAAAGCCGCATTTTTCAAGCACGCGCCGGGCGGGCGCGTTTTCAACGCGCGTCCGGGCGTAGATTTCGTCCACGGCGCCCAGTTTGAACGCGAGGTCTGTCAGTGACCCCGCCGCCTCGCTCATCAGCCCGCGACCATGATATGGGCGCCCAAGCCAAAAACCGAGCATGGCGTTCCTGTTTAATCCGCCGCTCTTGCCACGCCCCGCATGCAAGCCGATCGCGCCAATGGCCTCGCCGGGGCGATCCTTGAGCGTCAACGCCAGAACGATGGCGTCGCCGTTGGCGTTTCCAGCCCTGCTGGCGAACGTCCAGTTAGCCGCGTCCTGCTTTGTGTAGGGATGCGGGATGCTGGCGGTCATCTCCGCCACTTCACGTTCTCCGCCCAGCGCCAAAAGCGCCGGAACGTCGGCCGAGCGCGGCCAGCGCAGCCACAGACGGGCGGTCTCAAGGCGAAACACGTCGTCGCGCAGCAGATCAGGGAACATCACGTCTCCAGTCCGGCTTCGTACCATGGCGCCCGATTAGGGAGGCTGTGGCGAGAAAAGCAAAGGGGAGATGACTTATGCATCTCCCCTGTGACGTTTTGGCGTCCGGACCGATCAACAAAGGCGCTGAAGAGGGGTCCGCAGGGCTTTGACGCCGGCGGGCCCGCTCATGAGCCTCGCCTATTCGGCTGCAAGCAGTTTCTGGGCCGGTACGATATCGACCGAATCCCGGAACTTGGAAGCCTTGAACAGAACCACGCCGTCCGTCAGGGCGAACAAGGTGTGATCCTTGCCGATGCCGACGTTCTGGCCGGGGTGCCATTTGGTGCCGCGCTGGCGAACAAGAATGTTGCCGCTGACGACCTTCTCGCCGCCGAACTTCTTGACGCCAAGACGGCGCCCGTCAGAATCGCGGCCGTTGCGGGATGAGCCGCCTGCCTTTTTGTGAGCCATGATATTGCTCCATAATCATTTACGCGCCTGCGCGCGCAGAGGGTTGAATTGAAGCCCGCTAACTCTGAGGGTCGGCGGGAGCTGCGTCAGACCTTCCGGTCAGGCCGCCGAGATCTGCGTGATCCGGACAACCGTCAGATCCTGACGATGGCCGCGCTTGCGCTTCGAATTCTTGCGGCGGCGCTTCTTGAACGCGATGACCTTGGGGCCGCGCGCCTGGGCGACGATTTCGCCGAGGACCGTGGCGCCGGCTACGATCGGAGCGCCAACCTGAATATTGTCCCCGTCGGCGAGCATCAGCACGTCGGCGAAGGTGATCTTCTCGCCGGCTTCCCCGGCAAGGGTCATAACTATAATCTCGTCATTGGCGGCAACGCGATATTGCTTGCCGCCGGTTTTGATGACTGCGAACATCGTTTTCTTTCCGTGTTCATCCAGGCTATCGGGATGTCCCGACGCCCGGCTTTTTGACAGCTGGAACCAGCGAATGCTCTTTCCACGTGCAGTTCTGCAAACGAAAATGCGCGGCATGAGCCGCGCTGAGCCCGCCGCTTATGCCGCAGGGGCCCGGTTGAGTCAAATTTTTTCCAATATCCCCCTACGATGCCTCAGGCGCGCCGAAGCCTCTCTGGCTGCGCTCGAGAAGTCTCTCTGCGCTCCAATTGACAAGGGCGGACCTCAATCATATCTCTGACACGGTTTTCCGGGGGCGTTCCGCCTCCTTTCCGGCGCTTGCGCCCGCTAGCTCAACTGCATCCGGGAGGTTGGCGTTCGCAGCTTGCGCGGGCGCATCTTCGGGTGCGGCGGGCCTGGCGATAAGGGTTTCTCATGCTCGCTTCTTTCGCGAAGAAGATTTTCGGCTCTTCCAACGACCGCCGCCTCAAGGGTTTTGCGCCGAAGGTGGCCGCCATTAATGCGCTTGAGCCAGAGATTGCGAAGCTGAGCGATGACGAGATCCGCGCCCAGACCGATAAGTTCCGGGCTGAGCTGGCCGCCGGCAAGTCGCTCGACGATCTGCTTGCGCCCGCTTTCGCCACCGTGCGCGAAGCCGCGCGCCGCGCGCTCGGCCAGCGCCATTTCGATGTGCAGATGATCGGCGGCATGGTGCTGCACGCGGGCGACATCGCAGAAATGCGCACCGGCGAAGGCAAGACGCTGGTGGCCACCGTCGCCACTTACCTGAACGCGCTCGCGGGACAAGGCGTCCACGTCATCACCGTCAACGATTACCTCGCCAGCCGCGACGCGGAATGGATGGGGCGCGTCTACAAGTTTCTGGGCATGAGCGTGGGCGTGATCGTGCACGGACTCGACGACGACCAGCGGCGTGAGGCGTACGCCGCCGACATCACCTATGGCACCAACAACGAATTCGGCTTCGATTATCTGCGCGACAACATGAAGTACGAACTGGGCCAGATGGTGCAGCGCGGGCATTCCTTCGCCATCGTCGACGAAGTGGACTCGATCCTGATCGACGAGGCGCGCACGCCGCTCATCATCTCCGGGCCTTCCGAAGACAAGTCCGATCTGTATTTCGCCGTGGACAAGCTGATCCCGTCTTTGACGGCTGAGCATTTCGAGATCGACGAAAAGCAGCGCACGGTAAATCTGACTGAAGCGGGCAACGTGCGCATTGAGGAATTGCTGGGCGAGGCGGGACTGCTGCGCGAAGAGACGCTGTATGACGCCGCCAACGTCTCCGTCGTGCACCATGTCCAGCAGGCCTTGAAGGCGCACAAGCTGTTCCAGCGCGACAAGGAATATATCGTACGAAATGGCGATGTCGTCATCATCGACGAATTCACCGGTCGCATGATGCCGGGCCGCCGCTTCTCCGAAGGCCTGCATCAGGCGATCGAAGCCAAGGAGCAGGTGCAGGTTCAGCCCGAAAACGTAACGCTGGCCTCGATCACGTTCCAGAATTATTTCCGCCTCTACAAGAAGCTCGCCGGCATGACCGGCACCGCCTCGACGGAGGCCGACGAATTCGCCGAAATCTACAAGCTTGAAGTCGTCGAGATTCCCACCAATCGCCCGGTTTCGCGCGTTGACGAGGACGACGAGGTTTACCGCTCGGGCGAAGAAAAACTGCGTGCGATCATCCGCGAGATTGAAACCGCAAACGCGCAGATGCAGCCGATGCTGGTCGGCACGACGTCGATTGAAAAGTCAGAGCAGCTCGGCGAAATGCTGAAAGCTGAAGGCTACAAGCTGATCGACTTTGAAGATCCGGCCGGATTGCAGGCGCTTTACGCCTCCGCGCGCGCGGGGCAACCCTCAAAGCAATTTGCTATTTTGAACGCCCGCTTCCACGAGCAGGAAGCGTTCATCGTGGCGGAAGCGGGCGTGCCCGGCGCCATTACCATCGCCACCAATATGGCGGGCCGCGGCACTGACATCCAGCTCGGCGGCAACGTCGACATGCGCGTGTTGCAGGAATGCGCCGGGATTACGGACGAGACTGAACGCGCCGCCAAAGAAGCTGAAATCCGCACCGAGATCGCAGGCTTCAAAGAGCTCGCGCTGAAGGCTGGCGGCCTCTACATCATCGGCACCGAGCGCCACGAGAGTCGGCGCATCGACAACCAGTTACGCGGCCGCGCCGGCCGTCAGGGCGATCCGGGCCGCTCAAAATTCTTCCTGTCGTTGCAGGACGATTTGATGCGCATCTTCGGATCCGAGCGCATGGACACGATGCTGACGCGCCTTGGTCTGAAGGAAGACGAGGCCATCGTCCATCCCTGGATCAACAAGGCGCTGGAGAAGGCGCAGCAGAAGGTCGAGGCGCGCAATTTCGACATTCGTAAGAACATCCTGAAATACGATGACGTCGCCAACGACCAGCGCAAGGTGGTGTTCGAGCAGCGCCGCGAAATGATGGCGCTTGAATCGGTTGAAGAGACCGTTGGCGACATGCGCGCCAACGTCATCGACGAACTGATCGCCCGTTGCATTCCGCGCGAATCCTATCCCGATGCGTGGGACATCGACGCGCTGGCGGCGGGCCTGCGCGAGATGAACCTTGAGCCCCCTGTCGCAGACTGGGCCAAGGAAGAGGGCATCGGCGAGGAAGAGATACAGCAGCGCGTGCATCAATTTGCCGAAGCCGCCTATGCTGATCGCGTCGAGCGCAACACGCCCGAACTGATGCGCATGGTCGAGAAGCAGGTCGTGCTTCAGGTGCTCGATCATTTCTGGCGCGAGCATCTCGTGCAACTCGATCACCTACGTCAGGTCATCGGCTGGCGCGGATACGCCCAGCGCGATCCGCTGAATGAATACAAGTCAGAAGCATTCGAGCTGTTCAACACGCTGATCTCGCGCTGGCATGAAGTCGCCAGCCAGCAGCTTTTGAACGTTGAAGTGGCGTTCGATCGGCCCCCCATCGATCAGCCCGATCCAGCGCTTGACGCCATGGTCGATCTCGACGCCGTCAACGCGCGCATCGCAGCGGGAGAATTTGCGCCCGGTGCGTTGACCTTCCAGCCGCAAATGCAGCAGCCCGAACAGCCGCCGCGCGATCCCGCCGACCCAACTACATGGGGCAAAGTCGCGCGCAACGAGCCTTGCCCGTGCGGCTCTGGCAAGAAGTTCAAGCACTGTCATGGTGTGCTGGTTTAGCGTTTCACGCGCGCTTCAGCAAAAACGCTCCGAGAGGTTGCCTGGGGCGCTCCAGTTATGAAACAGAGCGCCTTATATCTGCATGACGTTTCGCGACAACACGTTGGGCCGACCGGCGCTTACTTATAAAAAACAATTATTATAAACAGTTACATTTTTTGCTGTATTCAATTTTCGTCTTGGTTAATTCGGTGAACGAGATGTCGCAGACGATTACGCAATGGCTCATCGGCGGCCCCTCAGATTTGATCGAAGTATCAAACAAGGACCGCAAGGGAAAACCTTTGCGAACGGTTTTGAACTTGCAGACGGGACTTATTCGAAACGATCCGATCCCGACCGACGCCGAATTATCAACGTTTTATTCCACCGATTACCGCGTCGCCTACAAAGGTGCAGCCAAGCCGCGCAAGCGGCAGGCTTTCAGAAATTTTCGCCGGGCCGCGGCTCATATTGATGAGTTCGCCGACGTCATCGCGCCTGCGCAAAGCGTCCTCGACGTAGGCGCCGGCTCCGGAGAATTCCTGTTTCTGGTTAGGGCGATCGGCAAGTCGGGGGTCGGCCTCGAACCTAACGAGGGCTATTCCCGGTTTTGTCGCGAGGAATATGCACTGGATGTGCAGACGTCGGCGATCAAGAGCACGCTTTTCAAGCAGGCTTCCTTCGATTTCATTCGCCTCAACCACGTCCTCGAGCATTTGAACGATCCGATCAATTATCTGACCATGATTTCAAATTGGCTCAAACCGGGCGGCGTCCTTTACGTCGAGGTGCCCAACATTGAAACGTATTGCAGGACCAAATCGAAAGGCGGCTTGTTTCACTACGGTCATATCTTCAATTATTCGCCCTCGACGTTGCGCGCCGTCGCCGCTTTGGCTGGATTGAAGGAGCACGACCTCACAATGGAGAGATCAAAAGGCACGACCGGCGTGTTTTTTGTTGCGGATGGATCTGCAAGACCAGAGTCTCTCGAAAACAGGGCGCACGCAGAGAGCCTTAAGACTCTCCTCGAAAGGCACGCGTTTAACGGGCCTGCGAAGGGCCTTGGCGAAAAGCTTTTGCGAAAGCTCCAGACTCGCTTCAACGAGTTTCTGAACACGCGCGGGAGCAAATTATTCAGCGATATCGGATATCAGGTCGCAGGCCAGATGGCTGCAGGGCGCTCAGCGAGCCACCGGAGCGGATAGCCGGATTGACAATGGCGGCGCAACAAGCCGTGCGCATTGTTTGTGACACTTTTTCCTCGTGACCGCTCCGCCAAAGCGGAGACGGGGCGACTTGTCAGCGCCAGCGCCAAAACGCGGGCAAGCGCTGACGAACGCTTCTGGTGGATGGCGGGTAACGTTATTTGCGATGGTCCGCCTGTGCATTTAACCTATAAAATTTTACAGGGGACAAATTCAGAAGGCTGCGGAGCGTTGCTCCGGGAGCACGCTGGTATGAGCTGGCTGCTCCGTTCTGGGATATCATTTGAACCAGAAGGTCGCGTCGTCGAACGATTTCCGCGTTTGACAAGGGGTCGGGCGCTTCTGCAAAAGTTGCTGTCCCCAAAGTGCGCTTATTGCCATCGACGCCGGTGTATGTGCCCAGTCCGTGAATGCTCACTCCTCTGAGTTTGCGTTCCTCATGGTCGAGCGTCAAGTCGATGCTTTTAATGCCTGCCTGCGTAAGCGACCTCAGTTCACCTTGATCGGAGACGCCGTTCCCATTCGCGTCGATCCAAACCGCGAATTTCTTCCACGATGCGTCGGTCGATTCCAAAGCTCCATTATTGTTAGTGTCGTATTTCTTCAGAACATGGATGTTGGAACCAGGATCGCTATCAGCGAAAGATACATCTTCTGGATCTGCTATACTGTCGCCGTTATGATCAAAGGCGACAAAGCCGGTTCCATTTCCTGACCACGCTAAGTTTTCCAAACTTCCGTAGCCATCAAGGTCAAACTGTGTTGGTGAGCTGGCCAGCGTTGAGAGCTTTAACCCTTGTCCATCGAGATCTATAAGTACGGAGACTTTTTTGCCGCTAATTTGCTTCATTAGCGGAGCCATCTTCGACATGACGTTGTCAAACAGTCGTTTTTCGATTTTTTTATCATATCGTAGGTGAAGGTTGTCCCTATGAAATAAACTTTGTGGGACCTTACCGTTAACGCGTATTGGCTTGTAGTAATCTTCGACGATGGCGCTGCCCGTTTTGCGTGCGACATCTTTAATCATGGACGCAAGGTTGTTCGCATAAGTAACGGTCTCAGGAGTAAAAGTGTTGTTGGCTGACGGGAATGCGATCAACAGCACTTTCGCCCCGATTTTTTCGCCATGGCGACCAACTTCTTCAGATTGCTGCTGCTTTCTGAAATTGAGAGACGGCGCCGATGTTTTCCTTCAACTTCGTTCCAGGGGCTGATTGCGAATGTAACAATCCCGGGCGAAGTGGTTTTTAGCTGAAGAGCCAGGTTCCGAAGGTGGAAGGGCGTGCCCACGGATGATCGAGCCATCTCGCTTCCGCCATTTCTTTCTTCACCTTGGTAGAATTCAAACCTGCGATACTTTTTGAAACGCTGCGCGGGACTCTGATTACGGCGGGGATCGATTTGTTTCTTTAATTCTTTTGTCCAAACCGACTGATCTTTCCGGCCGGGTCCGTAACCGGCAGCCAACGCCCCGTCAATATCGCTCATGCTGTCACCAAGAATCATAATAGAATATTTGTTTTTCTTCACCATGACACTTTCCCGCAAATTTTTTTCTGAAACAGGTGTAAAATTAACATCAGCTAAACCAATGAGCAACTCATGCTGCTCTCAAGGGATAGGATCCATCAAAGTTGATTAACAAGGCGAATGAGATTGCGTCGCAGTATTCCTCCGTCGGGCGCGATAAAGACTGGCTGTCGTTCAAGCTTCATCTCATCGAACCTTTCGGATGCAAATGAACGCCGCATGAACGGCTCCGCCATGCTGCGTTCAGCGCGGGCCTTCTAATGTCTGCCTCATGCGCCGATCTGGAGGATCGGCAAGGAGGGTGAGATGGCCGCTGGCAAATTTCTGGTTCGCAAAACTTTGACCGGCGCCCTCGCGGCGCTCACGTTCGGCGGCGCTATCGCAGCCTCCACGCTTGATGCTTCGGCTGGCCAGCGTCGTCATGTGCGCCAGCACAGCAATAATTTTGCGGGCGCAGCGGCCATCGGCATCATCGGAGCCCTCGCGATTGGAGCCATTGCCGCCTCCGCCGCGCGCAGGAATTCGCACCAGTCCTACGGCTATGGCGCCTATCACGATCCCTATGCGCAGTCGCACTATCCCGGCTCGCATCAAAATTATAACAGCGGATATTATCAGGCGTCCGGCTATCCTGAAGTCCAGTGCTACAAGGAGAAGCGCGCGGTCCATGACGAATGGGGTCGCTTTACGGGCTTCCAAAAAGTGCGCGTCTGCCATTAAGCCCGGGTTTTAAAAACAGGCATCGGGAAGCGAATATAAAACACCCTCCGGGCGCAAACCCGGAGGGTGTTTTTACGTCTGGATATTTCGCGCGCTGGCTATCGGCTGATCGGCGAATAGGCCATCAGGCCCGTCGGCAGCACGGGCTGTGCGCCACGGATCAGGGCCGGGAGTTCAGAGGTCTTTTGCCTTGGGTCGACTACCTTCAAATCACGGCCAGCAGGCGTCGCGCTTTCGCGGCGCGGCGGCAAGGGGGCTGTTACGGCAGGCTGCGCGGGGGTCGCGACCGCTCCGCCAAATCCCATACCCAGCCAGCGCTTGTAGAACGGCTCGGCGGCGACCGGCTTTTCGGCAGGCGCATAGGCGGTCGTGGTTGAGGGCTGCGGAGCGTTCGCGGCGACGGCGACAGGATTGGGGGCCACAGGAGCTGTGAGGCCGGAAGCGGTCAGCCCGGAAGCAGCGAGGCTTGCTGGCTGCGACGCTTTGGCGGCGGCCACGGCCACTGCGGTCGCCGGGCGCCCCTTGTCGTCCAGCACGATCTCCACCGGGCCCTTGTCCAGCGTCTCGGGTCGGCTGACCATCGTGACATGGTTGAAGCTGGGGTGCTGGCCGCCGTCGGCATATTGAATTTTGATCGGCTTGACGCCGCTTGCGGCGAGTTCAGCCACTTTTGAATCGTCAGTGGCGCGCTTTTGCGCAACGAGGCTCTTCAGTTCGTCGTTTTCCTGCAAGGGCGGGCAGGCAGCGCCGACCTCGAGCTTGGCGCCGTCGGCGGCGCTGGCGTTGAAGACATAGCGACGACCGCAGAAGGCGACCTGGGGCTCGCGCTTGCTGACCTCGAAATGATCGTAGCCTTCCTTGATCTCGCGCCAGAACTTCATGTTCGGATCAAGCCGGTGCTTGGCCAGGTTCTCGGCGGTCATACGGAACGGCATGGTCTGCATCTGGATCGCACGCTGGCCGCCGGCGAAGGATTCGCGGGCGATGGCGTAGATCTCGGACATTTGTTCGTCGGTCATCGAGAAACAGCCAGCCGATGCGCAGGCGCCGTGCACCATGATCGCGCCGCCGGTATAACCCTGCGCCTTGTCGAGCGCATTGGGATAACCGACGTTGAAGGCCAGATAGAATTGCGAGTTCGGGTTCATCTGTCCCGGCGTGATCGAATAGAAACCCTCGGGAACCTGACGGTCGCCCTCGCGCTTTTTCGGGCCAAGCTGGCCGGACCAGCGGCACATCGGATAGGTTTTCAGGTGCGCATAAGTGCCGTCGGCGCGCATTTTCCAGATTTCGAGCTCCGCTTCCTTTTTGTAGGCGCGGATGAGCATCGGCGATTGTTTGGTGGAGCCTTTTTGCTCCATCAGGCTGACCGTCTGCGCGGGAACCGGCACCAGCGAGCGTCCGCTGGTCAGCGTGGTCGTGTCCTGACAGCCCGACAGGCTCAGGGCTGCGGCGAGCGCCAACGCCGATGCGCGCAGCTTCCCCGAATTATCCCGATCCGACGATATGGACACAGAAAACATCGACCGCATGGAACCGCCTGATTTAACCATCTGGAACGCACGCCCGACCTTAAGTCGAAGCTATATTCGCACGAGCGCGTTGATACGTCCAACCAATCGCCAATGAGAATGAACGCCTGATTAATATGGCGCAAGCGCGTCCATAAAATGAGCAAATAAAATCTTGAAACTCAAGCTTTAAGCTTGGCTGGGTTAAACGAGGAAGGTTACGCTTTTCGGCCCATGCCCAGAAACTTCGCGGCGCGCGCATCGCGAATCTCACCAGCCGACATGCCGTCGAAAGCGGCTATGGCGGCGGAAATAGCGACGCCCAATGCGTCCATTGTCTCCAGCGGGGCGCGGTGGGCGCCGCCAGCGGGTTCGGGAACGATTTGGTCGATGATGCCGAATCGCAGCAGGTCCTGCGCGGTGATTTTCATGGCCACGGCTGCGTCCTCGCGCCGGGCGCTGTCGCGCCACAGGATCGAGGCGGAGGCTTCCGGCGAGGCTACGGTGTAGATGGAATGCTCCAGCATCAACACGCGGTTGCAGGTGGCGATGGCCACAGCGCCGCCGGAGCCGCCTTCGCCAACGATCACGGCCACATTGGCCACGCCAAGTCCAAGGCAGGCGTCGGTTGAGCGGGCGATGGCTTCCGCCTGTCCGCGCTCTTCGGCGTCCACGCCCGGAAAAGCGCCGGCGGTGTCAACGAGGGAGACGACGGGCAGGCCGAAGCGGTCGGCCATTTCCATCACGCGCACGGCTTTGCGATAGCCCTCGGGCCGCGCCATGCCGAAATTATGTTTCAGGCGCCCCTGCGTATCCGAGCCCTTTTCCTGACCGATCAGGCAGATGGGGCGGCCGTGCAAACGCCCAAACCCCGTCACGATGGCCTCGTCCTCGCCGAATTTGCGGTCGCCGGCGATAGGCGTAAAATCCTCGATGAGGCGCTCGACGTAATTGCGGAAGTGCGGCCTGTCCTGATGCCGGGCGACCAGCGTCTTCTGCCACGGAGACAACGACGCATAGAGGTCAGCAAGGGCCTTGGCCGCCTTGGCCTCAAGACGGGTGAGTTCGTCGCTGATGGAAATGCCGCCGTCACGCTCGCCAAAGGCGCGCAATTCTTCGACCTTGGCTTCAAGCTCGGCGACGGGTTTTTCGAAATCGAGATAAGAGCGCATGACTCTGGACGCCGTATGCCGGGCGCCCGGCGGGAGCCGGAAACTGGCTGTTCGCGCCTGCGAAGTCAAGGCAAGGAAAGCAATCTGTGCGCTTCAGGTTTGCCCGCCGCCGCCGCCGCGACCAAACCGGCGCTCAATATAATCTGCAACCATGACCTTAAACTCTGCAGCTATGGCTGGGCCGCGCAGCGTCGTGGACTTTTGCCCGTCCACAAACACCGGCGCGGCGGGCGTCTCCCCGGTGCCGGGCAAGGATATGCCGATGTCGGCATGTTTCGATTCGCCCGGTCCGTTGACGATGCAGCCCATCACCGCGACGTTCAAAGTCTCGACGCCCGGATAAGTCTCGCGCCATTTGGGCATCGAGCTTGCCAGCCAGCCCTGAATGTCCTGCGCCAGTTCCTGAAAGACGGTGGAGGTCGTGCGCCCGCAGCCTGGACAGGCGGCGACTTGCGGCGTGAACGTGCGAAAGCCCATTGTCTGCAACAATTCCTGAGCGACCTTGACCTCAAGCGAACGGTCCCCGCCGGGCTCGGGCGTCAGCGATACGCGGATCGTGTCGCCGATGCCTTCCTGAAGCAGTACGCCCATGGCGGCCGAGGAGGCGACGATGCCCTTTGAGCCCATGCCAGCTTCCGTCAGGCCCAGATGAAGCGCATAATCGCAGCGCGCCGCCATCATGCGGTAGACTGCTATCAGATCCTGCACCGCCGAGACTTTGGCCGACAGAATGATGCGATCCTGGCCCAGCCCGATCTCCTGCGCTCGCTGTGCGGACCATATCGCTGAGCGCACGAGAGCCTCGCGGGTGACGGCGCGCGCATCGAGCGGGCGGGCCGACAAAGCGTTCTCGTTCATCATCGCGGTGAGCAATTCCTGATCGAGCGAGCCCCAATTGGCCCCGATGCGCACGGCTTTTCCATGACGGATCGCCAGCTCGACGATGGCCCCGAACTGCCGGTCTTTCTTTTCGCGAAAACCCACATTGCCGGGGTTGATGCGATATTTGTCGAGCGCCTGCGCGCAATCGGGATGATCGGCGAGCAGCTTGTGCCCGATATAGTGAAA
>CAMCMI010000033.1 GCA_945875875.1 Rhizobium sp. Q54
TCATCACTGCGATATCAACCGCCTGCACCAGAGGTTCTACAATGGCCGGCTACGCAACCCCAACCAGCTTCGCCGGCCACCCCAGCGCTAGCTACAAACCAAATCGTCAACTAACATAAAGACCGGATCACCTCATGGGGGCTGGCTAATATTGTTGCTCGTGGCGTTGATGATCCGGCTGGACAGCACGGGGCCGGTGATGTTCCGGCAGTCGCGGCTTGGCTTTAACGGGCGCGCGTTCAAGATCTACAAGTTTCGCAGCATGAGCGTTATGGAGGACGGTCGTGCTATTACGCAGGCTACGCGCAATGACTCACGCGTGACGCGCGTCGGCTATTGGCTGCGGCGTTCGAGCATTGATGAATTGCCGCAATTGCTCAACGTGCTGCGGGGCGAAATGTCGTTGATTGGTCCGCGGCCGCATGCCATCGCTCATGACGATCATTACGCCGCGATCATTTCCAATTATGCCGAACGTCAGCACGTGAAGCCTGGCCTGACGGGATGGGCGCAGGTTCATGGATTTCGCGGCGAGACCGCTGACGATGAATCGATGGCGCGGCGTGTGGAGTTTGATCTCTGGTACATCAGCCATTGGAGTTTCTGGCTGGACCTCAAGATCATTGTGCTGACGGGAATCGAAATGCTGCGGCCCCGCAACGCTTATTAGGCGCTCAGTTCATCCACTCGATGTCCGGCGCCCGGATTGCGAGATAGAGAAAGGCTGCAAGCGAGGTCAAGAAAACGGCTATGGCGAAGATCATTGCGCGCACCCACCGATAGGATGTCCGCACTGTGCCTCAAAGCGCTGCTGGCGGCAAGGTTAGCGTGTTGGAAAGCCGCCAGTTTTTTTGTGCCATTTATTCACGCGCTCCCGCACGCGCCGCAGCGTTGAGTCTGGAAGGCAGCATCGCGCCATGAGCCGCATCGCTTGAGCGGGCGACAATCCGCCCCTTCGATGAGCGCTGTAGAATGTGCGCAACGCGGCGCCGGCGTTCTCGCGCCAGAGCGCCGGCCCAAGGCATCGTGCCTCGAACGCGGAGTAAGCGCGAGGCGACACGAGGGGGCCGGCGATAGCCAGAAAGTCCCGTCCCGCGCTCAGCGAATCCTTGGCGCCAAGGCGGTCAGATCGCTCGTCGTCGCGCCATATGCTCAAGGCTTCCGGAACGAGGGCGTATTGGACGCCCGCCGCCATCGCTTCAATAAGAAAGAGGTGATCCTCATATTGATTCAGGGCTTCATTGAAGCGCACGCGCCGCGCTGTCTCAAGAGCAAGACAAAACGAGCTGACTTGCGCAAACCCTCCATCTTCGGCGTACAGAAATTCAGCAATGGTCTGGTCTGGCCGCGGTCCGGATATTGGAAAGATCACGCAATCGTTTTTGCTGCGCATCACGATTGTTTGCGTGACGCAGATCACATTTTTGGGACTGGAATGGCCTGCAATCAAACGGTTTTGCTCAAGCAGCTTGTTGGGCAACCACCCGTCGTCTGAATCAAGAAAAGCGACAAGCCTGCCGTTTGCAGCGTCAAGCCCGGTGTTGCGCGCAGCTGAAACGCCGCGATTGGCCTCGTGTCGCAAAAGCCTGATGCGGGGATCGTGCAGGCTCTCAATCATCGCGTCGAGCGGGTACATTGAGCAATCATTGACGACGATCAATTCCCAATCGCTCATGGTTTGAGCCTGAACCGAACTTATGCCGCCGGCCAGGCTTTCGGTGCGATTGAATACAGGGATGATCACGCTGACGAGAGGTCGAGCGTCCGTCTCACGCATTCCAAAAGCTCCATTGCAAGGCGAGCCGCGAGCAGGCCGGCTAGAGCGCCTCTTGGTTGAAGCGCAAGGGGGCGCGTGAAGACGTCTCTGCGGCGCAGGAGCCTCTGATGATAATCAACGACGTGCGAAATTGTTCACGCCGCTCCCGCGCTGATGATGTAAATATGCAATGCAAAGGCGCGGGAAATCGCAGGTACGCTGATCGAAGTACGCGCGTGCCTCAGTTTTGGGCGCGCCCCATCTTTTTCAGATGCTCGATCACTTCTTCCACATGCATGACGTCAGCATATTTATGATGCATGTCGAAGAGGTTCATCTTGTGGACGTGTTCCGCGCGATCAAAGGTACATTCTTCGACGACGGCGACGTTGAACCCGGCGGAAAAACCTTCCAGAACGCTGGCGCGTACGCAGCCGGACGTCGCCTCGCCAAGCACAATCAGGCTTTGCACGCCAAGCAATGTCAGGTGAGAGGCCAGCGGCGTTCCCTGAAACATGCTGGCGCGCTGCTTTTTGATAACGACGTCCTCGGGGCGTACTTCAAACGCGGAATAGATGCCATAATCATCGGCGCCGGGCGGCGTTTGCGTGCGCTTGGTTGAGACCGCATGCTCTGGGCGGTTGTTGGCGCTCACATCCTTGGTGCAAAAGAAAATCGGCACATTGGCGGCGCGCGCCGCAGCGATCACTTGGAGCGTCGGCTTTATGGCGCGATGCGCATAAATGCCGCAAGAATTGGGATATTGGGCCTCAAGCTCATAAGGCGAATGCGGGCCGCCGCGATAGACGACGTTGTAAAGGTCGATGCATAACAGGGCGGGGCGAGGACCAATCGAGGTCTCGCGAACGTAGGTTTTGTAGAGCTCCAGATCCTGCGCAGACACGATGTCTTTCCAGCAATGATCTTCGAATTGCTCTTTGGTCGCCATGGCGTCTCTCTCCCGTTTTCGCGTCTGCCAAATCGCGTGAGTGCTGCGCTGCTGCGTTTGACAGATCGCTCTGATATATTATTGTGATATTTCACAGATCACGCGCCAGAGGCAAGATGCAAATCATTCTTCACGAAGGAGACAGCTCCCGGACAGCGGATGTAGCTGTGCGGCAGGCGATTGTGGCGGGCTGGACGGGCCGCAACCGTGAGGCGCTGGAAAAACATATCCGCGAGCTTGAGGAGCTGGGAGTCGCCCGCCCTGCCAGCACGCCAATCTATTACCGCGTGTCGGCTGCGCGCGTGACGACCGATCCGGTGATCCAGACCACCGGCGCAGCCTCCAGCGGCGAGGTCGAGTTCGTGCTGGCGCAATGGGGCGGGCAGATGTGGGTGGGCGTCGGCTCGGACCATACAGACCGCGAGGCCGAGACCTTTAACGTCACCGTGTCGAAACAGATGTGCGAGAAGCCCGTGGCTGGCGCATTCTGGCGCTTTGCGGACGTGAGCGCGCATTGGGGCCAGCTCGTGATGCGCTCGTATATCTTCGAGAATGGCGCGCGCGTTCTCTACCAGGAAGGCTCCGTCGAGGCGATGCTGGATCCTGCCGTTTTGATCGAAGGGTATGCCGGCAAGACGCAGCTGGACGAAGACAGCGTGATGTTCTGCGGCACGTTCGCAGCCAAGGGCGGCATCAGGCCCGCCGACATCTTCGAGTTTGAAATCGAAGATCCTGTTCTGGGCCGCAAGATCAGCCATTCCTACCAGCTCGACAAGCTCCCGGTGATGGGGTGAACCGCAGCGCAGCAGCGACATTTTCAACCGGGCGCACGCTCGCAGAAGTTCGCGCTGCGGGCTCCAACGTCATTGGCATCAACGAACCGCAATCTTTGCGCGACGCCGCCTATGAGGCGATCAAGCATCGCATCATCACATGCGCTTTTCGTCCGGGCGAATATATCAACGAGGCTTATGTCTCGGCGACGCTGGGTATTGGCCGCACGCCGGTACATCAGGCTATCGACAGGTTGATGCTGGAGGGCATGCTCGACGTGATCCCGCGCAAGGGCGTGATCGTGAAGCCGGTCAGCCTCGACGAGATCATGCAGATCGTCGAGGTGCGCTTGCTTAACGAAGGCCATTGCGTGCGGCTTGCGGCAGAGCGCGCCGACGCTGACGAGATACGCCATCTTTCGGATATTCTGGCGCGTGCGAAGCAATGGATCGAGGCGCGCAACAGCGAGCAATTGATGCTGCTGGACCGCGAGTTTCATGGCGTGCTTGCGCGCGCCTCAAGAAACATAGTGCTGACGGATGTGCTAGCCAAACTGCATGATCGCTCGCTGCGTTTCTGGTTCATTTCGCTCAACCGTCCCGGACACCATGAGAGCGTGCAGACGCAGCATGAAGCTATCCTCGACGCTATCGCAAGGCGCGATGCAGGCGGCGCGGAACAGGCGATGCGCGACCATATTGAAGCCTTTCGCGAAAATCTGACCCGTAACATGTAACGAGCGCGGCACAAGCCAGCGTTCCAGGAAAGCGTTATGACGAGCAACAAGACCATATTAATTTCAGGCGGTGGACCCGTTGGATTGTTCTGCGCGCTGCTGTTGGGGCGGCATGGATTGCCGGTTCGTCTGTTCGATATAAATTCTGGATTGCAGGACGATCCGCGCGCCGCCACCACGCACCCTGCGACGTTGGAAGTGCTTGGACAGGCTGGTCTCGTCAACGAGATGGCGCGCGTCGGCCTGACGGCGCCGATCTTTCAGTTCTGGGACCGCCCGACAGGTGAGCTTGTTGCGACGTTTGATCTGACCTTGCTCGCTAACGATACAAAATACCCTTACGTTATTCAGTGCGAGCAATTCAAAACCGCCCACATACTTATGGCGGCGCTCAAGGATATGCCGAACGTCGAAATTATGTTTGGCCACGAGGTCGTCGGGCTGATGCAGGACGATGAGGGCGTGAGCGTCAACGTGCGCACGAAAGATGGGGAGGCCATTCACAAAGGCGCCTATCTGATCGGCGCTGATGGCGGGCGCAGCGCGGTGCGCAAACAGGCGGAGATCGCATTCGAGGGATTCACCTGGGAAGAGCGCTTTCTTGTGCTTACCACGCCGTTCGATTTCAACGCGGAGCTGGGCTATTGCTATCGCAGCTATTTTGCCGATCCCGATGAGTGGTGCAATTGCTTCAAGGTTTCGGCGGATGGCCCGCCGGGCCTCTGGCGGACAGTGTTTCCCGCTGATTCCAACGTGCCGGTTGAGCAGATCATGAGCGATGAGTCCGTGCATGCGCGGATGCAGAAATTCTTCCCCAACAAGACGCCCTACAACATCGTGCATCGTAATTTGTATGCAACTCATCAGCGTGTCGCCAGCACGTTCCGCAAGGGCCGCGTCTTGCTGGCGGGAGATTCCGCGCATGTGAACAATTCCATCGGCGGCATGGGCCTTAACGGCGGCTTGCAGGATGCGGCCAACCTGTCTGAAAAGCTGGCGCAAGTGATCGCTGGCGGGCCTGACGATCTGCTCGATCTTTATTCGCTGCAGCGCCGCACGGTCTCGATTGAATTTGTGCAGGCGCAATCCATCGCCAACAAGAAGCAGCTTGAAACCAAAGAGCCCGTCGAGCGCAAGAAGACGCTTGGCGATCTGGCCGCGACCGCGTCCGATCCGGTGAAGGCGCGGCAATATCTGCTGCGCAGCTCGATGCTGAGCATGCAGGCGCGCGCCGCCTCCATCACGCTGGAGCAAGGCTCATAATGTAATGTTCACCAACTCGACAGAGCGTGAAAAATAATCAGCAAGGAATTTTACCATGTCCAGACAGATGAAGCTTGCGGTACCCGATCTTGTCTCCAATTCCTATTTTCCGGCCGCCGCCGCGGTTGATCTGGGCTTCTTCAAAAAGGAAGGCCTCGACGTTGGTCTGGAGCTGATCTTCCCCGTCGATAAATGCTATTCGGCCTTGCGCGATGGCGCGGTCGATTTTGTCGGCGGCTCCGCGCATTCGGTGTTGTCGGCGTTCCCGGAGTGGAAGGGCGCCAAGCTTTTGTGCGCGCAGGCGCAAGGCATGTACTGGTTTCTTATCATGCGCGCCGATCTTGATCCGGTGCGTGGCGATCTCGACATCGTGAAGGGGCGCAACATTGGTGCGGCGCCCTGGGTTGAGATGGGCCTGCGGCGCTTGTTGATTGAAGCGGGCTATGATCTCATCCGCGACAACATCAAAATCGCGCCCGTGCCCGGAGCTATCGTCGGCACGGCGGTGAACTTTGGATTGATGGCCGCAAAAGCGCTGGAAGAAGGCAAGATCGACGGGTTCTGGGCCAATGGCATGGGCGCGGAAGTCGCGGTCTCCAGCGGAATCGGGAAGATCGTGCTCGACATCCGTCGCGGCGAC
Organism: Rhizobium sp. Q54; assembly: GCA_945875875.1. Lineage (GTDB taxonomy): Bacteria > Pseudomonadota > Alphaproteobacteria > Rhizobiales > Beijerinckiaceae > Terripilifer. Next base: position 6,119 of record CAMCMI010000033.1, read on the forward strand.
GGTCCCGCCAAGTGCTTCAATTATACTATGGCGAGCGTCGCCACGTCGGACGCATTGATTGCGCGCGAACCTGAAGCTGCAGCTGCCGCCGTGCGCGCCATCGTCGCCACGCAAAAAGCCCTGAAGGCCGACGTGAAACTGGCTACCGAAGTCGGGCGCCGCCTGTTTCCGGAAGCGGCGGCTGAATTAATTGCTAAATTGATTGAGCGTGATCTTCCCTATTACGATCCTGTGATCTCGCGTGAATTTGTGCAGGGCATGAATCAATTCTCGCGCGATGTCGGCATATTGAAAACAGACGTTGCCTATGAAGACGTCGTCGCCACTGGCTCAAGCCAGTTCTGGACATCGTAAGGGGAAGCGCACGCCATGGCCATCAACAAGCTGCATGATGAATTTCATACGCTCGACATGAGCCTCGGCTGGGAAGTTCCCGCCGGCTATCCGTCGGGCATTCAGCAGAAGATTTTGTCGGGAAGCCTTGACGAGGAAAATCGTAAGGGAAGCCGCACGCGCCTGCTGCGCTTTCTTCCCGGCGTCTACACGACCAAGCCGTTTGTGCATGAATATTGGGAAGAAGTTTTCCTCGTCAGCGGCGATCTCACCGTTGGCAACGACGAGCAAGGCAAGGGCGGCGAAAGCTTTCAGCCGTTTACTTATGCGTGTCGTCCGCCCGGCGCCTTTCATGGCCCGTTCTTGTCGGAGAAGGGCTGCATCCTGCTCGAGATGCATTATTTCGATCCGGTCTGAACGCGCCTCGTTAAACGTGCGGAGATGTTGATGACGCGCTTGCTCGAAGACCTCGCCGGTGATCTGCAAAGCGGGGCGATTACAAGCCGTGCTCTGGTTGAGGACTGTCTCGCCCGCATCGACGATGACGCAGGAGAGGGCGCGCGCGTTTTTCTAGGCGTTTCCCATGAGCGTGCGCGCGCCTGCGCGGATGCCATGGACAGGCTGCGTGCTGCCGGCGCCGCGCCGTCGCGTTTTGCAGGCATACCAATCGCAATCAAGGACCTGTTCGACATAACGGACGAGGTGACGCGCGCGGGCTCCCGCGTGCTGGAAGCCAATGCGCCCGCACAGCGCGACGCGAGCGTGGTCGAGCGTCTCAAGCGCGCTGGCTTTGTCGTGATGGGGCGCACCAACATGACCGAGTTTGCGTTCTCGGGCGTGGGCATTAATCCCCATTACGGCACGCCGAAAAACATATGGGATCGCGTGACTGGCCGCGTGCCCGGCGGCTCGTCCTCGGGCGCAGCGATTGCGCTGACTGACGGCATGGCGCATGCATCGCTAGGGACCGACACTGGCGGATCGTGCCGCATTCCAGCCGCCTTCAACGGGATTGTGGGCTACAAACCAACAGCGCGACGCGTGCCGCAGGCGGGCGCGTTTCCGCTGTCCACCACGCTTGATTCCATCGGCCCGATTGGTCGCAGCGTTGGTTGCTGCGCAGCGCTTGATGCTATTCTTGCGGGTGAGACGGCGCTGCCATTGCAGTCGCGCGATGTGCGCGGGTTGCGGATCGCAATTCCAAAATCCTATGTGCTTGGCGACATGGACGATCATGTGGTCGGAGCTTTCGCCAAAGCTCTTTCGAAATTGTCGGCCGCAGGCGCCATCATCGATGAGATAGCGTTTCCCGAGATTGACGCGATCCCCGCAGCCAATGCGCGCGGCGGCTTTGCGGCGCCTGAAAGCCTGAGCACGCATCGCAAACTTATTGAAGAGCGGGCCGGGCTTTACGACAAACGCGTGCTTGTGCGCATTGAGCGCGGGCATGAGCAGAGCGCGTCAGATTATATTGATCTTGTGCGCACGCGCGCCAGGTTGATTGCGGGCTTTGAGCATCGCATGCGCGAGTATGATCTGCTCGTCTATCCAACGGTCCCGATCATTCCGCCGCCGATAGCGGCGTTTGATCTTGACGCCGAGTTTACGCGTTTGAACCTGCTGATCCTGCGCAATCCATCCGTCATCAATATGCTCGACGGTTGCTCTATTTCAGTCCCGATGTCGCGCTTGCCCGATCCGCCCGCAGGCTTGATGTTGTCGGCGCCGGCCGACCATGACCGCCGGCTGTTGTCGCTAGCGGCAAGCGTAGAGCGCTGCATAGCCTGAATTATATTATAACTTGTAATTTGCTGGCTCGTCATTTTTGACGAGCCAGCGGATGCTTTAATTGCTGGTGTAGGCTGCGCGAACTTTCTCGAGCAGTTCAGGTGACATTTTTGTAAATTCCATCACCATCTTCTGCACCTCTTCGCCGGGCAGCGGGCCGGATGACATCCGCATCCGGGTGAGATCGCCGGTAAAACCTTCGTCTTTCATCGTTGCGTCGAAGGCGCGGCGAAGCGCGGTCACGCGATCAGCCGGCGTGTTGGGCGTGGTGAAATAAGAGGTGCCGATTTCGCTGGCCGACATGATCGCCGTCAGGATCTGGCGCTCCTCGTCGCTGCGCGCCGATTCGATCGCGGTTGGCACGTTGGGCAATTCGGGCAGACGCTTCAGGCCAAATTGCGAGAGAATCGTAATTGTGCCGTCGGTGAGCCATGCCGGCTTGGCGGCGCGCACGGCTTCATAGGCGGTGGAATGGCCTTCCACTTCGCCGCGCTCAACCGCAAGCATGCCTTCGCTGGACGTCTTGTAGCCCAACACGAGTTTGAATTTTGTGCCAAGAACCTTGTTAAGCACTGAGGGATAAATGACTGCGGTGGAGCCCGCGCCCGTGCCGCTGAGCGTCGTCTCGTGAATGCGCGCGTCAACCAGCGTCTGCGCTTTTGCTTTGTTCGACGTGAACACAATGTTCACCAGCGGACCAATGCGGCCGACCCAGTTTAATTCCGCCGTCTTGAATCGAACGCCTGAAGTACCGAGCTTTTCGTCAAGCGCAAGCGTCGGCGAGCCAAGGCCGATCACCGTGCCGTCCTTGGGCGAGGCGGCGTAAATCTGGTTGACGGCGATAAAGCTGCCAGCGCCCGGCATATTGCGCAAAACCACTGTGGGAGAGCCGGGAATGTGCTTCCCAATATGGGTTGAAAGCATGCGCGAATAGGTATCGTTGCTGCCGCCGGTGCCAAAACCGATGATAAGGTCAACCGTCTTGCCGCGATAAAAATCAGCAGGACTTTGCGCGAAGGCCGCAGTGGTTAATGCGCCGCTTGCCAGTGCGGCTATGACGATGGTTTTTTTCATAACTCCCCCAATTGTTTCTGCTGGTTGATTTAATGAGTTTATCGCCTGTCGCTTGCTTGTAAATCATAATCGGACGTATGAAGCGCTTTGCGCGGTTAAGCGTTGCGCTTCAGGGGCAAGTCAGGGGCGATGTTGATGTCGGGATCTCGTATGTTGCTTCCCGCGCTGTGCCTTGCGGGTCTTGCCGCCAACGTATCTGGCCGCACGCTTGAGCCGCTTGTTACAATTATTTCACTCGAATTTTCCGTAGGCATCGCCACTGGCGCATTGCTGACGTCCGCCTATGCGCTCCCTTTCGCGCTCGGCCAGCCCGTGCTTGGACCGCTCGGCGACATTTACGGCAAGTTGAAAATGTTGAAGATCAGCCTCTGGGCGTTAACTGCATGCCTGTTTTTAGCTGCATTCGCGCCGACGTTCGAGCTTCTGATGGCGTCGCGCTTTCTGGCTGGCATTGCGGCGGGAGGCGTCGTTCCTGCCTGCATGGCCACAATCGGCGATTCCTATCCGCCCGAGCGCAGACAGATCGCGATTTCTGTTTTCGTGACGATGGGGATTCTCGCGCAGATTTTCGCCATCAGCGCATCCGGCCTTGTAGGCGAAGCGTTCGGCTGGCGTTATGTTTTACTGGCCACTGCGGCGTTTGGACTTCTGGGCGCGCTGGCCGCAAGCTTTGTCCTGAAGAGCCCGCAACCTCAGGGTCAGCAATCGTTCAGCGTTGGTCTTGTGGCGGCCAATTACAAAAGTGTGTTCAAAAATCCAAAGGCGGTTCTTTGTTATTCGACGGTCTTTATCGAGGGCGTCGCGCTTTATGGCCTCATGCCCTATGTCGCGGATATGTTCGCCCAGCGCGGCATCGGCGGCGCCAGCGAAGCCGGTCTCGTCATTGGCTCAATTGGAATTGGCGGGTTGGCGTATGTTGTGACGTTGAAACTTTTGCTGAAGCGTTTCCACGTTTATCAATTCATGGCTGCGGGCGGAATTTTGATGAGCCTTGGGCCGTTGTCGCTGGCGGCTGACATTGCGTGGACCGCTGTCGCGGCAGCTTTCTGCGTCACTGGATTCGGGTTCATGCTGTTGCATAATTCGATTCAGACGCAGGTCGTCGATCTGGCTCCGGCTTCCCGTCAATCAGCCTATTCGCTACATGCGTTTTCATTCTTCATGGGGCAGGCGGCGGGCCCTGTGGCGTTTGGGTTTGGGCTGGCGAGCGTGGGCGCGCGAGGCTCGCTGATCATCAGCGCATTCATTCTTGCGGCGACCGGCCTTGTCGTCTCGAAGCTTTTTAAGCGAGCGGCGAAGCTGTCCGCACAATTATAATCAAGTTCGACGTGCTCTGGCGATTTTACTCGCCAGAGCACGATACCTTACTCGGCGCGCTTCAGTCCGGCGGCCTCGATAGCTTCCTGATAGAAGGGACGATCAGCGTCGATCACCGCTGCGAATTCAGCAGCGCTGTTGCCAACCGGCTCAATGCCGAGCGCCTCAAGGCGGCTGCGGATAGTTGGGTCCTGCACGGCGGCGCGGATTTCCGTTTCAAGCTTGGTGACGATGTCTTGCGGCGTGCCTGACGCGACAAGGAACCCGTTCCACGACGACGTCTTGAAGCCTGGATACACCGAGGCGACTGGCGGCAGCCCGGGAAGTTGCTTCATGGGCTTTTCCGTTGAGACGGCGAGCATGCGGATGCGACCGCCCTCCGCCTGCGAGATCAGCTCGGACGCGTTGCCAAAATACATGTCCGTGTCGTGAGCGACGAGCGCCGCCATGGCGGGGCCGCCGCCTCTGTAGGGCACGAACACGACCTCTACGCCCATCCGCTTGGCCATCAGCGCTGCGGTGAGATGGCCGATCGAGCCGCTGCCTGCCGACGATGCGTTCAGCTTTTCCTTGTAGCCTTTTGCGAAGGTGATGAATTCCTGAAAATTCGTCACCGGCAAGGTAGATTTCACGCCAAGCACGAAGGGGCCGGTGCCAAAAATGCTGACGGGCTTGAGATCCTTCTGCGGATCGTAGGTGACCTTCTGCAATGCGGGCAGGATGATCAATTGACCGGCGGAGGCGAAAAACAGCGTGTGTCCGTCCGCCGGCGCCTGTGCGACCTGAGCCGCAGCCAAAGTTCCGCCGCCAGTGGGGCGGTTTTCGACGACAAAATTGCGACCGAGGCGCTTGGTGAGGAATTCGCTGGCGAGCCGCGCCATCGTGTCGGTGTTGCCGCCAGCGGGGAAGGGCACCACCACGGTGACGGGGCGTGAGGGCCATTGCTGCGCGCTGGCAGCGGGCGCCGCCAGTCCAAAGACTGCCAGAGATGCGGCGGCCAGCATGGCGCGCTTGTTAAACAGGGTTTTGTTGAACAAGCCGATCGTGAATTCAGACTTCATGACAAATGTCTCCCGAACTGTTTTTCGAATGATGCGTAACGCCAAGCATGCTTCATGCCGGTCGCTTCTCAATGCTCGTGCGGTTGAGGACCGTCAAAACCTTCGACGAGAACGAATTCTCCGATGCTTTTGCCCAGTCTATGAGCACGCGCCGCCTGATATTCAGGCGAATTGAAATAAGCTTTCGCTTGATCGTAGCTTTCAAATTCAAGAACGACGTTGCGCGGCCGCGCCTGCCCGTCGAGCGGCTCATACTTGCCGCCACGCGCCAGAATGCGGGCGCGATATTTTTTCATCGCAGCGCCTGCGCCCTGCGCATAACGCATGTAGGCTTCGTCATCCTCTACGGTGACGCGCGCAATGATATACCCCTTGGCCATAATTTTTCCCCTCTCCCCACTCGTTGAACGCTAGAAGCGTTTCGCAAGATTGATCGCACGTCATGCGCACGTTAAGCAAGATTATGGCCTCACTGCGCCTGAATCACAAGACGATCCTGTTCAGGCTGACAGCTTGCGATGGCGCGCGGGACGCCCGGGCGCCAGTCTTTGCGCGGCTTCGATGATGGCGTCGCAATCGAGGCCATGGCTCTTGTAGAGTTCGGCGATGGAGCCTGTCTGCCCGAACGTCTCCACGCCAAGCGCACGGATACGATGGCCGCATACGCCCCCAAGCCACGCCAGCGTGGCGGGGTGGCCGTCGATCAGCGTCACCAGTCCGCAATGGGGCGGAAGCGCGCCCAGCAGGCTCTCAATGTGGCTGGTCGCGGGCGCTCCATAATCCTGCGATTTTTGCGCGGTCGAATAATCGGAAAACAGCCGGTCGGCGGATGTGATCGCCAGCAGGCCGATATCGCGTCGATCCTCGCAAAGGAGGCCCGCGGCCTCAATCGCCTCAGGCGCGCAGGCCCCCGTATAGGCGATGACGATCTCGCAATTTGGACCCGGCGGGCGAAGCCAATAGGCGCCCGCTATTACATCCCTGGCAAGCTCGGCGTTGATCACCCGTTGCGGCTGCTCGATCATGCGCGTGGACAGGCGCAAATAGACCGAGCCGCCGTCGCTCTCGCGCTGCATATGCTCAAAGCCCCACGCCATGATGATGGCGAGTTCATCCACGAACGCGGGCTCGAATGAGGCCAGACCCGCCTGCGCCATGCCGATCAGCGGCGTTGAAATGGATTGATGCGCGCCGCCCTCCCGGCTGAGCGTAATACCCGACGGCGTGGCGACAACCATGAAGCGTGCATCCTGATAGCAGGCGTAATTCAGTGCATCGAGACCGCGCTGAATGAACGGATCATAAAGCGTTCCAACCGGCAGCAGGCGTTCGCCGTTGATATGGTGCGACAGGCCCAAAGCCGACAACAGGATGAACAGATTCATCTCCGCGATGCCAAGCTCGATATGCTGTCCTTTGGGCGAGCTTTCCCACGCGAATGCGGACGGAATTTTCTCGCGCTTGAACACGTCCTCACGCGCTTCGCGTGAGAACAGACGCCGACGATTGACCCAGCCGCCGAGATTGGTCGAGACCGTGACGTCGGGCGACGTCGTCACAATGCGCTGCACCACAGGCAGATCAGATCGCGCAAGCTCACTCATCACGAGCCCGAAGCCCTGCTGCGTCGACATGTTTTTTGAAGGCGCATAATCAAGCCGCGCAGGCACAGGCACGAGCGCAGCCTTGCAGCGGCGCGAATTTGCAGCGTTAAAAGGCGCGGCCTTCAGGAAATCGTCGATCTCGCGCGCGTCAACGTCCAGCCCCTCAAAGCGCTCCCATTCAAAGCCGGGACGGATGTTTTGCGTCTGGCGCCAGGCTTCCATTTGCGTTGGCGTCAGCAAGCCGGAATGATTGTCCTTGTGGCCCTGAAGCGGCAGGCCGATGCCCTTGATCGTGTAGGCGATGAAACACACCGGGCGATCATGATCGACGGCCTCAAATGCCTCCAGCATGGTTACAAGATCATGGCCGGCAAGATTGCTCATGAGCGCGAGAAGTTCAGCATCGCTGCGCTTTTCAACCAGCCCGTGAGCCCGTGCGGGCAATTCCAGAAGCATGCGTTTGCGAAAGGCAGCTCCGCCCTGAAAACAAAGCGCGGCGTAAAGCTGGTTGGGGCAGGAATCGATCCAGTTTCGCAGCGCCTCGCCACCGTCCTCGTTGAACGCAGCCTGCATCAGCTTGCCATATTTCAGGATCACGACGTCCCAGCCAAAATTGCGGAACATCGCGTCGAACTTCTCCCAAAGTCCCTCCCGCACAATGGCGTCCAGCGACTGGCGATTATAATCGACGATCCACCAGGTGTTGCGCAAACCCTGTTTCCAGCCGTCGATCAGGGCCTCGTAAATATTGCCCTCGTCAAGTTCGGCGTCGCCGATCAGGGCGATCATTTTGCCTTCCCGCCTGCCTTCCATCCAGCCGTGCGCGCGCACGTAATCTTGCACGAGCGATGAAAACAACGTCTGCGCGACGCCAAGGCCGACGGATCCGGTGGAGAAGTCCACGTAGTCGGTGTCCTTGGTGCGCGAGGGATAGGATTGCGCACCGCCAAGGCCACGAAAATTCTCAAGCTTCTCGCGCGTCTGGGCGCCAAACAGGTATTGAATGGCATGGAAGGCCGGGCTGGCGTGCGGCTTCACCGCGACGCGATCTTCCGGGCGCAGAAATCCAAAATAAAGCGCGGTCATAATAGTGGTGAGCGAAGCGGCGGAGGCTTGATGGCCGCCGATCTTGAGCCCGTCTTCGTTGGGCCGGATATGGTTGGCGTGGTGGATCATCCACGACGACAGCCACAGCACTTTCTTCTCCAGTTGTGAGAGAATTTTCAGCCGTTCGGTGCGCGTGTTCATGATTGCCTCGCAAGTCCAACGATGAAATCGTATGGCGGCGAGCGCGGGGGAATATTTCAAAATTTGCTATACGAGGACTATTTATTGGGATAATAAATGCCTTATCCACGCCTGAACTGAGAGAATTTTCTAAATGATGGACCTCGACGATATCGACCGCAAAATCCTGACCCTGCTCCAGCAGGACAGTCGCATGACCATGCAGGAGATCTCCGACAAGGTCGGGCTCTCGCCGTCCCCGTGCCATAGACGCATCAAGATTCTGGAAGAGCGCGGCGTGATCACGCGCTATGGCGCCACGCTCGATCAGCGCGCCGTCGGGCTTCCGGTCAGCGTCTTTGTTTCGATCAAGCTGGTGCGGCAAAAAGAAGAGGATCTGGAACGCTTCGCCAAGGCGGTGGCAGGATGGCGCGAAGTGCTGGAATGCTATTTAATGACTGGCCACAGGGATTATCTGCTGCGTGTCGTCGTGTCTGATCTTGCCGCCTATAATGATTTCCTGAAACAGAAGCTGACGCGGCTTGACGGCATTTCCTCGATTGAATCAAGCTTCGCGCTCGACCAGATCAAATACGCAAACGCTTTGCCGCTATAGTCTTTCCCACCTCTTGCCCGAGCGCTCCATGTCGTCCTCGTCTGATCTCATGCTCGTCACTGCGGCCTCTGGCAAAACAGGCCGGGCCTGCGTTGCAAGGCTTCTCGCCCATGGCGCAAACGTGCGCGCGCTCGTGCGCAGACAAGATGCAGCCGACGAGCTGAAAGCCTCCGGCGTGCAGGACGTAGTAATCGGCGATTTGTTTGACGCCGAGGTTCTGCGCAGTGCGACGCAGGGTATCTCTCGCATTCTCCACATCTGCCCGCCTATGCATCCCAATGAGGATATTCTGGCCGCCATGTTGACGGATATCGCTTTCGCGCAGGGGGTTCAGCGCCTTGTGCTCTATTCCGTCATGCATCCGCATATCGACGTGCCCCATCACCGCCGCAAGCTGAAAGCAGAAGAGAACTTGATCGGCTCGGGCCTTGGCTTCACCATCCTTCAGCCATGCCGCTACATGCAGCATGTGGATGCAATCTGGCCGCAGATCCTGCGCGACGGGGCCCATTGCATGCCGTTCTCTGTTGATTCGCGCTTCAGCCTCGTTCATCTCGACGATCTGGCGGAAGCGGCGGCTTTAGCGGTCATGGAGGACAGGCACGAGAACGCTATTTATGAGCTTGGCGGACGCCAGGCGTTGAACCAAAACGATTGCGCGCGCATCATCTCACACGTTCTGGGCCGCGAAATCATCGCGCAGGCGCGGCCCTTGCAGGACTTTCTCAACGGCGCCCGCGCTGCCGGGATGCCGGAGGCCCGCATCAACGTGCTTGATATTATGAACCGCCATTACGACGCGCATGGATTGCACGGCAATGGCAATATATTACGCTGGCTGCTGGGGCGCGAGCCGATCAGCTTTGAGGGTCACGTACGCGCGTTAGCCCTGCGGGGCTGAGATTTTTGACGCTACCTGCTCCAGCTTTGCAATCGTCTGGTCGCAGGTCATCAGGTCGGCGTATTTCTGCTGCATGTCGAAAAGATTAGCCTCATGCGGCGCCAAAGCGCGGTCGCCGACGCAATCGCTGACGACGATTGTTTTAAAATTATAAGACATGGAATCAATTACCGACGCGCGCACGCAGCCAGATGTTGTGGCGCCGACTGCGATTACAGTGTCGGCGCCCTTTGCTATCAGCCAATTGGCGAGGTTGGTTCCAAAGAAAGCGGACGGCTGCGTTTTACTCAAAACATATTCGCCGGAGACGGGCGTCAGTTCGTCAACGATCTGGCTCGCATGCGCATCTTCCGTCAGCAATGCGAGCCTTGGCGCCTTGAGGCAGAACACGCCATGATCGGCGCCGTCCTGCGCATAGACCACGCGCGTAAACGCGACGGGAATCCCGGTCCTGCGCGCACACGCAAGCAGGCGCTGCGTATTGGCGATAGCGTTCGGGATATTGCCGCCGCCAAACAAATCAGGATCGTTGAAGCCGTTGACGAAGTCGATCAGCAGCAAAGCCGGGCGCGCGCCAAAGCCTGATTGATTGCCAAAACCCTGCTTTGCGTAAACGCCTGCATCGCTCATGTTTGCTCTCAGGTGATGGATTGCGCGCGGGCCATGCCTTCAATCATCGCCACCTTCATCAGGTAGGGATGCAGCTTTGCAGGATCGGCGACGATCGCGCGCAATTCATCGTGGAAGCGGGCGCGCGCCTCCGGGTCTTTCTGTTCCAGGTTCTTCTTGTTCTCGATAGTCTGGCGTTGCAGATATTCCTGAGCCACAGTGCGCCGCTGCCTGTCATAGAGATCGAGCAAATCGTGGCTGGCGCCATCGAACCAGATGCTGGCGAGCTTGTCGGTTAGGTTGAACGCGTCGTGAACGCCAAAATTCATGCCCATGCCGCCGAGTGGATTGTTGATATGGGCAGCGTCGCCAGCCACCATCAGGCGCCCATCACGATAGCTTGATGCGACACGCTGATGCACGCTGTAAAGATTGCGATGCACCACGTCATAGGCGCCCTGTTTGGGATTGAAGCCCTGAATGCGCGCCTGTACGCTGGCCTCGTCAAACAATTGCTCCTGGCTCGCCTCGGGATCGGTGGGGAACACCACGCGCCACATGCCATTGCCGTCATTGCCGGGCACTTTGAACAGGGCGCACCATTCCTGCGGATCGGCGATATAATTCGTGATCGCATACCCGTGCTGCGCAAAGTCATAGCGCGTGCTCAGGATCAAAAAGCGTTCGGGATAAGTGAAGCCGTCAAAGTCCACGCTCATGGACTTGCGGACCTGACTGCGCCCGCCGTCGCAGCCAATCATCCAGCGACCGCGAAAAGTTTTCGGGCCATCGGGCGTCGTCACATGCGCGGTGACGCCGCTCGCATCCTGCTCAACCTGCGTGATTTGATGCTGCATGAGGATTTCATGATCCCCATAGGCTTTCAGCATGTCGCGCAAAATATAACAAAGCTTGTGCTGCTCCAGCATCAGACGGAACGGAAACGGCGTCACGTCGCCAAGAATGCTGAGATCAAAATCAGCAACCACGCCTTCGCGCCGGTCGCGATATTGGTAATTACGAACTATGAAACCCTGTTTCATCATCTCGTCGGAGACGCCGATGGATGAAAACATTTCGAGCGTCGGGGGATGGATCGTGCCCGCGCGCGGATCGTCGAAAATCTTGTCGCCGCCTTCCAGCAGCGTAAAGGGAATGCCGCGCCGCGCCAGATTGAACGCAACCGTAAACCCGACCGGCCCCCCGCCTGCAATCAAAACCCGATCCCGAGACTCTTCTTGCGCCGTCATTTCGAAGCCTTTTTTCAAGTGCCGTATTTATAATACTATAGCGGCTGAGTGCAAAAGAACAAAAGCTGAACTTCAGAATCTTTCCATCAGCCAGCCGCGTCCATAGATTTTATCATCCACGCCCTGCGCGCGAAGCGCGTGCCAGATGGTTGCCACATTGATGGGGATGACGGGTTTCCCGAGCTGCTTTTCAAGCGTTGGGAAAATGTCGATCCCGGACAGGTTGGTTCCCGCCTGCACGATGGCGTCGACATCCTGTCCGTCGAGCTGGCGCAGGATCGTATCAATCACTTCATGGGGCGGCGTATGAGCGATTGAGGTCGCGGTGTCGCATTTCAGGCCAACGACTTTGGTGACGTTATAGCCCGATTCTTCGAGAAAACGCTGAACCTGCACGTCGCCAACGCTCTGATAGGGCGTGATCGCGGCCACGGTTTTTGCGCCGAAAGCATCCAGAGCGGCGGTCAGCGCTGCGGCACCGCTGGTGACGCCGATATCCGGCCCCACAATGTCGCGCAGCCGCGCCTCGAACTCCGCATTGCCCTCAAGCCCGCCCCAAAAAGTTTCCGCCGACATGCCCATCATAATGTAGCTGGGCTCGCAGGTCATAATATCACGCATGGCGTGAGGGATTGTTTCACGGATCGCGTCGATGAAGGCCAGAAACATATTATCGCTGGAAAGATCAGGTTGCGACACGAAAAAGCGCGCGAAATGCCAGGTAATTCCAGGGGGCAGAATACGCTGGCAATCATATTCCACGCCGATATTGGTCGAGGGAATAATGACGCCGATGCGGCCGCGCGCCCCAATCCACGGCTCCTGCGCCTTCAGGATCTTCATGCATCAACTCCGTACCTCGCGCCCAAAGCGCCGCCGCCATTAAGCGTTAAGTACCAATTTATAAAACCTTTACAATGGAGAATTATCCCAAAATAGCGCAGGCCGCGCATAGCTTTTGGCGGATTTGGCTAACATGACGGCTGTGCAATAGTGCTCGCCCGCCCAGAATTTTATTGAGTTTGACGCTTGATCCGCCGGCGCGCGGCCTTATGGCGGCGTTAAAAATAGCTAATCAGGAACGATAATTTGCGCTGCAAAGAAATAATTTTCACTTTTGGGACTTAAACAGGGTTTTCTTCGATTATTTTACTTTCTATTTAGGAAAATGATTGTTAGCTGACAATACAACCATTCTGGCCGTCCTTAAGGAGATATGCATTGCTGACGAAACGCGAGATCAACAAGCTCAACAAAATCATTGAATCCTTGCAGGAGATGCTGGCCAAGGCGTCCTCCGAACCCGCCGCCGCCAAAAAATCCGGCCCCACGCGCACGCGCCGCACCGGCAAAGAGCTCGCCGCTTTCCGCAAAATGCTGAAGACCGAGCGCAAGGCAGGCGCCTCAGCCGCCGAACTCGCCAAGAAGCACGGCGTCAGTTCAGCCTATATTTATCAATTGTAATATCAGGATACGGGCGGCCTGCGGGCCGCCTGTGTCGTATTAAAATTGTTTTCATATCTGCTGATTTTGGACGACGCTTCGATTTTTTATTTATAGTATAATTTGATGTTGGCGCTGCGTACGGGCAATATCAGCCCGCTTCGGTCTCGCTCGTTATAGACTCGAGGCGCAGCTTCTCCAGTCTCGACCTGATCGCGGAAGGTTGCCGGCAAAAGTGAGACGCCAATTTCAGGACGCCGATCCCTGATTGGTGCATTGAAATCAGCTGCGCATCAGAATCAATGGTCCACGGAAAATAGGCGTTCGTGTATTTCGAGCGTATTTCAACGAGGCGGTCGCGATATTCGCTGCTGGACTCCTGCTGCTGCATGGCTTTTTCCGCAGCTTTGAATATGTCCTGATATCTTAGATCGACGTGCTGATCGATGATTTGGCCATAGCTCTGGCCGTCGGCTATCAGTTGAAGGCTCCTGCGGCTCTTCTCGCTCAGTCGTCGTTTGTGCTTCAATGCCCGCCCCTGTTAACGGCATCGAGGACGTATTAAGTGCGCGCAGCGCTGGCACGCCTCGTTCAATAAAACACACTGACAAGAATACTGGCGCGCCAAGGAGGACGAAAGCATGAACTTCTATGTTATTGAAATAGCTATGTAATGATGGGTATATGAGAAAATGAACCGCAAGGCGGCATTGGCCGGGACTGTGCCGAAGGCCCTCTTCGAGACGCTGACCTTCGCCTTTTCGGGTGAGGGCTGAAGAGGAGCGCTCCCCATTGACGCAGGGGGCGCTAGGCGCATACGTGCGATAAACCTCTAGGACTGCTCGGCCCGTTCTCTAGGCACCGAGGTCTTGG
>CAMCMI010000034.1 GCA_945875875.1 Rhizobium sp. Q54
CGCGAAAAGCTGTTCGTCGACGGCGGCCCCTCCACCACGGGCACGGTCGGCCATCTGCGCATGTCCGTCAAGGAAGTGTTTCGCCATGCGGTGGGCATGGTGACGGACGTGATGCGCGACGCGTTCGCCGCCACCGGCACGACCGCCGACGACCTCGACTGGTTCGTGCCCCATCAGGCCAACGAGCGCATTATCGACGCCTCCGCCGAGAAGCTCGGGATCGCTCCCGCTAAAATTGTTAAGACCGTGCAAATGCATGGCAATACGTCGGCTGCCTCAATTCCGTTGGCTCTGTCTGTCGCCTGCGCCGACGGGCGCATCAAGCGCGGCGATCTGGTGATGCTGGAAGCCATGGGCGGCGGCTTCACCTGGGGATCCGTGATGGTGCGATGGTAGTTCCCCGGCACTTGATCTGAAGTGTTGATTTGTACGCAAAAGCCATGGTCTGCGTTGACATTTTGCAAGCGTAAGCTTAGATGAAATCGCTTTGTATTTATTCAATTTCCTTCTAATCGAATCATTGGTGCCAGGATGAAGGCTGATAATTTAGAGGCCAAGGAAAGTCGCACGCTGACGCGTGCAGACCTTGCCGATGCGGTCTATCGCCGGGTAGGTTTGTCGAGATCTGAATCAGCGGATCTGGTGGAAGTGGTTCTGCAAGAGATCAGCGACACGGTCGAAGCGGGCGAGACGGTGAAGCTGTCCTCGTTCGGATCGTTCGTGGTTCGGGACAAGGGCGAGCGAATCGGGCGTAATCCCAAGACGGGCGTTGAAGTGCCGATCTGTCCTCGCCGCGTGATGGTGTTCAAACCTTCGAACATCCTGAAAGCGCGCATCAACGGGCAGAGTGTGGAAGACGAATAGCCGGTTCCGCGTGATGGGCCCGGCGCAGCCGGGTTTCTGGTCGATGGATAAAAACGACGACGCGTATCGCACAATCAGCGAAGCCGCAGAGGAGCTTGATCTCCCGCAGCACGTGCTGCGTTTTTGGGAGACTCGTTTCCCGCAGATCAAGCCGATGAAACGCGGCGGCGGCAGGCGCTATTACCGCCCCGAAGATCTCGAGCTGCTCCGGGCAATTCGCGATCTGTTGTATGGCGAGGGCTACACGATCAAGGGCGTGCAGCGTTTGCTCACCGAACAGGGGCCGCGCCAAGTGGCGGCGCTGGCCTCGGGCGGGCAGAGCGGCGGCGCAAACGTGTCTGTCTTGTCGGCGCAAGAAGGTTTGTCGCAGGAAGGTTTGTCGCTGGAAGAATCGTCGCAGGAAGATTTGTCCGCGTCTTTTGGCGGCCCTGCTGCTCGGCCCGTGTTGACGGCGACCAGAGACTTGCCCCGAAACGCCGCGCGAGACACTCAGCCTGCGCCATCTCACCCACAAGGCGCATATCTGACGCAGGGCTCGTATCTTGGTAAAACCGATTTGCATGCGCTGGAAAGCGCGCTCGCCGATCTCGAAGAATGCAAACGCATTCTCGAGAATGCCCAGGCGTAACGGACAACGCCAGACAACCTCTTGCAGTCTGGACAATATCACGATGGAAAAGCGACTAAAGCGTCTCGCGTGACGTATACTTGTTGCATGGCGCTAATGGCTTCTCTATAACGCGCGCAGTCGGAGTGTAGCGCAGCCCGGTTAGCGCACTTGTCTGGGGGACAAGGGGTCGTGGGTTCGAATCCCGCCACTCCGACCATTTTCATAAACCGGTTTTACGATGCCGCGTCGCAGGCTTCTTTCGCGTCCGCGCGCCAGAGCTTTGGACGCCGCCATGAATGCGAGTGCAGACGAGGCGGAGAAACATCAGGCCGTTACGCTTGAATCTATTCAGCTCGAGCCCGCGCCCGCGCATCCCGGGTCAGTGAAGCTTCAAGTGTTGGGCTGGTCTTCATTCTTTGCAGACCAACTGGACCTCGACGACGCCGGGCTCACGCCAATGCGGATCGCGACCGTCCACCGGGCGCGCATGAGCGCCATGTCTCCAGACGGACCCATCAAGCTTGCCCTCCCGGTTCACGCCAACACGGGCGATTACGCTGTCGGCGACTGGGTGCTGGTCGAGCCCGCGACCCATGTGTTGAAGCGCCGCCTTGCGCGCAAGACCGTGCTGCAACGCCACACCGAGGGCGGGAGGGTTCCGCAACTGGCCGGCGCCAACATCGACACGCTTTTCATCGTCACCTCCTGCAACGACGATTTCAACGCCGCCCGGCTTGAGCGTTATCTCGTGTTCGCCAACGAATCCGGTGCAGAGCCTGTCGTGCTGCTGACCAAGGCCGATCTGGTGGATGATTCGACTCGCTATCAGGCAGAGGCGGCCGCGCTGCAGCGCGGATTGGCGGTCGTGATTTTGAACCCGCTCATCAGCGATGCGCGGGCCGAGCTTGCGCCGTGGTGCGGAGCGGGGCGAACAATAGCGCTGGTGGGCTCGTCGGGGGTTGGCAAATCAACGCTGGTGAACGCGCTGGTGGGCGCCGATCAGCTTGCGCTAACAGACGCGCCGCAAGCGACGGGCGGCATTCGCGAGAGCGATTCCAAAGGCCGCCACACTACAACATCGCGTTCGCTGCACGCCATCGCCGGCGGCGGCTGGGTCATTGACACGCCGGGCATGCGCACGCTGCATGTCGGCGATTCCGCCACCGGTATCGACATGCTGTTTGAGGAAATCACCGAGCTGGCGCCGCTGTGCCGCTTCCGCGATTGCACCCACGCCCACGAGCCCGGTTGCGCCGTGCAGGCCGCTATCGCCACCGGCGCTCTGGATGGCGAGCGCCTGGCGCGCTGGCGCAAATTGTCGGATGAAAATCGCGGCAACACAATCGCTCTAAGCGGTCCGCGCGGCTCGGTCGGGCGCAACAAGAAGCGTTGAGGCGTGATTGGCAAATCCGCTGTGAGGAACACAGGATAGCTCGCAGGCGGCGCTGAAAAAGCGGCCTTGCAAACAGCGCTCTATGGCCGCAAAATAGGGCATAAAGACAGACTCGCTTACCGGTCGTCGTCCCCCATTCGCAACAGGAGCACCTATGTCCGATACAGCAATTGACCATGACGCAGCCGAGGGCGCCATCCAGACCTTCAGCTTCAAGGCGCCCGCCATCTATGACCGTCGCAAGGCCATCGTGCGCCTGACCAGCAACGAGCGCGGCCAGGCCGCGGTTCATTGCCTTGGTCAAGGCGGTGAGAACAACCTCCATTACCATGCTGGCGTCGACATCACCTGGATGGTGCTGAAAGGCCGTGCGCGCTTCTATGGTCCCGAAGATGTGGTGCGTGGCGAATTTGGCCCGCACGAAGGCATCCTGATCCCCGCCGGCGCCCGCTATTGGTTTGAAAGCTGCGGCGCGGAAGATCTCGAACTGCTTCAGATCAAGACCTTCCACAAGGGTCGCGGCACCGACAAGCGCATCGACGCTGCGGCGCGCGATTACGACCTGACCGCTGGCGCCAGCCATTTCGAAGCTGACAAGGTCGCCTGAGACCTGCGTTAACGCTTTTCATAGATCAAGGGGCGTTCTTACGGGAGCGCCCCTTTTTCGTTGATCATACCCGCCATGTTGGACGGTTTCTCAAGCCCGCAGGCGCGCTGCGATAGCGCGTGGACTGCTCCATCCGCTGCATCAGCAATGCGTAAACCCTGTCTTCGTCGATCACGCCGTTTCGGAATAACAACAAGACTGAAATAGCTAATTGATCTGGATCGGCGTAATCAAGTTTGGCTTTGCAGCGCAGATATATTCTGGACATTGTCGCCATTTCGTCCGCATCAAAACCATTCTTTTCAGACTGCTTGCGCATGCTCCCCTCGCTTCACTTTGAAATGAATGATCGCGGGGCGGGGCGCTCCCGTCAAAGTGCTAAGCGCCTATCATTCTTTTGGGGGAGTTCTGCGCGCATTACGGCCATGAGGCGCTAAAAATAGTTTATTTAATGCCGTATGCGCGCTTGCGTGCATCTGCCGCCTTCAAAGGCCGAGTTCTCGATTTACCTTGGTTTCAGAGCGTTCTGGCGTTCTCAATCAAAATGTAATCTATTGTTATCCATCAGCGCGGCCCTTGGCTGGTTCAACTTGAACGCCAGCCAGGGCCATCTGCGATCCAGACGATCGCAAAGCAAGACTAGTCGTTCGGATGTTCTGTTTACCGCGGGGGCGGTGACGCTTTGCGTCGAATATTCGGAGTTCGCCATGAACGCTTCCGTAATTGAGAACGCTTCCGTAATTGAGAATGCGGGACTTGCGATCCTGGTTGACGCGCTGCCGTTCAGAAGAGCTGGTCTTGCGAACATTCTCGCACAATGGGTGTTCACGGAAGGTTTGACGCTGAAGGCGATCAGCCTAGAGGAATTACGCATAGCGGAATTTCAAAATCCGCAGATTTACATTCTCAACGTCGGCGGCGATTGTATGTCCGATGATCGACTTGTGGCTGCGCTGCAATGCTTGCGCACGAGATCGCCCACAATCCCGGTAGCGGTCTTTTCCGACAGCGTGGATGCCGCCATCGTGCGTTTCGCTTGCTCTGCGGGCGTGGACGCGTACATCCCGACTAATCTTGAGCCGCCGACAGCTTTGAAAGCGCTCTCGTTCGTCATTTCTGGCGGGAAGTTTTTCCCCCCCGAAAGCCTGTTTTCAAGCGCGCCTTCCGTGGTGCGCGAGAAGAGCGAAAACTCAAACGGCACGCTGCATCTCACGCAGCGGCAGAATGATATTATCGAGGCTCTGAAGTTTGGACATTCCAACAAGATCATTGCGCGTCGATTGAACATAGCGGAAGCGACGGTGAAAATTCATATCAGGCAGATCATGCGAAAACTTGGCGTTCAGAACAGAACGCAGATAGCGCTGGCCATGATATCGAGCGACGTTCGCGGCGCCGGTCCACTAGCGCGGGCGCCGTAAAAATCAGGATAAGCCTGTGTCAGAGCGCCCGTTCGGAAGCAGAAGCGCGTCCTCATCGCTCCCCTCGTTGTTGGCGGCGATCCCCTCGCCGTTAGCACGCAGAATGCTCTCCACAGCGCCGTCCGTTGAACAATAGATTGCGACCTGCGTTCGGTTTGAAGCCCCCAGTTTCCGCATGATTTGACGCACATGCAGCTTTACGGTCGCTTCGCATAATCGAAGGTTTCGTGCGATCAGCTTGTTTGATTTTCCATCTTTCAATTGCGCCATTACGCGTAATTGCGAGGGCGTGAAATGTTTTGCCGGGCCCATCGACAGCGTTGTTTCGACGGACGACTCGCTGATTTGTGGCGTACTTCGCCCCTTGCCGAGAAGCACATTGGGGGGGAAAAACGATCCGCCAGCAAGCACAAAGGACAGCGCCTGCAAAGCAACGGAGGGTTCCGTGCTCGTGGGAATAAATCCATGCACGCCGCTTTTAAACGCCGCGACCACTTCAGCGCCGTCTTCGCGATCTGATATAATTACAATGCGGGCCTTGGGCGCAAGCACATGAAGCTTGCCGATTGCACCGAGGCTTTCACTGTCAGAGACGCTTGCCCCGCCGAGATTTATAATAGCAAGACGCAGGTTTTCTATCTGCGCGAATTCAGGCTGTTCCAGCCCTCTTTGTTCGATCCCGACAGCGTTTGCAATAGCCCATTGCGTCAGCGCCGACGCCAATCCGGCTCTACGAAATTTCAGCGGATCCAGAATGATTGATACGCCTTTGGCATTTTGCTCCAGCGCGTCAGTCATTCACACCTCCTTCGACCATGTTTGGAAGCTTCAAACCTGATCTTGTTGGAGCCAATGGGCAACGACGCGGAAGTGTGTCGCGATGTCCATTGGGCGCATACCCGTTTGGCGTGCGATGTCGTTTCTTTTCTTTCACGCCATGCTTTGCAAGGCTTCTTCGAATAATTGCGCGCAAGACATGCAGGCGTCAGCGCAAATTCTGCAATGCTCATGTGCGGCTGCGTGCCGGCGGCATTCTTCGCCGCAAAGGATGCTGACGCCGGCACATGCTTTAAGCATGTTTATAATTGTTTCCTCGTTGGCGCCGCTGCGTCTTGTGGCGACCGTACCCGTTGCTGCGCATATATCGGCACAATCGAGATTCAGCCTGATGCATTGGGTTAATTGCTGCACCATGGGTTCGCCAAGGCATGCATCGGCGCAGGATGTGCAAGCCCTGCGCGCAGGAATAGCACTCCTCGATGCAATCAATAAGCACGTCGTTCGTGCTGCCTTTTACGTGCGGGTGGGCGCTGATCATCTGGTGAGCGTACATGCGCGGCTCCACGTTTGGTTCAAGTCCGCCAACGTCGCCAATGCCGGGAAGTTCCTGTGACAAGACTTAAGCCCGGCTTCAGGCTTGCCAGAACTGCGCATCGTGTTAGGAAAAGCGCGGCTCTACGGAGATAATTCTGATGGCTGACGTTTCGCCGTTCTGGACTTTTTCACTCGCGCTCTATCGCACGCCCGGGGTTCCGGCTGCTTGCATTGTCCTTCAGGACGAATGCGGGGTTGACGTGAACGTGCTGCTGTTTGCGCTTTGGCTTGCGAAGGAGGGTCGCACGGTGCGGTCGGACGATCTTGCGGAAGCTGATTTAGCAATTGCAGCGTGGCGCAATGAGGCGGTGCGGCCTTTACGCGCGGTGCGCCGCTTTCTGCGCGAGCCGCACGCTGCGATGGAAAGCGTTGCTGCAGCTGCGCTGCGGGACAAAGTCAAAGCTGTTGAGCTTGAGTCCGAGCGCTTGCAGCAAGAGGCGCTGTTTGGGCTGAAACCAGCTGCAAACTGGGGCGAGGCGTGCGATCCGGCAGATGCGGCGGCGCGTAATATAAATGCTTGTGCGGCAATGCTGAAGGTTGTTTTTCCCGATGCTCCGCGTCAGGCCTTGCTGGAGGCGTTTGAGAGTTTGCGCTCTCGCGCATAATGTTTGGCGGCTTGACGGGGGCTTTGCCTCCGTTCAAAGCCTTTTCTGAAGTAGCCGGGGAGCGCGCGTGTCGGATCAATCAAAGAAGCGGATCATCGTCGGCATCAGCGGCGCATCCGGCATTATCTATGGCGTTCGCGCGCTGGAATTGCTGCGCGCGGCGGGCGTCCACACCCATCTCATCATGAGCAAGGCAGCCGAGTTGACGCTGGCCTATGAGCTGGACATGAAGGCGAAAGATCTGCGTGAGCTGGCCGACGATTATCATCCGATGGGCGACATTGGCGCCTCGATCTCGTCTGGATCTTTCCCCACTCTGGGCATGCTGATCGCTCCGTGCTCGATTCGCACGATGAGTGAAATTGCCACTGGCGTGACTGGCTCTTTGATGAGCCGCGCCGCTGACGTCGTGCTCAAGGAGCGCCGTCGCCTTGTGCTGGCGGTGCGCGAGACGCCGCTGCATACGGGCCATTTGCGCACCATGCTGCAATTGTCGGAAATGGGCGCAATCATTGCTCCGGTCATGCCTGCATTTTACAACAGGCCGCAATCGCTGGACGATATCGTGAACCATTCGGTTGGGCGGATGATGGATTTGTTCGACATTGATTCTGGAATCGTCAAACGCTGGAAAGCGGAGCAGGACGATCCACCGGGCCAGCAATGATTGAACTCCGCTGCGGGACGGCGTGCGCGTCGATTTCGCTGCACGGCGCTGAATTGCATAGATGGAGCGTCGCTGACAAGTCTTTGTTATGGACGGCTGACGCTGCGATCTGGGACGGCGTATCGCCGGTGTTGTTCCCCGTCGTCGGCTGGACGCGAGAAAGCCACGTGCAAGTCGACGGAGTATTTTATCCAATGCCGGTGCATGGTTTTGCCGCGAACGCCGAGTTCACGAGCGAGAAAATCAGCGTAAGTCATGCGCGCTTCACGCTGCGCGACAATGCTGAAACGCGCGCGCATTATCCCTTTGCTTTCGAGCTTTGCGTTGATTATCGCCTGAGCGAAGACACGCTGGATGTTACATGCCGCGTGCGCAATACGGGCGCCGAGGCGATGCCTTACTCCATCGGCCTGCATCCAGGTTTCGTTTGGCCGTTCTGCGGCGGGGATTATTCCGATTATCGCATTGTCTTCGATCAACCGGAGGCGCCAAGCGTTCCCATCATTGGGCCGGGCGGATTGTTCTCGCAAACCAGTCGCGCCATTGCGTTGACCGGTCGCGAGCTGGCGCTGTCGCCTGAGCTTTTTACGCACGAGGCGCTGTGTTTTATCAACGCGAAGAGTCGTACGCTTACGTTCGAGCGGGAAGGCTTTGGCACGATTGAGATTGCAAGCGAGGGCTTTCCCCATTGGGCTTTATGGTCGAAGCCCGGCGCGCCTTTTCTCTGCATCGAGGCATGGAGCGGCCACGGCGACCCCGAGGATTTTGCGGGCGAGTTGCACGACAAACCCTCCATCACATTACTTGCGGCGGCCGGCGAGGGCGTCCACAAAGCGTGCTTCAGTTTTCGTTCGAGCTGACAATCTTACGCCATCTTGGCGCCGGGGCGCGGGTCTGCGAAAACACAGGTGAACGCCGGGACGATTCCGGTCTGAAAGGATAAGCGCGTGGCTGGCTCTCCAGAATCTTCGCAAGCATATCTCCCGGCATATCTCATAGACGGCAAAGCCGTCTCTACCCAGGTTCTGGACGAGATTGCGCTGGCGGCGCGCGATCTTGTTGCGCGTGGCGTTCGCCCCGGGCTTGCCGTCGTGCTGGTTGGTGAAGATCCCGCGAGCCAGGTTTATGTGCGCGCAAAGGGGCGCGCGGCGGAAGCTTGCGGCTTCCATTCGGTGCAGCACACGCTGGATGCGGCCACGAGCGAGGCTGATGTGATCGCGCTCGTCGCCGCGCTCAACGCTGATCCTGCGATCCACGGCATCCTCGTGCAATTGCCGCTGCCTGCGCACATCGACGCATCAAAAGTGCTTGAGACGATTTCGCCGACAAAGGACGTGGATGGTTTTCATCCCGTCAACGCTGGCCTGCTTGCGACTGGGCAGACCGCCCGCGCTCTGGTTCCATGCACGCCTGCGGGCTCGATGATCTTGTTGCACGATGCCGCGCGCAAGCTCGGCGTCAAGCTGGCGGGGCTTGAGGCGGTCGTCGTTGGGCGCTCCAACATTGTCGGCAAGCCGATGGCGCATTTGCTGCTCGCTGAAAATCTCACCGTCACCATCGCCCATTCGCGCACGCGCGATCTGGCGGCCGTGGTTGCGCGCGCCGATGTGCTGGTGGCGGCTGTGGGGCTTCCGGAAATGATTGAGGGCGCGTGGATCAAGCCCGGCGCAATCGTCATCGACGTCGGCATCAATCGCGTGCCGGGCGAGGGGCTCGATAAAGCCGGCAAGCCAAAGACACGGCTTGTGGGCGACGTGGCGTTTGCTGCCGCACGTGAGCGCGCTGGCGCGATTACCCCCGTGCCCGGCGGCGTTGGCCCCATGACAATCGCCATGCTGATGAAAAACACGCTGACGGCGGCCCAGCGAAGCGCGGGCTGAAGTCGCTATGCCGCAGCCGCTTCTCCAAATTGAGCGCGTGAGCAAAGCCTTCGGCAAAACGCTGGCTGTCGATGACGTTTCGCTGGAGATTGCGGGCGGAGAGTTCTTCGCGCTGCTGGGCCCGTCGGGTTGCGGCAAAACGAGTTTGATGCGGCTGATCGCGGGTTTTGAGAGTCCCGACGCCGGGCGCATTTTTATCGACGGGCGCGACGTCAGCGCCGATCCGCCGCACAAGCGTGCGGTGAACATGATGTTCCAATCCTACGCTTTGTTTCCGCATATGAATGTGGCGGCCAATATCGGCTATGCGCTGAAACGGCGCGGCTTGAGCGCTGGAATGATCGGACAGCGCGTGCGCGACATGCTGGCGCTTGTACGAATGGAGGGCTTCGAGGAGCGGCGCCCCGATAGTTTGTCGGGTGGACAAAAAGCGCGCGTTGCTTTGGCGCGCGCCCTTGCGGGAGAGCCGAAACTTCTTCTTCTCGACGAGCCTCTGTCGGCGCTGGATCGCAAATTGCGCGAAGAGATTCAGTTCGAGCTGATGCAGGTGCAGCGCGATCTGGGCGTGTCGTTTCTCATCGTCACACACGATCAGGACGAGGCGATGGCGATGGCCTCGCGCATTGCCGTTATGCGCGATGGCGGCCTCGCGCAGATCGCTGCGCCGCGTCGCCTTTATGAGAAGCCCGCCTCGCGCTGGGTGGCGCGGTTTATCGGCGATGCAAATGTGCTGGAGGCTTGCGTGCGTGAGGGCGCTGCGTCGCAGATTCAACTTGAAATTGAAGGAGCTTTGCATCTCGTCGTCGACGGGGCGGATGAGGCTTTTCATCCCGGCGCCTCGGTCGCCATTTGCGTTCGGCCCGAGCGTATGAATCTGCATGCAGAGCGGCCGCTCACCGGCAATGTGCTGGCTGGCGAGATTGTTGAAATAGTCTATCTCGGCGCCTCAATTTCATGGCGCATACGTTGCGACAATGGCGCGGTTGTGCGGGTTATAACTTCGTCCGGAATTGACGGGTCGTTTGAGCGCGGCGCTCGCGCTTTCATCTCCTATGCGCCCGATGCGGCGCGGGTCTTGTGTCGATGAAGTCGCTGGCGCGCAGGCTTGTGCTGGCTGTGCCCTTGTTGTGGCTGCTGGCGTTTTTCGTCGCGCCGTTTGCTATTGTGTTGAAGCTTTCTCTCTCGCGCGCGGCAATGGCGCGGCCACCCTATGAGCCGGTTTTCAATTTGTCTGACGGTTTTTGGGGGCTGGTTGAAAGCGCGCGTCAATTCACGTTTGACTCCTATTCTTTATTGTTAAGCGACTGGCTTTATCTCGATGTTTATGTTTCATCGCTGCGCATCGCCGGACTGGCTACGTTGATCGCCTTGCTGATTGGCTATCCGCTTGCGCTTGCGATGTCGCGCGCGCCCGCTCATTGGCGCCCCATTCTCATCGTGCTCGCGATTGCGCCGTTCTGGACCAGTTTTCTCGTGCGCGTTTACGCCTGGATCGTGATTCTCAAGGATGAGGGTCTGCTGAATCATGCGTTGCTTGGCATGGGGCTTATCGCCGAGCCGCTTCGTATTTTTGCAACCGAAGGCGCAGTGCTGATCGGGTTGGTCTATGCGTATTTGCCGTTTACGGTGCTGCCGATTTTCAACGCGCTGGACAAGCAGGACAGCGCTCTTGTGGAAGCGGCTATGGACCTTGGGGCCACGAAAACGTCCGCCTTCTGGAGCGTTACGTTTCCGCTCTCGCTGCCGGGGCTTTACGCGGGCGCGCTGTTGATGTTCATCCCGGCGATGGGCGAGTTCGTCATCCCCGATCTGTTGGGCGGGTCGAACGATTTGATGATCGGGCGATTATTGTGGGCGGAGTTTTTCAGCAACAGAGATTGGCCGATGGCCTCGGCTGCCGCCATTGTGTTGCTTGGCCTGCTGCTTGCGCCGCTACTTCTGTTTGAGCGCGCGCAATCGCGGGAGGCGGATACGTGATGCCGCGCATAGGAGCCAGCGGCTTTGCAGCGCTGCTGCTTGGCTTTGCATTTCTTTACGCGCCCATCGGCCTGCTTGCGATTTATAGTTTCAACGCCTCGAAACTTGTAACTGTCTGGGGCGGGTTTTCGACGAAATGGTATTGGGCGCTTCTGGATAATCGGCTCTTGCTTGAGAGCCTTTGGGTGAGTCTGCGCGTCGCCTTCGCTTCCGCCAGCATCGCGACTGTGCTTGGCTCTCTGGCCGCTCTGGTCTTGGCCCGTCATGGGCGTTTCAGGGGTCGTACATTGTTTGGCGCAATGATTTACGCGCCGCTCGTCATGCCCGAGATCGTGCTCGGAATTGCGCTGCTTTTGCTTTTTGTAGCGCTTGGCCTTGAGCGCGGATTGCTGTCAATCATCATAGCGCACGCGACGCTTGGGATGTGCTTTGTTGCGGTGCTCGTCCATGTGCGCGTCAAGATGCTGGACCGGTCGCTGGAGGATGCGGCGCATGATCTTGGCGCCGGTCCGTTCACGGTGTTCTTCACGATCACGCTGCCGCTGATTGCGCCTGCGTTACTGGCTGGTTTTTTGCTGGCGTTTACAATTTCGCTTGATGACTTCGTTCTCGCCAGCTTTCTTTCGGGGCCGGGCTCGACGACTTTGCCGATGCGCGTCTATGCGCAGGTTCGGCTAGGGGTCACGCCGGAGGTGAACGCGGTCTCCACTCTGCTGTTGGCGTTCGTCGGGCTTGTTCTGCTCACTGGCGCAGCGATCGCGCAACGCATGCGGGCGGTTTGAGCTATGGTCCGTCGCTGGCGGGAATGGCGGCGGGGGCCAGATCTGCGGGTTCGATTTTGATTGGTTGCGGCGGATCGGGCTGGCGCAAGAGGGGGGCTGCGGCGCGAGAGCGGCGGATCAGGTTTTCAGCGTCGAGAGACAGACGCAGATCGTCCCACGCGCCTGCGATGTCCAGCAGCAAGACCGGCTCGCGCGAGGCGCCTGCATTTGTGCGCGGCGGCGCGGCGGCGACCGAAAGGCGCAGCGTGCGATCTCCAAGCTCGACCCCGCCGGCGATGCTCATTTCGGCGCCATGCCCAATGATGCGCGCGGAACTGATCGTCATGGCGCCACGCGCCGCGCGCGCCTCCATGTCTGCGGAGATAAACGTGGTCTGGCCTGAGCGCATGTCGGAGGGGATCGACAATGGGCGACGTTCGGCCCGGCGCACGGCCTGTTCGATATCGAGACCCATCAGCTCGCCTTTAGAAAATGCAGTGCGGGCGCTGCCCTGAAGATCGCTCATCAGCGCGTGGATGGAGTCGCCCCTCGCTGCAAGGCTCGCCTCCCCGCTGGCGGCGCCCTGCACCTGCGCTACGCCCGCCAGATCGCGCAGCAGCCGCCCGCTTTCGATGTTTGCGAAGGTCGTCGTGATCGCCAACGACAGGTTTGAGGGCAATTGCGCCGACTCTGCCTGAAGCGTCACGCGTCCGCGCAATTTGCCGCCATAGGCCTGCGAATCCGCGACGATCGCCTCAAGTGCGCCATCGGCCAGCTTGATAAGAACGCCGGCCTCGGTCATTGCAAAGCGGCCCAACAGCGCTTTTGCGGCGGAGATCCGCAGGTCCGCGTCGAAGGCCGCGAGATTTGGCGATCCTAACGGCTCCTTGCTCCAGCTTTTGCCTTGCCCCCGAAGCTGCGCTCCGCTCAGGGCGTGCAGGCCAAGATCGCGGGTTGAATACTCAAGCGCGCGGGTCGCCAGCGTTCCCGACAGTCTTGGCCTGCCTTCGTCGATGCGCAGGCTCAACGAGCCATCGAAAGAATTGGCGTCGATCGCCAGCTTCATATCGGAGAGGGAAGCCGTCTGCGGCAGCGCGCGCAATTGGCCGCTGAGCGCGAAGCGTCCAAGCCTTCCCGGCAATGGCGGACGCACATCCAGCAGGGTCAGCAATGGCTGCAGGCGTTCCGATGTCGCCGCTATGCGCGCCTCCATCAGCCAGCGCGCGCCGCCCGAGATGGTTCCGTTCAGCGAAAGATCGACGATGCGAGATGCGATTTTCAGCGTGAACGGCGAATCGTCGCCGCGCATGAGCGATAACGGTTTGTCGAGAAGCGCCTGCAGCGAAAAATTCTCCGCTTCGGTGCTGAAGCCACCGGAGATTGCGGCGGCCTCCTTGTTCTCCCAGCGCAAAAGCGCGTGGACGTTTTCGAAAACGCGGCCCGCCCTTGTGGCGCCGATCTGCGCGCGCCCGCCCGTGATCTCCAAAACCTCCGGTCGTGCGCCGCCCGCATCTTCGTATGCTGCGAAGGCGCGCAGCCGCGCGGCGAAATCGTCGAGCGCGTTGGCCTCGACGGTCAGGGCCGGATTGACGACGCCAAGCCCGGAGAATTCGAGGCGCCCGCCAAGCAGCGCCGCAATCCGCAAATCGCCCCGCAGGCGCTCGATGTTCAGACCGACCGTGCGATCAGGCGAGACGAGGCTGACGTTATGGAAAGTGAGCGTCGGTCGCGGCAGCAGGCGTATCGTCGTGCGCCCGGAGGCTTGCGCGTCAAAGCCCGTGGCTGCACGCCCGAGCGCCGCCAGTTCGCGCGCCGGTCCAGCGCTCCAAACGCGCCAGGGAATCGCGCCGATTACGATCAGCGCAATGGCCGCAATGGCGGTCGCCCATTTTCTTCTGCTGTTCATTGGCTCCAGCGCCGCGCCACACCTGACAAGCTTTCTAGCGCGCCCGGCTCTGGATATCGAGCCGCATTTGAGCTTTTCAAAGGCGGCTTTGCTGGCGCTCCTTACTGGGAGACGGAACGGCCGGTCTGGATATCTGGTTGCGACAACGCCGCGAAAGCGTCGCGACGACCAGCGCCAGGGCGCACGCCTGTCGCCCGCTCCATCGAGCGCAGAATGGCGCGTTCGCTGCGCGGCAAGTTCAGAGCCTTGTCGATGCTGTCAAAATTACGCGGCGAATATGGGGGGCTGGCGCCGCCCTTGAACACGCGGAAACCATCCGCCGTCATCACACGGTCGCCACGGCGCAGCGTCGCGTCGCGGAGAATCGTCGCCATCGGGTCGCTCTTCCCGCACGAGCATGTCTGATCGACCGCTTTCGAAAAGCGCATCGCGACCGGCAAGGTGAAGTAAGAAGCGCCGGTCGCGGCCGAGACGGCGGTCGAAATGTCGCCGTTGGTGGTTTTGTAGAGCCGGGTAGGGGCGCGCGGGCAGGCGAGGTTGCAATCTTCCTGCGTCCCGGCGCCCGTTCCCGGCACAGGGAAAAACGAGCCATCGCAGAGGCGCACGCAAAGGGCGCGCGGCTTCGGCTTAATCTTCGATCTCGGCGCCACGCTGACGGCGGCTGTCTTTTGCGCAGCGGGCCTCGCATCTACATCGACGGCGGGCGACGAGATTCGCGGTTGCTGACTTGTCGGCGCGATAACAGGCGCGACCTTAGGGGTTCGCGGCAGATCAAACGCGCGCGGCGTGATCGTGACGACGCGGTTCCACGGCATCCGGTCTATGAACTGCGACAGTTCGGAGCGGCGCGGCGCTTGCTGCATCTGCGCGTGGATCTGTTGCTGATGATTATATCGCGCCTGCTGCTGCGCTTGTCGAAGCTGATGCTGTCGCCTCAATTGCATTTGCTGCTGCTGCCATGACGCTTGCTGCTGAAGGCGCGCTTGTTCCTGAAGGCGCGCTTGCTGCTGCTGGGCATGGCGCTGCTGGGCTTGTTGTCGCCTGATCGCTTGCGCTGAGGGGGCGCTCTGCCTTCGTTCGCTAAGCCAGTAAGACGCCGCGCTATCCTCTGGAGCAGCCAGCACAGAGTTTGCGGTGGGGTCCAGCGTCGCCAGCGCTGTGGCCACGCACGCAAAGCCGAGGCCCAGTGCAATCAGCGCGCGCCGTGGCAATGCAAAGGCGGCGGTTGCGGCGTCGCGTGAGCCGCTTTCCCTTTTGAAACGAAAATATGAAATCGGCACGGAGGCGCCCTCAATGAAATAACGCTACGACAAATTGCTGGCCTCGCACTCGTCGTAGCATGGACTTGAGCGTTAATACAAGGTTAAGGCCATGATCGCGCTCTTTTGATCTCGCGCATGGTGAAGAACGGTTCGCCCGCGCGAGGATTATCCCTGAAGGCGCGGGACGATCCGGCTGCGCCTGCGAACAGGTTCGAGGGTGAAATGAGCAATCACGGCGTGCAAATGCGGAAGATCGTGCTGGAAGAGGCGCGGGCGAAAGGCGCACCGGCAGGGCCGGGCGTTCATGCTTATGAATTCGTGGCGCCGCTGGACGAGGCCGGGTTCATCAACCTTGAGGTATGGAAAAAGGAGCGCGTTCGCTGCTTCGTGCATCGACTTGAGCACGGCAAAATCGTCGAGCGGGGCCTGCTTGTTCGCCGGGCCGGGGGCGTTGGCGGCGCGACATGGGCGTTTGATTACGAGCTGGGTACGACGGAGGACGAGGAGGCGGGCTATCGCTTTGGCGTCCATGCTTTCACGCCGGGCGAATACGTTTCAATCCGCAACGAAGAAGACGAATTACGGACCTTCAAAGTGATTTCGGCGACGCCGGCTTAGAGCGCCTGCGCCGTTAGACAGCTTTGGGATACGGGCAAACGCGTCATGGCCGGGCTTGACCCGGCCACCCACGCAGACGGCGGAGATATAGAGTTATTCTGCGGCGCGTGCGTGAGCGGGCTCCAGATTGGGAGTTTGGCCAGGCTCCTCCTCAGGCGCAGTGTGACCGGAGAGATAGCTGTCCACCCGGTCGAGGTAAATGTAGACGACTGGCGTGATGTAGAGCGTCAGCATTTGCGACACGATCAGCCCGCCCACGACCGCCACGCCGAGCGGCTGGCGCAATTCAGCCCCGGCGCCGGCGCCTATCATGATCGGGATCGCGCCGAAAATGGCGGCCAGCGTCGTCATCATGATGGGGCGGAAACGGATGAGCGCGGCCTCGCGAATGGCGGGCGCAGCGTCCATGCCTTCGCGCCGTCGCTCAATCGCAAAGTCGATCATCATGATCGCGTTTTTCTTGACGATGCCTATCAGCATCAGCACGCCGATGATGGCGATCACCGACAGGTCCATCTTGTAATATTGCAGCGCCAGCAGCGCGCCAATGCCAGCCGATGGCAGGCCGGATAGAATGGTCAGCGGGTGGATATAGCTCTCGTAGAGCACGCCGAGCAGAATGTAGATGGTGAGCACGGCGGCGATGATGAGCGCCGCCTGTCCCGCAAGCGCCTGTTCGAACAAAGCCGCGGCGCCCGAGAAATTGGTCGAGATCGTCGCGGGCATGCCAATTTCGCGCGCGACGCGACGGATCGCCTCGTTAGCCTCGCCGAGCGCGACGCCCGGCGCGACATTGTAGGACAATGTGACGGCAGGTTGCTGCGACTGGCGGTTGACCGTCAGCGGCCCGACGGCGCGGCGAACGGTCGCCACCTGATCGAGCGGCACGATGGGCTGGTTGGATATGCCTGTGCTCGCTGCACCCGTGTTGGCCCCGCCAGCCGTTGAGGCCGCCGCGCCCCCGCCGGACCCGGCGCGGATGAAGATGCGGCTCAGAGCAGACGGGTCTTCCTGGAATTGCTTGCTGGAGACCAGAATGACCGGATAATCGGCCGATTGCGTGAAGATCGTCGAAATCTGCCGGGCGCCAAAAGTGTTGTAGAGCGCCGCGCGAATCTGGTCCGTGCTGACGCCGTAAGCCGCCGCCTTCTCGCGGTCGATGTCGACCACGAGCTCGGGATTGCGAATTTGCAGATCGGTGTTCACGTCACGCAATTGCGGCAGGGCGCGCATCCCCTCCAGCATTTCCGGCGCCTTTTCGTAAAGCCCGGTGAGGTCGCCCGATTGCAGCGTGAATTGATATTGTGCGCGAGACTGGCGCCCGCCGCTCAGGTTCATGCTCTGAACCGGGTTGAACACGGCATTGATGCCGATGACCTGCGACGTGCTGCGACGCAGCCGCACGATCACGTCGCCGATAGGGCCGCGCTCGTCCTTTGGCTTGAGGGCGATGTACAGGCTGCCCTGATTGGCGCCGCCGCCAAAGCCGATTGCCGACGAGGCGTAAAGCACGGCGGGATCTTTCAGGACGATGGCCGCGACCTTCTGGCTCAATTCCGATTGGACGGCAAAGGAGGTGTCCGGACTGACTTCAGTCGAGCCGGACAGGAACCCGGTGTCTTCCGTCGGGAAGAAGCCTTTAGGTATGTTCGAGAACATGTAAACGCTGAGCCCGAAGGTGGCGAACGTCACCAGCAGCATGATAAAGCGATGGCGCAGCACGATGTCGAGCGTAACGCGGTAACCTGTATTCAGACCGTTCAGGAAGCTGTCGCTGAATCGTGTGAACACATTGTTGGAACCGTGCAGGTTTGTGGGCTTCAGCAGGCGCGCGCACAGCATCGGCGTGAGCGTCAGCGATACGAAGCCCGACACCAGAATGGCGCAGGAAATCACCACGGCAAACTCGCGGAACACGCGCCCCACGACGCCGCCCATCAGCAGGACCGGGATGAACACGGCCACCAGCGACAGCGTGATCGAGATAATCGTGAATGCGATCTCTTTCGAGCCGACAAGCGCCGCCTCAAACGGTTTCATGCCTTTCTCGATGTGGCGCATGATGTTTTCAAGCATCACGATGGCGTCGTCGACCACAAAGCCCACCGCCAGCGTTATCGCGAGCAGGGAGATGTTATTGATGGAATAGCCGAACGCATACATAAACGCGCAGGTGCCGATCAGCGACACCGGGAGCGCCAGCGTCGGAATGATCGTGGCGGCGACCGTCTTCAGGAACATGAAGATCACGAGCACCACGAGCGCGACCGAAAGGGCCAGCGTGAAATGCACGTCATGCACGGATTCGCGGATCGAAACCGAGCGATCATTCACGATGCGCGCTTCTACTGATTGCGGTAATTGCGCCTGATATTGCGGCATCCGATTGCGAATCTCGTCCACCACAGCGACGGTGTTGGCGTCCGACTGGCGATAAACCGCGAGCGTGATTGCGCGCTCGTCGCCAAACCATGAGGCGGTGCGGTCGTTCTCAACGGAATCGAGCACGTTGGCGACTTCATCAAGACGCACGGGCGCCCCGTTGCGCCAGGCGATGACGAGGTCGCGATAGCCTTCCGCGCGCTCGATCTGCCCGGTCGCCTTGATGACCGAATCCCTGCTCACGCCGCGCAAACTGCCGACGGGGGAGGCCGAATTGGCGTTGGCGACGGCGGTGCGAATGTCGTTCATCGTCAGGCCGCGCGCCGCCGCTGCGTCAGGGTCGGCTTCAATGCGGACGGCGTATTTCTGCTGGCCAAAAATAGAGACCTGCGCGACGCCCGGAATCTGCGAAATCTGCTGGGCGAACACCTGTTCGGCGTAATCATTGGTGACGGCGAGCGGCAGAACCGGGGATTTCAGCACAAGAAACAGGATCGGCGCGTCAGCCGGGTTCACTTTTCGGAAGCTGGGCGGCGCTGGCAATTCTGGCGGCAGGCGGCGCAGCGTTGCAGAAATTTGCGATTGCACGTCGAGCGAGGCGCCGTCGATGGGGCGGTCGAGATCAAACTGAAGCGTGATCGAGGTTTGGCCGTTCGAAGAGCGCGAGGTCATTTGCGCGATGCCGGGAATGGTTGCGAACGCGCGCTCCAGCGGCGCAGCGACCGACGAGGCCATCGTTTCAGGATTTGCGCCGGGCAGGCTGGCGGAGACGGCGATGGTTGGGAAATCCACCCGCGGCAGGGCGGCGACCGGCAGCTTCAGATACGCGAACACGCCGAAGATGATGAAGGACATCATCAACAGCGTCGTCATGACAGGGCGTCGGATGCAGAGTTCGGGCAATGACATGTAGCTGTCTCGCTTCTGGCGGTCTGGCAGGCCTCAGGGTCTTACATACAATCAACTGGCGCGTTTTGCAGTGGAGGGGCGCGGCTCTACGCGCGCGCCGTTGATGAGGCCAAGCGCGCCCTCGACGACGATGGACTCGCCGCCCTTCAGGCCTTCGGTCACGACGTCGCGCCCATCCTGTGTGCGCCCTATGCTTACCTGTTGTACGCGGGCGACGCCTTTTTCGATCACATACACAAAGCTGCCGACCTGTCCGGCCTGCGTCGCGTTGCGCGGGATCGAAACCACATTGTCCTCGGTGCGCAAAGTGATGCGCAGATTGCAGAGCTGGCCGGGCCAGAGAAACTCGTCCGCATTCTCAAAGCGGGCGCGCACGATCACCCAATGGAATCCCATTGGCTTTAAAGCTGGCGCTACTAACAAAAGTGTTTGGAAAAAGCTAAAGGTTGCAAAACCGTTTTTTTCCTACTTATACGAAGAAAGTAATTGCAAAAATAACGGCAAGATGCCATTTCAAAAAA
>CAMCMI010000035.1 GCA_945875875.1 Rhizobium sp. Q54
AGGGCTTCTTCAAGCGCGATCAGCAGCAGCCCGTCGCGCCCGGCAAAATGCTTTGCCGCCGTTTCCTGCGCCTGCTCGGCCGTTGAGAAATGTATGTAGCCGTCAGCCAGATCAATGGGCGCGCCGTCGAATTGTCCGCTGGCGAGCGCTGCGGCCCATTCGTCCTGCGAGGCGATTTTGTAAATCAAAGTCACGTGAATCTCCGTTTGCGCGACCGTACAGGGGCGCGCGCCATGCGGCAATTGATGAGCTGCACGCTCTGGCTTGCGTTAAATTGGCACAAGGTATAAAAACCTAATCACAGGACATGTTTCATTTTCTGCTGCGGAGGGCGCATGCTGTCTCACGATCAGGTGTGGTCCGCCGTTGATGCGCTGGCCGAGCGCCACGGCATGTCCGCCTCCGGGCTGGCGCGCAAAGCCGGGCTCGACGCCACGACGTTCAACCGCTCCAAGCGGCGCGGCGGCGATGGCAGGCTCCGCTGGCCCTCAACCGAATCAATCGCCAAAATTCTGGAGGCCACCGGCGCCGGGCTGGACGAATTTGTGGCTTTGATGGGCGGCGGCACGGAGCGGGCGCAGCGGATTCCGCTGATCGGACTGGCGCAAGCTGGCAGCGGCGGCTTTTTCGACGACGCGGGGTTTCCCGTCGGCGGCGGCTGGGAGGAGATCGCGTTTCCCAATGTGGTGGACGAGAACGCCTATGCGCTGGAGATTTCCGGCGATTCCATGCAGCCGCTTTATCGCGACGGCGACGTCATCATCGTTTCCCCAGCCAGCTCCGTACGCCGGGGCGACCGGGTGGTGGTGAAAACGAAAGAAGGCGAAGTGCTGGCCAAAGAGCTGAAGCGCAAAACCGCGCGCACGCTGGAGCTGAAATCGCTGAACGCCGAACACCCCGACCGCAGCTTCGATCTCGACCAGATCGCATGGATGGCGCGCGTGATGTGGGCGACGCAATAGGGGGCGGAGCAAGCCGCTCCCAACTCTCTCCTAAAGCACCTTCCCCGGATTCAAAATCCCCTTGGGGTCCAGTGATTTCTTGATGGCGCGCATCACGTCCATGGCGACCGCGTCTTTCACGCCCGGCAGCAGGTCGCGCTTTAATGTGCCGATGCCGTGTTCAGCTGATATTGAGCCGTTCATGCGCGTGACGATGGAATGGACGACCTCGTTCATCTCATACCAGCGATCCAGAAACGCCTGCTTGTCCATGCCGATTGGCTGGGTGACGTTGCAATGGATGTTGCCATCCCCCAAATGGCCGAACGGAACGGGGCGCGCTCCGGGCATGAAGGCTTCAATCGCTATAACTACTTCGGCCAGGAAATCCGGCACTTTGGCGACCGGCACGGATACGTCGTGCTTGATCGACCCGCCTTCCATTTTCTGCATTTCCGACATCAGTTCGCGCAGGCGCCAGAAATCCTTGCGCTGCTCCAGAGTGGCGGCGATGGTGGCGTCGTTGATGAGTTCGCGCTCCATCGCGGCCTCAAGCACGCTCATGATGGTCTGGCCGCTATCGTCTCGCGCGCCGATTTCCAGCAGCACATACCAGGGGTGCGGCGCGCCCAGCGGATCGCGCACGTTGGAGCCGTGGCGCAGCACGATCTCCAGCCCAAAGCGCGGCATGATTTCGAACGTCTTCACGGCGCCGCCTGCCAGCTCTTGCGCTAAATTCAAAAGCGCCAAAGCCTCGCGCGGCGATTTCACACCGATGAACGCGGTCTCCATCGCGTGCGGGCGGGGGAAGAGTTTCACCACTGCCGCAGTGATAATTCCCAACGTGCCTTCCGAGCCCATGAAGAGATGCTTCAAATCATAGCCGGTATTGTCTTTCTTGAGCTTCGACAAATTTGACAAGATGCGCCCGTCGGCCAGCACCACTTCGAGCCCCGTCACAAGATCGCGCGCATTGCCGTAGGCGAGCACCGCAGTGCCGCCCGCATTAGTGGCCAGATTGCCGCCGATGGTGCAGGAGCCCTCCGCCGCCAGCGACAATGGAAACAGCGCGCCAGCTTTCTCCGCCTCCTCCTGCACGCGCGCCAGCGTCAGCCCGGCCTCGACGATCATGGTCATGGACTCGCGGTCGACCTCCCGCACGCTGTCCATGCGCTTGAGCGAGATCAGCACCTCGTTCCCGCTCTGGCCGGGGATCTGCCCGCCAACCAGCCCGGTATTGCCGCCTTGCGGGACGACGCAAACGCCGCGCTCGTTGCACAGTTTCAAAATAGCGGCGACCTCCGCCGTTGAGCCCGGGCGCACGACGCAGGCCGCCTTGCCATGAAACAATTCGCGCGGCTCTGCCAGATAGGGCGCGGCGTCGAGCGGCTCGGCTAATACATAGCGCTCGCCGACGATGGTCTTGAGCGCGGCAAGAAGCGGGGCGTTTGAATCTGTCATGGCCACAACATAATCCCTGATTGGCTGGAAGGAAACGCACCCCATGGACCGCGCGGCCTCGCGCGGTCCAGATTGTGCGCTCTCCATTGGACGTGCTACGGCGCTCTGGTATGCCTGCAATCATGTCCCGCCAGCCCGGTCGTTTATTTGCTCTTTGCCTCGCCTCCATCGCGCTGATTGGCCCGTTGGCGATCCATATTTATTTGCCGATGATTCCCGCCGTGAAGGCCGGACTTGAGCTGAGCGACGCGATGGCGCAGCTCACCTTCAGCGTTTCGATTTTCGGGCTTGGCTTTTCCACGCTGGTCTGGGGCGCGCTGTCGGATCGGCACGGGCGGCGCCCTGTTCTTCTGTCCGGGCTCTGCCTGTTTCTGGTTGGCGGTATCGCCTGCGCGTTTGCGCCCAATGTCGAGCTGCTGGTTTTGGGGCGGCTGGTGCAGGCGATTGGCGCCGGAGCGGGCGCGGCGCTGGTGCGCCCCATTGCGCGCGACGCCTACGGGCCTGACCAGATGGTGAAGGCCATCGCCTATCTCACGATGTTTTACACGTTGGGGCCGATGATCGCGCCCATCGCCGGCGGGTTTCTGGTCGATGGTTTTGGCTGGCGCAGCGTTTTTGCGTTCTCTGTCGCCGCAGGCGCGCTGATCGCGTTTGGCGCATGGCGCGTGATCTATGAGACAAAGCCTCCTGCAGGCGCGGGCGCGCCGCCGCAACAGGGCATGGCGCGCAATTCTGTCGAGCTGTTCTCGCACCTGCGCTTCACTTGTTTTGTATTACAGACGGGCTTCAACACTGGCGCCTTTCTGGTTGCGGCCAGCGCCGCCTCATTTCTGATGAAAGAGACTCTTGATCGGCCAGCCTCAGAGTTCGGGCTCTGGTTCCTGACGTTTCCGCTGGGTTATTTCGCCGGTAATTTCATCTCAAGCCGCATCGGCGGGCGCGTAGCGAACGAGACGATGGTGCTGCTGGGCTCCTCGCTCGCGCTGGTGGCGGTGCTGGCGCAATCGGCCATTCTTGTATCGGGCTATATTACGCCGTCGGCGATTTTCCTTCCCTGTTTTTTCATCACCTGCGCGCAGGGCCTGTCGCTGCCCTATGGGCAGGCTGGTGCCATGGCCATCATTCCGCGCATTGCGGGAACGGCTGCGGGCGTTGGGGTATTTGTGCAAAATGTCGTGGGCGCCCTGTTCGCTCAGCTCTACGGATTGCTGGCGGACGGCTCCATCTGGCCGATTGCGCTGGTCACCATTGCGAGCGCGGCGCTCGGCGTATTGGCAGCCATTCCTCTTGCCATTATGCGCGCCCGACGACACGGCGCGCTTTGATCTTGCGCACGGCGCTGGTTTGGACGGCGCGTTATAAAAAGTGCAAATCAACAGGGGAAGCGCCATGTCCCAATTTCCGCAGCCTCCCGCCTCGCAATCTCCCGCTGCCGCCGCGCCCGCCTTCCCCATTGTGCGCACGCTGACCTTCGCCGATGTTTTTGGCGCGCTGGCTGAAGGCTGGCGCGATTTTTTGCGCGCGCCGCTGATGGGGCTGGCGCTGGGCGGGTTCTTCGCTCTCGGCGGCCTTGGCATTGTCGCCAGCGTCGTCTGGCTGGGCAAGGCTTATCTGGCCTATCCGCTGGCGGCGGGCTTCGTTCTGCTGGGGCCATTTTTCGCCGCCGGTCTTTATGACATCAGCGCGCGGCTGGAGGCCGGGCAGGCGCCGACATGGCGCGGCATGCTGGGCGTGATGTTCGCCCAGAGCGGGCGCGAATTTGCGTGGATGGCGTTCGTGGCGATCTTCGCCTTCATAGTCTTGATGTATCAGGTGCGGCTGCTGCTGGCTTTGTTCCTCGGGTTCAAATCGTTTGAATCCATGGGCGCCTTCCTCAACGTGCTTTTGACCACCAGCGACGGCTTGATGTTTCTGGCCGTCGGGCATCTCATTGGCGCGATCATGGCGACGATCGTTTTCTCGCTCACCGTGATTTCGTTTCCGCTTCTGCTGGAGCGGGAGATTGATTTCATAACCGCGATGATCGCCAGCGTTCAGACCGTGCTGCAAAGCCCGGCGCCGATGCTGGCGTGGACGCTGACGATTGTCATAATTTTAATTGCGGCTGCGCTGCCGGCGTTTCTTGGCCTGTTCGTCGCGCTGCCCGTTCTGGGCCATGCGACGTGGCGGCTGTATCGGCGCGCGATTGCGCCTGTGGCGAGTCAAGTCTGACTTGTCAGGTTTGCCCCGGGCGCAGCTTGTAGAAAATATGCGTGCCGATCTTGTCCATTTTCTTCAGCCGCGAGGCCCAGCGCGGGCGCACATAAGTCGCGTGGTAATGGGTTGAGCCGCCGACGTCCGCGTTGAACGTGCGCCCTTCGGTCACTTCTTTGGCGATGCGCACGGCAACGCGCCATGGCTCGCCCTCGGTGATGCGCAGCGATTTGCCCTCGCACGCAAAGGAGAACTGGCAGCCCATATAGCGATGGCGGTTCTGGTACACCACGCCGCAAACGCTGTCGGGATAAAGGCCGCTGCGCACGCGGTTCAGCACCACTTGCGCCACGGCTGCTTGCCCGGCTTCCGGCTCGCTGCGGGCTTCAAAGTAAATGGCTTCCGCCAGACATTTTTGCTCGCGCTGGGCGCTGCTCGCGCCGATCAGCGCGGAATAATTGGGCTTGCCTGCGGGCGGCTCGATGAAGCCCGAGCTTGCGGGCGCTTCAACAGGCGCGACGCTCCGGGGCGCAGCGGTTTGCGCAGGCTCATCATTCAAACGCACCAGCGTTGGGGCATGGATCACTTCGATCCGGCGATCAAATGGCGCCGGCGTCGTGGACGTCATCGCGATGGCGCGCGGCACATGGGGCGTGGAGCCGTCGAGATGGCGGTGGGTGGTTCCCGCGCGCAAATTCAAGGCGGGCGCGGCTGAACCGGGAGAGGCGCCGGTGCGCCCGTTTTTGCCTGTTGGCGGCGCGCTTTCGCCCAACGGCGTAAGTCTGCTTGCAGCCTCAAGGCTCTCCTGCGGGGAGACGGCTTCTTGCAGGCTCTCAAAAGCCAGATAGCTCGCGCCAGACGTCATTTCATAGGCGCGATAGGCCGCCAATCCGCCATTGCTGCGCATGCGCGCGTCAAATGTGGGGCGCAGGCCGATGAAGGGATCGCCTTTGCGGGCGCGGTCCGGCTCTGGAAAACGGCTGGCGTTCTCCTTCAGCACAAGGCGGGGTTCCATTTCGTCCGGCGGAAGGGCGCGGAAATCGTCCTGCTCCCCCAGATTAAGGCGGGCTTCGCGAATGGGCTGGCCAAAGCTTCCCTGCACGCCCTTCAGCCTGATCGCCTTGCGCGCAGACGCACCAATTCCCGGCGCCAGATCGAGCGGGATCATGCCCGGCGCAAAGGCGGGCAGGGAGCCGAGCGGCGCAATCGTGCCGCCCGACGCAATGTCGACGCCAGCGCTGACCGGCGTCGTCGCAGCAAGGCCGACCCCCAAGCACCAGGGCGCGACCGTTCCCATAGCCCAACCAATACGCGAGCGACTCATACTCAAGCCTGCGCAAAAACGCGGCGCAACAGCGACGCAGGAACACGAACTCTGCTGCAAGCCTGAAAAGAGACTTGCCGCAACACACGCATTCTTTATCGTCGATTATGCTTGCGGTCGCGTTACCATGGCCTGAGCGCTAGTGTCCCAAATCGGGTCGGCGCCAGTTTGCGCGTTATGCCGTGCTCGCCGCAGCTTTGCCCAAAGCAGCCTGCGCCGCCGCCAGCCGTGCGATCGGCACGCGGAAGGGCGAGCACGAGACGTAATCCAGTCCCACGCTTTCGCAGAAGTGGATAGACGCCGGATCGCCGCCATGCTCGCCGCAGATGCCGAGCTTGATGTCGGGCCGCGTGCTGCGCCCGCGCTCGGCCGCGATCTTCACCAGTTCGCCCACGCCCTCCTGATCGAGCGTCACGAACGGGTCGGCGGCCAGAATGCCCTTGGCTGTGTAGGGGCCAAGGAAGGAGGCCGCGTCGTCGCGCGAAATGCCCAGCGCGGTTTGCGTCAGGTCATTGGTGCCAAACGAGAAGAATTCGGCGGTCCTGGCGATGTCGCCCGCCACAAGCGCGGCGCGCGGCAATTCGATCATCGTGCCTACATGATAGGGCACTTTGACGCCGGTCTCGGCCGCCACCGCTTGCGCCATCTCGTCAATGCGCGCCTTGGTGAGATCCAGCTCCGCCTTCGTCATCACCAGCGGCACCATGATTTCAGCCGTCACCGGCTTGCCGGTCTTGCGGCCAGCCTCCACGGCGCCTTCAAAGATCGCGCGCGCCTGCATTTCTGCAATCTCGGGATAGGCTATGGCGATGCGCACGCCGCGAAAGCCCAGCATCGGGTTGAACTCATGCAGTTCAGCCGCGCGGCTCTTCAGCTTTTCGGGACTCGTGTTCATGGCTTTGGCCACTTCCGCGATCTCTTCCTCGCTGTGCGGCAGGAATTCATGCAAGGGCGGATCGAGCAGGCGGATGGTGACGGGCAGGCCGGACATGATCTCGAACAGGTCCGAAAAATCCTGACGCTGCATCGGCAGCAGCTTTGCAAGCGCTGCGCGGCGGCCCTCTTCGTTGTTGGCAAGAATCATTTCGCGCACGGCGATAATGCGGTCGCCCTCAAAGAACATGTGTTCGGTGCGGCAAAGGCCGATGCCGTCGGCGCCGAAATTGCGCGCCACGCGTGCGTCGGCGGGCGTCTCGGCGTTGGTGCGCACCTTCATGCGGCGGGCTTTGTCGGCCCATCCCATGAGGGTGGCGAACTCGCCCGACAATTCAGGCTGAAGCATCGCGACCGCGCCTTCCAGCACCTGGCCGGTGGAGCCGTCAATGGTGATGATGTCGCCCTTCTTGAACGTGCGCCCGGCGCTGGTCATCACGCCTTTTGCGTAATCGACGCGCACCGTGCCAGCCCCCGAGACGCAGGGCTTGCCCATGCCGCGCGCCACGACGGCGGCGTGCGATGTCATGCCGCCGCGCGTGGTCAGAATGCCTTCAGCCGCATGCATGCCGTGAATATCTTCCGGGCTCGTCTCGATGCGCACCAGAATCACGCTGCGGCCAGCCGCTTTCAGCGCTTCGGCTTCATCGGAGCTGAACACGATTTCGCCGCGCGCGGCGCCGGGCGAGGCGGGCAGGCCCGAAGCGATGATGGTTCGCTGCGCCTTGGGGTCGATGGTGGGATGCAGCAATTGATCGAGCGCTGCGGGATCGACCTTCAGGATCGCTTCCTCCTGCGTGATCAGGCCTTCGCTGGCCATCTCAACCGCAATGCGCAAAGCGGCTTTGGCGGTGCGCTTGCCGTTGCGGGTTTGCAGCATCCACAGCTTGCCGCGCTCAACGGTAAACTCAAGATCTTGCATGTCGCGATAATGGGTCTCCAGCAATTGCGTGGCGCGCACGAATTCATGGAAGCACTCAGGCAGAGCCGCCTCCATCGACGGCTTTTCGGAATGGGCGGCGATGCGCGCGACTTCCGTGATGTTTTGCGGCGTGCGAATGCCCGCCACCACATCCTCGCCCTGCGCGTTGATGAGGAACTCGCCATAAAGCTCGCGCGCGCCGGTTGAAGGGTTGCGCGTAAAGGCGACGCCGGTGGCCGACGTCTCGCCCATATTGCCAAACACCATGGCCTGCACGTTGACGGCGGTGCCCCAGCTTTCGGGAATGGCATTGAGGCGGCGATAGGTGATCGCGCGCTGGTTCATCCATGAGGAGAACACGGCGCCGATTGCGCCCCACAATTGCTCATGCGGGTCTTGCGGGAACGGCTTTCCCAATTCCAGATCGACGCATTTCTTGTAGCCGTCGACCACGCTGCGCCAGTCGTCCGGCGTCAAATCGGTATCCAGCGAATGGTCTTTGCGGTCTTTGTGGTCTTCAAGAATCTCTTCGAAATTATGGTGAGGAATATCCAGCACCACGTTCGAATACATCTGGATGAAGCGGCGATAGGAATCCCACGCAAAGCGCTCGTCGCCGGAGCTGGCGGCCAAAGCCTCCACCGTCACGTCGTTGAGGCCGAGATTGAGAACCGTATCCATCATGCCCGGCATCGAAGCCCGAGCGCCCGAGCGCACCGAGACCAGCAGCGGGTTGGCCGGATCGCCAAAGGTGCGGTTGGCGATGGCGCCAATCTCGGCCAGTGCCGCATCGACCTGCGCCTTCAGATCGGCGGGGTAGGCCTTGCCGTTGGCGTAGAATTGCGCGCAAAGCTCGGTGGTGATGGTGAAGCCCGGCGGCACCGGCAGGCCGAGATTGGCCATTTCCGCAAGGTTGGCGCCTTTGCCGCCCAGCAAATTGCGCATTTCGCCACGGCCTTCGGCCTTTCCGTCACCGAAGCTGTAAACCCATTTGCCCATGGCGATCGCCTTCGTCGTTAAGGGGCCGGAGCGGCCCATGTTCGAGCTGAAAGATCATATCAACCGGTTACCAATCAATTCTCCTGACGGCTATCTTGCGCGTCTGCTCGAATCGAGGGTTAAGATGATCTTTCAAATTGTCGTCAACTATTGGTCGTCAGCCGTTTCAAAGTCACGCCCAGCCCAACAAGGCCCCAGCCGGTGACCACAAGATCCAGCGCCAGCAGGCCGCCCGTGGCCGTCATGTCGCCAGCGCCCCAGCGCGTGAACAGCAAAATTCCAATCAGGATCGACGAGCTGGCGGAAATTGGCAAGATCGCGCTCTTGCGGGTCATGTTGATGAGGGTGGACGCGCGCAGCCGCACCCAGCCTGCGCCAGCCACCAGCAGGCCAACAAGCGTGCTGAACACAAACGAGGGCAGCAGCGGGGAAATCATGACGATCACCGCCGCTAATGCGAGCAAGGAGCCGGACACATCCCACGGGGAGGAGCGAAGGCCGCCGGAGCGGGCGTGGTGGCCGATCCCAAGTTCGAGCACCGCGCACGCCATCATCGCGCCGCCCACAGGTACGATGGAGGGGATTTGCGATCCGCCCAGAAACGCCAGCACCGCTGAACCAATGACGATAAGGGCAGCGCCGACGATGACGACCTGACGCTGACGTATGGCAAGCGTGGCGAGGACGTCGGCAAAGTCAGGCTG
Organism: Rhizobium sp. Q54; assembly: GCA_945875875.1. Lineage (GTDB taxonomy): Bacteria > Pseudomonadota > Alphaproteobacteria > Rhizobiales > Beijerinckiaceae > Terripilifer. The sequence goes on from CAMCMI010000035.1 coordinate 9,478, forward strand.
GGGAAGTGATTGCTCAGGAGCGTCGCGATTCGTCATTGGGTCACTAAAACTCGTTTTCTGATGAAGGCAGCCCTAGCAGAGCGCGCGGGCGGGGGAAACCGCCGTTACGTCATGCCAGAAACGGGAATGTTTGGAGTTTGGACGAAACCTTGTTTAAATACATCATGATAATTCTCAAAATGTCAGTTCCGTCGCAGTTTTGGAGCCGCAATCCGGGCCAATGCCATTTGGAGCGCGGACGGGTTCTGGTGTAACAGCGGCTTTGCCCTAATTATAACCAATTACTTCAGATCGTCGTCTTCGAGAGCCTTCGTGACCCAGATTTCAAAAACGCCGCTGCTAGACCGCATCTCCACGCCGCCCGAGCTTCGCACGCTGGCCGAAAGCGACTTGCGCCAGCTCGCTGACGAATTGCGCGAGGAAACCATCGACGCCGTATCCGTCACCGGCGGCCACCTTGGCGCAGGCCTTGGCGTCGTCGAGCTGACGGTCGCGCTGCATTACGTGTTCGACACACCGCGCGACCGGCTGATCTGGGACGTCGGCCATCAGGCCTATCCGCATAAAATTCTCACCGGGCGGCGCGACCGCATCCGCACGCTGCGCATGGCGGGCGGATTGTCGGGCTTCACGCGCCGGTCCGAGAGCGAATACGATCCTTTTGGCGCCGCCCATTCCTCCACGTCGATCTCGGCGGGTCTTGGCATGGCGGTGGCGCGCGATCTTTCGGGCGGCGACAATTGCGTGATCGCGGTGATTGGCGACGGCGCGATGTCGGCGGGCATGGCCTATGAGGCGATGAACAACGCCGGGCATTTGAACTCCCGGCTGATTGTCATCCTCAACGACAACGACATGTCGATAGCCCCGCCGACCGGCGCGATGTCAGCCTATCTGGCGCGGCTCGTGTCGGGCGGCACCTATCGTACCATCCGCGAGGCAGCCAAGCAATTGGCGGCGCTGTTGCCGAAGTTTCTTTATGAGAAGGCCCGCCGCACGGAAGAATTCGCGCGCGGCTTTCTTACCGGCGGCACTCTGTTTGAAGAATTGGGCTTCTATTACGTCGGCCCCATCGACGGCCATAACCTCGATCATCTTCTGCCCGTGCTGAAAAACGTGCGTGACCAGCAGGCCGGTCCGGTGCTGATCCACGTCGTCACCAAGAAGGGCAAGGGCTATCCGCCCGCCGAGGCTTCCGCCGATAAATATCACGGCGTGAACATGTTCGATGTGGTGACGGGCGCGCAGGCCAAACCCAAAGCAAATGCGCCAGCCTATACGCGCGTGTTCGCCGAAAGCCTCGTGAAAGAAGCCGCGCACGATGATCGCATCGTCGCCGTGACAGCCGCCATGCCGACTGGCACCGGGCTTGATTTGTTTGGGCAGACTTACCCTGCGCGCACGTTCGATGTGGGCATCGCCGAACAGCATGCGGTGACGTTTGCCGCTGGCCTTGCAAGCGAGGGCTATCGCCCGTTCTGCGCGATCTATTCGACATTCCTGCAACGCGGCTACGATCAGGTCGTGCATGACGTGTGCATCCAGAATCTCCCCGTGCGCTTTGCGCTGGATCGCGCCGGCCTTGTGGGCGCAGACGGCGCCACGCATGCAGGCTCGTTCGATCTGGCTTATTTGGGTTGCCTGCCGAATATGACGATCATGGCGGCGGCCGACGAGGCGGAGCTTGTGCACATGGTGGCGACTGCCGCCGCTTATGATTCTGGCCCCATCGCCCTGCGTTATCCGCGCGGCGAGGGGGTTGGCGTCGAAATGCCGGAGCGCGGCGAAATTCTGGAAATTGGCCGGGGTCGTATCGTGCGCGAAGGCTCGCGCGTCGCGATTTTGTCGCTGGGCACGCGGCTTGCCGAGGCGCTCAAAGCCGCTGACGATCTGGCCGCGTTCGGCCTGCCCGCCACGGTGGCGGACGCCCGTTTCGCCAAGCCGATCGACCGGGCTCTGGTGCAAAAGCTCGCCGCAGAACACGACGTGCTGATCACGGTGGAGGAAGGCTCCATCGGCGGCTTTGGCTCGCAGGTGATGCAGATTTTGTCCGACGAGGGCCTGCTCGACAGCGGCGCACTGAAATTCCGCGCGATGATCCTGCCCGACGAATATATGGAGCACGACAAGCCCGAGCGCATGTACGCCAAGGCTGGTCTTGATGCGAAGGGCATCGTCGCCAGAGTGATGGAAACCCTTGGGCGACAGGACGAATTGCCAAAACCCATGCGGGCGTGACGGGTTTGATTTTTGCGCTTGGAAGGCCCAGCGTAAAGCCACGGCTTGCGCCGTTTGCGTGGATGGACGGGACAAGCCCGTCCATGACGGCACTGGGGATGCAGGTTTAGTTTGCCGGGTTCGCACGTTGCGGCGCAGCCCCCCACTCGCTACTTCCCCGCTCACCCAAACAAATCCCCCTGTCGCGCCGCTGGTCGCCTCGGCGCCGCTTCTCCGCCGCGCACAACCTGCCCAACAGCGGTCTGGATTGAAACATCGTCGTTGGCGACCTTGTTCACGTCGGTCGCTATCAGCCAGTATTCGAGAACGTCCTCTCCCACAGCGGCGCAAAGAGCGAGCGCTTCTTCTGCGGACACGGAATCAGCATCGAGCCAGCGGTCGAAATCCTCGGGCTCGAGGATCACCGGCATGCGGTCGTGAATGGCGCTGATAAGCTGATTGGCGGGCGTCGTCAGCACGCAGGCGCCGTCCACTTCCTCGCCGTTGGGGCCGGTCCATGTCTCCCACAGACCCGCAAAAGCCATCGGGGCGCCGTCGGCGCGGCGGATCAGGAAAGGCTGGCTTTGCGGCTTGCCTTTGCCCTTCACGCTGGCATCACGCCGCCATTCGTAGAATGCGTCGGCTATGAAGATGCAGCGGCGACGGCGCATGGCGGCCCGAAAGCTCGGCTTCTGCAGAATTGTCTCGGAGCGCGCGTTGATGACGAGCGGGAAATCCTTGGGATCTTTCACAAAGCCCGGCAGGAAAGCCCAGCGCACCAGCGCGAAGTGGCGGCGCTTTTGCCCGTCGGGATCGCGCTCAAGGCGCACCACAGGCACGGGCTGCGTCGGCGCGATGTTGGCGCGCGGCGGAAAATTTGGCTGCTCGACGTAGCAAAACCACGCGCGCACCGCCTCTGGCGGCAGGGTTATGGCGAAACGACCACACATGCTCCCAGCTATGCGCATCTGTCGGATTTCAGCAATACTTTGTTATTGCGCTCAAGGTAGAGTTGACGTTCATTTCGTATTCAAGATCGAGAGATTGAGCCCATGGACGTCAGGATGGCGACAGAAACCGTTCATCATCGCGGGAATGTGGACGCGCTGACCCTCGTCAATCCGTCGTTGGGCATCGCCAATGATTATCTGAACCTCTTCAATGAAATCATCATGCTGGTCGAGCAATTGCCGGTCATGCCGGACTTGCAGGAAGATCTCTTCGCGTGGCGTTCGGTCAGCTATGAAGATTATTTCAGCCGCTCGCCGCTGGCGGGCAGCAGCTCTGCGCTCGACGCCTATCGTAATCTCGACGCCCAGTTCCGTAAGCTTTTTGAGACCGCTGTCAGGGAGCTCGACAATCGCGCGACGGGGGGCATCGCCGCCATTCGCCTGCATCTGCGTCAGCGCGGCGATCGGGCGCCGCAAACGCTGGCCGCGATGTGCGCCAAAATCGGCGGGCAATTGCGCGAAGCGCTGGATAGCGCCGTCAGTATCGTCAACACCGGCGCAGTGAATTCGGTGGAAAATGCGCAAGCCCGCGCCGACCGCCTGATCGCCGTGCGCCTGACCGCCATCAAACACGTCGAAGACTTCTACGCCACGCCGCGCTTCTTGCCGGAAGAAGATTAGCGGATCGACGGACTATCTTTAACGCGGGGCAGCGGCGCGGTTGAGCCGGTCGTTGATCGCCTCGCCAAGACCGCTCATCGGGATCGGGGCCACGGCAATCGAGCCTACGTCTGGCGCGTCAAGCTGGCGCAGATAAGCAAACAGATTTGCCGCCGCCTCGCGCAGATTTCCGTTTGGGGAAAGATCAAGCCGCAGACCGGGGTGGTTTTGAAGCTGGCTCGCAAAATCCAGAACAGCCTCGCCCGGTCCAACATGCGCCGCGTTCATCCGCACCTGCGCACGCGGCGCGTAATGGGAAGCGAGCATGCCGGGCGCGAGCGGCGAGCTTGCCTTATCAGCATGGTCTGCGACGGGCGCCGCCCGCCCCAGCACTGCCTCAATTGCCTCTCGTGAAATCCCGCCCGGCCGCAGAAGGCGTACGTCGCCGTCAAGGCACGAGACGATGGTCGATTCCACGCCGACCTCGCAGGCGCCGCCATCGATAATCATGTCGATGCGCTCGCCAAGATCAGCCAGAACATGCGCGGCGGTCGTCGGGCTCACGCGGCCTGAGCGATTGGCGGACGGGGCTGCGACAGGTCCGCCGAGGGCGCGCAAAAGCGCCTGCGCCACAGCATGATCGGGCGCACGTAACGCCAGCGTGTCGAGACCGGCGCGCGCCAGCAGGCTCACTTTGCAATCTGGCTGCACCGGCACGACAAGCGTCAACGGTCCGGGCCAGAACGCTTCCGCCAAAGCGATTGCGTGCGCATTGAAGGCGCCATGAATTTGCGCGCTGGCGAGGTCTGGCACGTGGGCGATGAGCGGATTGAAGCCAGGCCTGCCTTTCGCCGCGTAAATGCCCGCAACAGCCTCATCGGAAGTGGCGTCTGCGCCAAGGCCGTACACCGTCTCTGTTGGGAACGCGACAAGGCCGCGGCCACGCAAAATCTGCGCGGCCGAAGCGATTGACTCCGGCCCCGCAGGCGCAAGTTCAGCTTTGTGGTTCAACTCAATCTCGTTCACGGACGCAAAGCGGGACCGCTCACTCCACCGGCAATGCGACGAAGCGAGATTCGCCCGCTGCGTTGGCGATCAGGAACAGCGCCGATTTGCGGCCCTGATCCTTCGCCTGCTTCATGCGCGCCACCACGTCACCGGGCTCGTTCACGGGCTGCTGGTTGATCTCCACGATCACGTCGCCCGCCTGCACGCGCTTTTCGGCTGCGGGCGAACTGGCCTCAATGTTGATGACGACCACGCCCTTCACGCCGTCCTTCAGGTTGAATTGCTTACGCGCCTCGGCGTTGAGCGAGGAAAATTCCATGCCCAAAGCCTTCAGTGTGGCCGAGCGCGGCGGCTTGACGTCGCCCCCGCCCTGGCTTGCAGCGGCGAGGCGCTCGCCATCCTCAAGACGACCGAGCGTCACCTTCAGGCTACGCTCCTTGCCGCCGCGCATAATGGCTACGTCAACTTCCTTGCCCACAGGGGTCGCAGCAACGATGCGCGGCAGGTCAGTGGAGCTTTTCACGTCCTGCCCATCAAAGCGCACAATAACGTCGCCCGATTGCAGGCCCGCCGGCTTGGCCGGACCCTTGTCGTCGATGCCCGCCACAAGTGCACCGCGCGCCCGGCCAAGGCCGAGACTTTCGGCGATCTGGTCGTCCACCTGCTGAATGCGCACGCCGAGCCAGCCGCGACGGGTTTCGCCAAATTGCAGCAATTGATCGACGATGGGCTTCACGATGGAGGCGGGCGAGGCAAAGCCAATGCCTACCGAGCCGCCCGAGGGCGACAGGATCGCAGTGTTCACGCCCACGACTTCGCCATTCATGGAAAACAGCGGACCGCCGGAATTGCCCTTGTTGATGGAGGCGTCGGTCTGCAGATAATCGTCATAGGGGCCGCTGTTGATGTTGCGGTTACGGGCGGACAAAATGCCCACGGTCACTGTGCCGCCGAGGCCAAACGGGTTGCCGACCGCCATCACCCAATCGCCGACGCGGATTTTGCCGCTGTCGCCAAACTTCACCGCCTTCAGCGGCTTCTCGGGCTTTACGCGCAACACTGCGATGTCGACCTTGGCGTCGCGGCCCACGACCTCTGCCTTGAGGCGCTGGCCGTCGTTAAAGATGACCGTGATCTCGCTGGCGTCTGCGATCACGTGGTTGTTGGTGATGACGATGCCGGCGGCGTCGATAACAAAGCCCGATCCAAGCGAGTTCGAGCGGCGCTGCTGCGGCTGCTGGCGACCGCTGTCTGAATCCGGTCCCTGCTGGCGACGCTTGAAAAATTCCTCGAAGAGATCGTCGAAAGGCGTGCCTCGCGGGGCGCCAGGCGGTGTTCCCGGCGCATTCCCGGCGCGGCGCTCGGGGGCGGCTTGCGATGCAGAAATATTCACCACTGCGTCGCTGACGTTTGCGGCCAGATCGGCGAAGGAGTCAGGCGCGCCGCGACCTTGTGCGATTGCAGGCGCCACCATCGGGGCGACCAATGCGGGAGCTGCGAGCGCCGTGGCGCCGACCAGAACGAGAGCCTTGAATGCAATACGCATATGTCCGCGTCTCCTGTGCCGGGCCATCGCCCCGCTTATCGCTCATTAAAGACCGGTGGCGGGCATTTGTCGCCCCCCGATCGCGTGTTTGCGTTTACGCCACCATCGCATCTATGCCGGGATGCGAGACTTTATTGTGGCGCACCGGCGGTAAGCGCTGGAAAATCATCAGATAAAACTCAAATCAGAGCCCGATCGCAGCATTTGCGACCGGGCTTTTTATCTTACGGACCAACGCCCGGTTTAGTTCTGTGCAGGCGCCGATTTGGCGTCGACGCCAGCCTGGGGAGCGCTTGGAACCGGCGCCGGGGCCGGTCCGCTCTTGCGCGCTTCAGCTCCGGGACGGCCGAAGAAGCGGAAAAATTCCGCGTTCGGGCTCATCACGAAACGGGTGTCGCGCAAGCCGGTCTCGTAGGCCTGCATGGAGCGATAGAAGGCGAAGAAGTCAGGGTCTTTGCCGAAAGATTCAGCGAAGATCTTGTTCCTCGTCGCGTCGCCTTCGCCTCGCGTGGTGTCGGCTTGCCGCTGCGCTTCGGCTCGAAGAACCGTTACGTCGCGATCAGCGCGCGATTCGATGCGCTGCTTTTGCTCGGCGCCTTGCGCGCGAAACTCGGAAGCCTCGCGTTGACGCTCGGTCTGCATGCGCAGGAACACCTGCTCCGAAATCTGCTTGGGCAGATCGGCGCGACGAATGCGCACGTCGATGACCTGAGCGCCCAGCTTCAAGGCTTCAGTATTCACCTGATCGCGAATCCGCAGCATCAGATTGGCGCGGTCCTCGCGCACAAGCTGCATCATCGTCGCTTCGCCCAGCACGCGGCGAACAGCTGAATTCAGCACGGAGCCAAGCTGGTTGTTGCCGCCCTGAATGGTGCGCACAGACTGATAGAAGCGCAGCGAATCGACGATTTTGTAACGCAGAAACGCGTCCACCTCGATGCGGCTGTTATCGGCGGCGAGCACTTCCTGCTTCGACGTCTCAAGATCAAGAATGCGGTTATCGAAATAAACCACGTTCTCGACGAAAGGCGCCTTGAAGTGCAGGCCCGGCGTGGTGACGAGCGCGCGCTCGCCGACCGGCTGGCCGAACCGGAGCACAAGCGCCTGTTCGGTCTGATGAACGACGAACACCGAAGCGCCGCCGACGATGACGATTGCAGCCAGCACGACAAGGGCTGCAAAGCCTACGACTGAGCTTTTCATCGGCGTACCCCCTGCTGCGTCTGTTGCTGAACGGCTGGCGTCGTACGCGGTTGATTTACCTGCAATTGCGAGGCCTGCGGCTGCTGGCCTTGCGCGCCCTGCAACGGATCAAGCGGCAGATAGGGCACCACGCCCTGACCGTTCTGATCGACAATCACCTTGCTGGATCCGGCCAGAACACGCTCCATCGTCTCGATATACATGCGCTCGCGCGTTACTTCCGGTGCGTTGCGATATTGCTCGTAGACCTGATCGAAGCGCGAGGCCTGACCGCGCGCTTCGGCGACCGTCTGCTCGCGATAGCCTTCAGCTTCTTGCAGAATGCGGGCGGCGGAACCGCGCGCTTCGGGCACTACGCGATTGGCGTAGGCCTCAGCCTCGTTGCGCATGCGCTCCAGATCCTGCTGGGCCGCCGTCACGTCGCGGAACGCTGAAATCACCTGCTCGGGCGGATCGACCGAGAGCAATTGCACCTGAAGGATCAGCACGCCAGCCTTGTACTCGTTGAGCACCTTCTGCGTTAGGTCCTGGGCTGCTGGCTCAATGAGCTTGCGTTCAGCGGTCAGAATGCGCTGGATCTGGGTACGGCCGACGATCTCGCGCATCACGCTTTCAGACACGGCTTTAACAGTCTCGCGCGGTGCACGAACGTTGAAGGCGTAATCCTCGGGACGCGCAGGGTCGATCTGCCAGATGACGCGGAACTTCACGTCGGCGATGTTTTCATCGCCCGTCAGCATGAGGCTTTCCTCATTGACGTCGATTTGCGTGGTGTTGTTGGGTCGGCGCGGATCTTCGCGCGTGATGAAGCCGATGTCGGTGCTGTTGCGATCCGTCACGCGCAGCTTCATCACCGAGCCAATCGGCGAAGGCCAATTGTAGTTCAGGCCTGAACTGGTGCGTTCGCTGAACTTGCCAAACGTCGTCTCGATGCCCGCCTCGTTGGGCTGCACAGTATAGACGCCGGTGGCGAACCATCCCAGCGCAACCAGTGCGACGATCGCCGCAATTCCGCCGCCGCCAAAGCCGCCGCCCGGCAATACCTGCCGCAAACGGTCCTGACCGCGACGCAGCAAATCCTCAAGATCGGGCGGCGTCTGTCCGCCCCCGCCGCTTCCCGAGGGGCCTTGACCCCATGGTCCCGGATTGTTGCCCGGCTTCCACGGCCCACCGCCGCCACCGCCGCCGCTTTGATTGCTCCAAGGCATGAATTTTCCTCTGTTCCCCTCCGGCAGCGCGACGTATCGCGCCACCCGACCAGAATTAAGCACGAGCGCGCTAATTTTCAACTTGTCGTGCGGCCTTTAGCGACGCTCAAACGTCAAAACAGTAAAGGCCGCCTCGTCTCCCGGACCTGCTTCATATGGCGTTCGCGCGGTCTCAATCCAGTTATTTTGTTCAAAAACGGGGAAGAAAGCATCTCCTGACGGGGATAAGTTGACTTCCGTGACGTCCAGCCGCTGCGCCAAGCCAATGGTCTGGGCGTAAAGATCGCCGCCGCCGGCCACGATAATTTCTTTTGCGCCCATCGCGCCCGCGCGCTCTTGCGCAAGCTGCAAAGCGGATTCGAGATCATGAGCTACGTAGATGCCCGGATGTACGAATCCTTTATCACGCGTCAGCACGATGGTTTCTCGTCCCGGCAGCGGACGGCCGATGGCGGCGAACGTTTTGCGCCCCATCAGCATCGGCTTGCCCATGGTGATCGCCTTGAATCGCTTGAGATCGCTTGGCAGGCGCCACGGCAAGGCGCCCTCGCCGCCAATCACGCGATTGAGGCCAATTGCTGCGACGAGCACGAGGGGGATGGGATGAGCGCTCACACCGCCACCGCCGCTTTAATCAGCGGATGGGGATCGTAATCCTCAAACGCAATGTCGTCATAGGCAAAATCAAACAACGAGCGCACGTTCGGGTTCAGCCGCAGCTTTGGCAGGGGGCGCAGATCGCGCGACAATTGCAGCTTCGTCTGTTCCAGATGGTTCACGTACAAATGCGCATCGCCGAACGTGTGCACGAAATCGCCGACGCCAAGCCCGCACACATGCGCCATCATATGTGTCAGCAGCGCATAGCTGGCGATGTTGAACGGCACGCCCAGAAAACAATCGGCGGAGCGCTGATAGAGCTGGCACGAGAGCTTGCCGTCCGCCACGTAAAACTGAAACAGGCAATGGCACGGCGCCAGCGCCATCTTGTCGAGATCGCCGACGTTCCACGCTGACAAGACAAGCCGACGCGAATCCGGATTACGCTGAATTTCCGTCAGCAGGCTTGCAAGCTGGTCGTGCGCGCGCCCGTCGGCGCCCGTCCATGAGCGCCATTGACGGCCATAGACAGGCCCCAGCTCGCCCGAATCGTCCGCCCATTCATTCCAGATCGAAACGCCGTTCTCGCGTAGATATTTGACGTTCGTATCGCCCGCAATGAACCACAGCAATTCATGCACGATGGACTTCAGGTGCAGCTTCTTGGTTGTGACGAGCGGAAAACCCTGCCCCAGATCAAACCGCATCTGGTGACCAAATACCGACAGCGTGCCGGTGCCGGTGCGGTCGGATTTATGGACGCCCTCATGGAGGACGCGATTGAGAAGCTCATGATATTGGCGCATGG
>CAMCMI010000036.1 GCA_945875875.1 Rhizobium sp. Q54
CCGCCGCCGTTCGCGCATGATCCCATCGAGATCACATAGCGCGGCTCCGGCATCTGGTCGTAGACCTTGCGCAGAGCCGGCGCCATTTTGTTGGTCAGCGTGCCGGCGACGATCATCACGTCCGACTGGCGCGGCGAGGCGCGGGGCGCAAAGCCAAAGCGCTCGGCGTCGTAACGCGGCATCGACATTTGCATCATCTCGACGGCGCAACAGGCCAGACCAAACGTCATCCACATCAGCGAGCCGGTGCGCGCCCAGGTGATGAGGTCTTCGGTCGCCGTGAGCACGAAGCCCTTGTCGGAGAGCTGGTCGCTCATGTTCATATAGAACGGATCGTTCTCGCCGACCGGCTTGCCGGTGGCCGGATCAAGGATGCCGCGCGGCGATGGCGCGACCAGCGGAGAAATGTGAGGCGACGGCGAGGTTTGCATCAATCCCACTCCAAAGCGCCCTTCTTCCATTCGTAGACGAAGCCGATCGTCAGCACGAACAGGAAGATCATCATCGACCAGAAGCCAAACAGGCCAATTTCCTTGAAGGCGACCGCCCAGGGAAACAGGAACGCGACTTCCAGATCGAAGATGATGAAGAGCAGGGAAACCAGATAGAAGCGCACGTCGAACTTCATGCGGGCGTCGTCGAAGGCGTTGAACCCGCACTCATAGGCGCTGAGCTTCTCGGGGTCCGGCTTCTTGAACGCAAGCAGAAACGGAGCCACGAGAAGCGCGCCGGCAATGAAGGCCGACACGCCAATGAAGACGACGAGAGGCAGATATTCGTTGAGCAGTCCCGGCATGGGCTTTCCGCGCATAAAATCGTTGTGTGAAAACACTAGCCCGAAGCGCGCCCAAGCGCACCCGGTTTACGCATTTTCTGACGAGCGGAGGACTATCGCACCGCACACAAGGACGCAAGGCGAAACCCCTGCTCCAATCGTTTAGTATAAGCGAAACGCCTGATATTTCCGTAAATAGCGGCAAAACATCTCACGGGGCTCTTACGGATACGGAGACGAATAAGCCCTGAGGGGCAAACCCGGAGCTAACATTAGATTAACCCCGCCCGGCCGGCAGCGATTCCCAGCAAGGCTCCCGCTCCAATCACATAGAGCGGGTTGCGTTTGGTCGCATACATAAACAGCGCGGCCCCCGCCGTCATCGCCCACGCCAGCGCGGAATTGTTGGCGGCCTGAGCCGTAATGACGCCGGACGCCAGCATCAGCCCGACTACGACCGGCGCCAGAGCACTCTTGACCGCAGCCAGCCACGGCGCATCGCGCAGGCGGTCGAGCCCCCGACCGACGAAGAAAGCTATCACGCTTGGCGGCCCAACAATGGCCAGCGTCGAGACCAGCAGGCCCGGCAGCCCCGCCACCCGCCAGCCGATCAGGCTGACAATCAGCATGTTGGGCCCCGGCGCAACCTGCGCCAGCGCCACCATGTGAGCGAAGTCGGCATCGGTCAGCCAGCCGCGCACGCCCACGATCTGCCGGTGAAATTCAGGTATCAGCGCGCTGGCGCCGCCAATCGAGAAAAGCGCCACCGACAGGAAGGCGATGGCGAGCTGGACCAGAATGCTCATGGTCAAATGCTCATGTGCCCTTCCTCGCCGACCAGAGCGCCAGCGCGACGGAGGCTGGCACGATGACGAGGACCACGGCGACAAGCGGAACGCGAAACACGCCTACCGCGACAAACGTGAGTAATCCGAAAAAGGCGGTCGCATAGCCGGGCTTCAGGCTGGCGATCAGCTTGGCCGACGTGCCGATGATGAGCCCCGCCGCCGCAGCCGCAGAACCGGCGATCGCCGCCTGCATGTCGGGCACATGGTCATATGCGGCATAGCTCATGGCGAGGCCGACCAGAATCAGCAGCGGCGCCAGCAGCAACGCAGTCAGGCCGACAATTGCGCCCGGCACACCCTGATGCCGGTCACCCAGCATCACGGTTGCGTTCAGGAAATTGCCGCCAGGCAAGATCGAGCAAATGCCGAACAATTCAACGAACTCACGCTGATCGAGCCAGCGATTGCGCTCGACTATGACGTAATGCGCGCTGGCGGCGATGCCGCCAAAGCCCATCATGCCGATCAGAAGAAAGCCCGTGAACAGCTCTGGCAAGCCAACCTGACGAGTTGAAGATGGAGCCTCGGGCAAAACAAAGTTCCCAGTGAAAAGAATCATGGCGCCTGTTTGTTGTGTCTCCACACAAGGTCAGGATCAAGGGCGTTTCACGCATGGCCGGCAGTCGCCTGCGCATAGCTGGCGGCGACTGTCGCTGGTGAGGCGCTGGCCATGCTTGCAAAAAATCAGCGACTCGTGCGCAGAAGGCCGAGTTTGGCGGCGCGCACCACCGCTTGCACTGTATTGCTCGCAGATAGTTTAAGCCGTGCGCGCGCAAGATGGAATTGCACAGTCTGCTGGCCGATTCCCAGTTCCTCGGCGATCTGTTTGGCCTTGAGTCCCTCGGCGGCAAAGCTCAGGCATTCGATCTCGCGCGGCGCCAGTTTTGTGACTGATGAATCCGCATTCCAGCGCTCAACTCTATCCTGCACCAATTGCGCAAGTAAAAGCAGGCGTCCCAGCCATGCGTTCTGTTGCGCGCTCCATTGCGCATGATCGAGAACCAGATGAGCGCTCAATGCGCCAAACGTGTGCATGCGTCCAACGACAGGCACCGAGACGCCCAGCACTTCGGGAGAGCGCTCGCGCCGCCACGCCTTGGGCGTCAGCGAGGCCCATGTTTCACCCTCAACAGTAAGGCCCGCACCGATGTCGTCTGCCACGTCCCCACTGGCAACGGACCAGTCAGCAATCGTGTTTCGCGGCGACACGCGCCACCATTGTACGCCAATGCCAAGCAAAACGCCGTCTGCGTTGTTTTTGAGACACGCCTCAAGAGCCTCAATCGACGTAGCCTTGGCCGCAATCTGAATGATCTGGTCCAGCCGCTCCAGAGAATCGGATAAGGTCGTCATAAAGTACGTCTCCGATTGTTGTGCGGCGACGATGTGGAGCAGTTAAACGCGAAGGCTTCAAACTCGAACACGCGCCCGGATTGACGAATGCGAACTGAGCCTCTCACAGGCACGAAAACAAAAATCACCATTTACTTCACGTTTCGCTACGCATCACGCTGAAGAGCAAACATGCCTCTCTCTTCATAAAGGCCAAGTTCTAGCACTTAATCAGCTTGAGGAGAGCTATGAAGTAATTGCGCATCTTTCCCAGTATGTATTTTTATCTAACTATTTTATGAGTACCCAGTTCCCCTTCTGGCTGCACAATTCGAACTCAATCTACGACAGCGAGCAATCCGCGCTGGGCGATGACTTTCCAGGCCCCACACAAGCGCAAAGTCGCCTGCAACAAGCGGCTTTTGAAGTTAGGCGAGGCGGCTGAACCTCAGATGAACGGCGGAACGTGTTCGATCATGCGATCAGCTTGTCGACCGCCTGCAAGCTTCTCGCGGATAGCATCTTGTGAGCCCAGATGAACAGAATCGCCGCTGTTCAGCGCGGCCTCGATACGCGCAATCAGATCGCGGGCCGATTGAGCTGAGAGCTCAACCGCCACGCGCTCGTTTGTAACCGAGTTGGTGAAGTCTATATTAAGCGCATGATCGAAAGGCGCATGCACCGGATGGTCGTAATAGATCACGGCCTTGTCCAGCGTCGTCCAGTCGTTGCGGCCTTTTCCGCTGCCGGAGATCGCGACGATTTCGGTGATGTAGGAACACATGTTCGCCTCCTCGTCAGGCCCGCGCTGCGTCAGGCGAGATGCTTGCCCAGAAACGCGAATATCTTCTTCCATCCATCCATTGCCTGTTCCGGGCGATAGCTTGGACGGCTCCAGTCGAAGAACGCATGTCCGGCGCCGTCATAGCGATGAAACTCGTAAGTCTTGCCCAGCGCCTTCAGGATCTCCTCGGTCTTGTTGACCTGATCGGGATCGGGCTCCTTGTCGTCATTGCCGAACAGGCCGAGCAGCGGACAATTGATGTCCTTGGCGTAATCGATGGGCGCGACCGGCTGGTTGGCGTTCAGCGCGCTGGCGTCCTTCACCATCACGCGCCCGCCCCAGCAATCAATTGCGGCATCAAGGTCTGGCAAGCGGCCCGCGCACAAAAACGCCTGGCGCCCGCCCGAGCAATAGCCCATCACGCCGACCTTGCCATTTGCGCCTGCCTGCGCGCGCAAGTATGCAGCCGCGCCTGCAACGTCGCCCAGCATTTGCTCGTCCGACACGCCGCCGTCAGCACGCGCCCGCGCGCCGATGTCGTCAGCATCGCCCTCGCCATAGGCTGAATAGAGGTTCATCGAAATCGCCATATAACCATGATGGGCAAAGCGCCGCACAGTCTCGATGCAGACCTCGTTCCAGCCTGGAAGATGATGGATGAACACGACGGCGGGAAACGGCCCCGGCCCTTCGGGCGCTGCAAAATAGGCGTTCTTGGTCTGGTTTCCGTGGCCCTGATAGAGCACTTCTTTGCATACGAGATTGCGATACATGACGTTTCTCACTTGTCGTTTTTCAGTTGTTTATAATATGCCCGCCCGCGCTTTGCCGCGCAATGCAGGCTGGTTTATTCGGTCCAGTCGACGATCGGCGCAAACAGCTCTTCCACGGGCTTTGCCTGCGGCAAAAACTTCTGATCGACGAGATAGCCCATGAACGCGGTCAAAATGGCTTTGTTGGCGGGCACGCCATAGGGCCACGGATTGGCGCCCATCAGCGCGTCCATTTCCGAGATTTCGTCATAGAGCCACGGCAGCATGGTGCGCTGCGCGCCTGAAAAACGCATCTGTTTCAGCGCCCACTTTTTCGACTCTTCGCACGCCTTGTAGAGGCTTTCGGCAATCCATGGATGCTCGTTGAAAAGATCCTCGCGCATCACCAGCGTGTGCATGATGGGGTGAAAACCGGTGCGCTGATAGAAGTCTTTCTCGCGCTCGCGATAATCTGGAAACAGGCGCGTGACGTTGCGACCCTTATCAAGGGCTGCGGGACGACGGGCGCCGAAATAGGCGTCGATCTCGCCCGATTCCAGCATGTCGTTCAACGTTCTGTCGCCGGGGATGATCTCAAGCGATACGTCCTGCATCGGCCGCAGGTCCATCTCATCGTCCGGCGGGCGCGGTTCGTTGACGCCGCCCTCGACCCAGTTGATCGTGTCGAGATCAACACCATAGTCCTGACGCAAAATTCCGCGCACCCAAACGCCCGCCGTCTGGCGATATTCCTGCACGCCGACGCGCTTGCCCTCCAGATCGCGCGGCGTTTTGATTCCGGCGTTCTTGTTGATGAAGATGTAGCTGTGGCGAAACACGCGCGAGGGAAAGACCGGCAGCGCGATGAAGGGGAATTCGCCCCGGCTGCGCATAATCATGTAATGGGCCAGCGACATCTCTGAGACGTCGAACGAATTGGTCTTGATCATGCGCGCAAAAATTTCAGGCGGCGACTGAATCGGCAGATAGCGGAGCGCGATCCCTTCGGGCTGCACAAAGCCTTGCGCCAGAGCCTCCATCCGATCATAGGGGCCGCACGCCATGGTCACGGGAAAACGCGTCATCATTCCTCCAGCCGCATTGTTTTGTATGCGCAGCTTAAAGGCATAGGCACGCCTGTCAAACAGGGCGAGGTAGATAACGGAAATGTCATTATAAAGGGGAATGGCGAGAGAGACGGGACTCGAACCCGCGACCTCCGGCGTGACAGGCCGGCGCTCTAACCAACTGAGCTACTCCCCCGCGTCGGTCACGCTGTAAGGCGTGCGACCGGAGAACGTTGGGATAGTGAAGCCCCGGGAGCGTGTCAAGCCATCGGGCGCCATTCAGCAAAAGAAGATGGGTCTGGTCACAACTTCTCCACCGCCAGACGCCAGCTGCGCATCTCTTTGCTGGAGACAACGTGCATATGCTCTGGCGCCACGCGCTCGGCCTTGTGGATCAGCTCGGGGCTGACCCCCATTTTGCGCGCATGGGCGGTCAGGCGATCCAGCATCCCCTGGTGCGCGAAGGTGCGCGAGAGAGTTTCCCCGTCGTTGCTTGACCCAAGCCGCTCGTACATGAACATGCGGTGGACGCCGACCTTGCTGCCGGAGGGGATCACACGTTTGCGCGCGCCCATGAAAGCATAGACGCAGGCTGAATAGCAGCGCCCCTCCGCAACCGCCTGCCTGTCGATGCGCGCTACGGCCACAACCGCCCCGACCAGACGGAACATCTCGCCCAGCCGCATCGAGGCCATAACCCGCCCGCCCGGCGAATGCAGCAACACTATTCTGCGCCCGGCGCGGTCGCCGTTGATCTGAACGAAATTAACGAAGGCCTCCGCCGTCGAATCGTCGATCTCGCCCTCAGCCACGATCACCCTGCCGCAGACGTCGCCGCAATTGACGCCTTCGCCCAGGTTGACCATCCGAAACGTCATCGATCCTGCATTGGCGAGGCTTGCGCCAAATATTGACAGCAGAACGACCAGCAACAAGCGACGAAAAAGAGCTCTGCCGGCGCAGGCGTCGCAGAAAAGAACTTGCACGTTTAAAAACTCCAGACGCTCTGTCGAAGCTCATCCTACATCGTCCCGGGGATGCGCGAAACCCAAGCTCAGGCGCGCCCTCGACATCCGTGCGCCAGAAGCCGTATATCCAGAGCAATAGCGTCAAAACCATGGATCAGGCGAGCGAGCGCACTATGACCGATCATTATCTCAACCCGCTTCTGTTTGAGGCCGCCGTCCGCGCCGCCATTCTGGAAGACATCGGTCGCGCTGGCGACCTTACGACGCAAGCCTGCATTCCGCCCGGCATGAAGGCGGTAGCGGTATTGGCGCCGCGCAAGCCGGGCTTTATCTGCGGACTTTCGGTCGCGGAAATAGCGTTCCGCATTCTCGACCCTAACGTGAAGTTCGAATATCTGGCCAAAGACGGCGACGAGATCACGACCCCGCGCACCGCCGTCGCCCGCATCACCGGCGACGCCCGCGCGCTGCTGACCGCCGAGCGCACTGCGCTGAATTTCGTGTCGCACCTGTCGGGCGTGGCGACCATGACCTCGAAGCTGGTGGCCGTGACAAAGCACACCAAAGCCAAGGTAATCTGCACCCGCAAGACCACGCCGAATCTGCGCGCTCTGGAGAAATACGCCATCCGCTGCGGCGGCGGCATGAACCACCGCTTTGGCCTCGACGACGCCGTGCTCATCAAGGACAATCACATCGCAGTCTGCGGCGGCATCCGTCAGGCGCTGCAAACTACAAAAGCCTACGTCGGCCACATGGTGAAGATCGAGATTGAAGTGGACAATCTTGAGCAGCTCAAAGAAGTGATCGCTGAGGGCGCCGATATCGTGTTGTTCGACAACATGAGCCCCACCGACATGGCAAAGGGCGTTGAGATGATCGCGGGCCGGATGAAAACGGAAGCCTCCGGCGGCATATCGCTTGAGAGCGCGCGCGAAGTGGCAGAATGCGGCGTCGACATGCTGTCGTCAGGCGCGCTCACCCATTCGGCGCCGATCCTCGACATCGGGCTTGATATCGAAATCGGATAACTATTCCGCCGCCGCCTCGATCTCTCCGGCGCTCATCTGCGTCTCAAGCAGGTGGCGGTAGACGCCGCCCGACTTGCCCATCAGCTCGTCGT
Source organism: Rhizobium sp. Q54 (assembly GCA_945875875.1). Taxonomy (GTDB): domain Bacteria; phylum Pseudomonadota; class Alphaproteobacteria; order Rhizobiales; family Beijerinckiaceae; genus Terripilifer. The sequence goes on from CAMCMI010000036.1 coordinate 7,650, forward strand.
GGCGCCCGTCCTCGACTATGCGGCCCTTATCGAACACCAGAATGCGATCAAGCCTGCGAATGGTGGACAAACGGTGCGCGACCACAATCGTCGTGCGCCCCTTCGACAGGCGGTCGATGGCCTGCCGGATGTAAAGCTCCGACACCGAGTCGAGGCTGGAGGTCGCTTCGTCCAGCACCAGAATTGGGGTCGCCGCCAGAATCGCGCGCGCAATCGCCACCCGCTGGCGCTCGCCTCCCGACAGCTTGACGCCGCGCTCGCCCACCAGCGTCTCGTAGCCCTTGTTCAAGCCCTGCACGAACAGATCGACGTGGGCGAGCCGCGCCGCCTCCTCGATCTCCTCTTGCGTGGAATCAGTGCGCGCGTAAGCGATGTTTTGCGCCAGCGAGCGATGGAACAGCACCGGGTCTTGCGGCACAAGGCCAATCGCGCGCCGAAGCGATTTCTGCGTGACGTTGGCCACGTCCTGACCGTCGATCAGAATGCGCCCGCCATCAAGATTATAAAGCCGCTGGATCAGCTTCACGAAGGTTGATTTGCCGGCGCCCGAATGGCCGACAAGCCCGACCCGCTGGCCCGCCGGAATGACCAGCGAGAAATCCTCATAGATCGCCTTTGAGGCGCCCGAATAGCGAAACGTCACGCGGTCAAACTCAATGCGGCCGTTGGCGATGTCTATGTCTTTAGCCTCTGGCCCGTCGGCGATTTGCAATTGCGCGTCACGAAACTCCAGCACGTCGTCCATGTCGTTGACGGTGCGCTGGATGGTGCGCACATGCTGGCCAATATCGCGCAGATAGCCGTTGATGAGAAATTGCGTGGCGATCAGGCTCGTAAGATCGCCCGGGCTCGCCTGCCCCGCGCTCCACAGCGCAAGGCCGGTTCCCAGCATCGCGATTTGCAGGCCAACCAGCATGACGGATTGTACGATGCCGCTGATCGCGCTGCGGTCCCACGAGCGAATGGCGCGCCATTCCCAATTGCGCGCGACGTCGAGAAACAGCCGGTCCTCGCGCCCTTCCGCCGCAAAGCTCTTCACCGCCTGATTGCCGGTGATGGAATCGGCGAGCACGCCGCTCATCTTCGAATCCCATTCGCGCGAGGCCACGTTCGCCGGGCGCACGTAGAGCACCGAGAGCGCGACGGTGACGACGAGAAAGATCACGATGGCCACGGCCACTATCAAGCCCAGCAGCGGCCAGCGCCACCAGAAGGTCGCGCTGACCCCCACCACCACGACGAACGCCGGCAGCAGGCCAAAGGCAACGGTATCAGTGAAGGAATCATAAGCCGTCATGCCGCGCGTGATCTTGCGCACGGTCGATCCCGCAAAGGCGTTGGCGTGCCAATCAGCCGAGAAGCGCTGCACTTTGGCGAAAGCGTCGCGGCCAATAGCCACCATCGCGCGCGCACTCATGCGATTGACGAGAAACGCCACGAGCTGGCGCGCCAGCGCAAACGCAGCGCCAAGCCCGATGAACCACGCCAGCGCCCGGTAAGCGGCCTGCGGCTGATCAGGCGAGCTGGCGATGACCGCGTCCACCACCGCGCCCGACGCCAGCGGAACCGCCACGTCAATCAGCGTGGAAGCGACGCGCGTCACCACAAGCGTAGCGAACAGAACCGGGAACATCAGCCAGTAATGCGAAACAAACCGAAGCACGCGGCCATATTTGGATTTATCGTTCATGAATAACCAGTATCGCTGATGGGGCAGGATGGAAAGCGCGAGCGGGGGATTGGGTTTCGTGGGGCGGGCATGCAGACCCCCTCATTCGTCGCTATGCGACACCTTCTCCCGCGAGGGGAGAAGGAAGAGCGCCGGACCTTCCTTCTCCCCTTGCGGGAGAAGGTGCGCCTTGCATCAGCAAGGGGCGGATGAGGGGTCTTTCCGCCCTACCCCGCCACGCGCTCCACCTTCGACACCACGTTTGTCGCTTTCAATTGCGACAGGATCCCCGTCAGGTGCTTCAGGTCGCGCACTTCGATGTCGATAACGATGTCGCGCACGTCGGGCGATTTGTTGACGAAGACCACGTGATCGATGTTGGCGCCGGTTTCGCCGATCACGTTGGCGATGGCGCCCAGCGTGCCGGGTTCGTTGATGGCGGACACGATGATCTGGGCGGGAAACAATTCCGCGCTCTGCTCCTCAATGTCCCAGCGCACGTCAAGCCAGCGCTCGGGCTGGTCGTCGAACTGGGTCAGCGCGTGCGACTGGATCGGGTAGATCGTTATGCCCTCGCCCGGCGTCAGAATGCCCACGATGCGATCTCCGGGCACCGCGCCGCCATGGGGCGAGAAACGCACCGGCAGATCGCCGCGCAGGCCCCGGATTGGGATCGAATCCATGTGAGATTCGGCGCTTGGCACCTTGAACACGACGCTGGCCGCCTTGCGCAGGCCAAACCAGCCCACATCTCCCTTGGCCGCCGACGCGCCCATCGTGCGCTCGGCTACGAACTCAGGATGCACGGCCTTCACGACGTCGCCCGAAAACATCTCGCCCCTGCCGACCGCCGCCAGCACGTCGTCGATGTTTTGGCGGGCGAGCCTTGGCAGCGCGGCCTTCAACTTGTCGTCGGAGAACGTCTTGCCCGCCCGCTCGAACGCGCGGCGCACGATCTGGCGGCCAAGCTCGGCGTATTGCGCGCGCACGGCGTCGCGCGTCGCGCGGCGAATGGCGGCGCGCGCCTTGCCGGTGACGACGAGCGATTCCCACGCCGCAGGGGGCACCTGACCTTCAGCCGTGACGACGTGGACCTCGTCGCCGTTCTGCAATTCCGAGAGCAACGGCGCGATGCGCCCGTTGATGCGCGCGCCAACCGCCTTGTTGCCGATGTCGGTATGCACCGCATAGGCGAAGTCGATGGGGGTTGCGCCCCTCGGCAGGGCGATCAGGCGGCCCTTGGGCGAGAAGCAGAACACCTGATCGTGAAACAATTCGAGCTTGGTGTGCTCCAGAAATTCTTCCGGCGTATCGCCTTCGCCCAGCATTTCGATGGTGCGGCGCAGCCAGCGATAGGCGCTGCTCTCACGCTCCAGCGCCTCGTTGTCGGCGGCGCGGCCTTCCTTGTAGAGCGTGTGCGCGGCGATGCCATTTTCGGCGATGTCGTCCATATCGCGCGTGCGCACTTGCAGCTCGACGCGCTGGCGCCCCGGCCCGATCACCGTGGTGTGAATCGAGCGATAATCGTTCTGCTTGGGCGTTGAAATGTAATCCTTGAAACGCCCTGGCACAGTGGGCCATTTCATATGCACGACGCCAATGGCGCGATAGCAATCCTCAAGGCTGTCGACAACGATGCGGAAGCCGAAAATGTCCGACAATTGCTCGAACGAGACCGATTTGCGCTCCATCTTGCGCCAGATCGAATAGGGCGCCTTCTCGCGGCCTCTGGCTTCCGCCCTGATGCCGCGCGCCGTCATCTCTTCGGTGATCTCGCGCTCAATGCGCGCGATGAGCGCGACATTCTTTTCGCGCAAATCGGCAAGGCGCGTCTCGATCATCGCGCAGGCTTCAGGCCGCAGCGTCTTGAACGAGAGGTTCTCAAGCTCGTCGCGCAGGCCCTGCATGCCCATGCGGCCAGCCAGCGGCGCGTAAATGTCCAGCGTCTCCTCGGCGATGCGCGTGCGCTTGGCCTCGGGCACGAAATGCAGCGTGCGCATGTTGTGCAAACGATCAGCGAGCTTGACCAGCAGAACCCGCACGTCCACCGCGATGGCCAGCAGCAGCTTGCGGAAATTCTCGGCCTGCTCGGCGCGCTTGGAGACAAGATCGAGCTTCTTGATCTTGGTCAGGCCATCGACGAGCCGGGCGATCTCCGGCCCGAAGATCTGCTCGATCTCCTCGCGCGTCGAGCCCGTGTCCTCAATCGTGTCGTGCAGCACGGCGGCGACGATGGTGGAATCGTCCAGCCGCATTTCCGTGAGAATGGCGGCGACTTCCAGCGGATGCGTGAAATAGGGATCGCCCGACGCCCGTTTCTGCGCCCCGTGGGCGCGCATGGCGTATACGTAGGCCTTGTTCAGCAGCTCCTCGTCGGCGTGCGGATTGTAGGCGCGCACACGATCGACAAGCTCATACTGCCGCATCATTTGAAAACGCTTCCTGTCCGCGAATTGGCCGGGCTTTAATATCAACCCGGAAGGCTGGCGCTACAAGCCCTTATCACGCGGCTCAGCGTCATCCCGGCGAAGGCCGGGACCCACGGCAGGCCGCGAGCTCATAGCTTGCCGTAGATGGCGGCCGTCGCCGCCATGACGACGGAGAGATGGCGGCTTACTTTTTGCGCCGCACAGAAACCTATGCCGTCGCCTATTCCCCGTCGTCTTCCGTCTCGGCCGGGGGCACGAGGCCTTCAAGGCCGCGCAGCAGGTCTTCCTCGGTCATACGGTCGAACTGGACCTCGCCGGAAGCGTCGCTGACGGGCTCGCCGCCGTTCTGGGTGGTGAGCGCGGGCACGGTCTCCAGCTCGGGCTCGTCCACTTCCACGTGCTTTTGCAGCGAGTGGATCAGGTCTTCCATCAAATCGTCAGGCTGCATCGTGGTCTCGGCGATTTCGCGCAGGGACACGACGGGATTTTTGTCGTTATCGCGGGCGACCGTGATCGGCTGGCCGGCTGCGATCAGGCGGGCGCGATGGCTGGCGAGTAATACCAGGTCGAAGCGGTTCTCGACCTTGTCGATGCAATCTTCGACGGTGACGCGTGCCATTGAGGCCTCCTCGCGGGGGTTCTGTTCCGAGGGTTCGGGAATTGCGCCCATTAAACCATTGCGGCGCCGCACGCAAGGCGCACGCTAAAATCGTCCGCAAAACGGGCGTGCAGTTTCCCTGTCGTCTCGCGGCGAAGGGATGACACGGAGGTGTTTGAACCATGACGCCAAAAAGAATGGCAAGTGTGATTGAAGCAGTGAAGTTCAGCTTAAGTTAAAATCCTGTAATAAAACGATACTGACACAAGTTTTTGCAGAAGTCGTCAATATTGGACCTTGACTTGAATCCCCTATCGGAACGATTGTTGTGTCAGGCTAGCACACGCGTTCAGCATTTCGCGAGCCGCAGCAGGCGACGTCAGTTTACCGGGTTTTGACGATGCTTTTTCTTACGACAGATTGCGGCTACGAAGTCATTCAGTAAACCCGATGCGGATCAGAATTATGGCAGAGCAGGAGCGCATCGCGCTTTTCATCGATGGCGCAAACCTTTACGCAACCGCGAAATCTTTGGGTTTCGATATTGATTACAAGCGGCTGTTGAAAGAATTTCAGGGCAAGGGGCGGTTGATCCGCGCCTTTTATTACACCGCCCTCGTTGAGGATCAGGAATATTCCTCGATTCGCCCCCTCATCGACTGGCTCGATTACAACGGCTACGCCGTGGTGACGAAGCCCACGAAGGAATTCGTCGACTCGCTGGGTCGCCGCAAGGTCAAGGGCAATATGGACATCGAACTCGCGGTGGACGCGATGGAGATGGCCGAGCGCATCGACCACATGGTTCTGTTCTCCGGCGACGGCGATTTCCGCTGCCTCGTCGAAGCCGTGCAGCGCAAGGGCGTGCGCGTCTCGGTGGTCTCCACCATAACCACCCATCCCCCGATGGTTGCTGACGAATTGCGCCGTCAGGCGGATGAGTTCGTCGATCTGCTGCAAATGGCCCAGCGCGTCGGCCGTGATCCGGTTGAGCGCACGACCGAGCGCCCGCAACGCTTCACGCAGGAGCGTCGCCCGCTTCAGCCGCCGACCCCGGGCTCGCCCGTACCCGCCGGCGAAGGCGAAGAGCAATAACGAATTTCCCGCAAGGATTTAACACTTGGCCTTGCGCCGACCTTCACAAAAATCTCCAGGCTCTGGCGCGCTTGCGCCAGGGCCTGATTTTCAAGGGCAAGGCTTCATTGAGCCTGACGTCAATTGTCCACTCTGTCCCCGCCTCGTCGCCTTCCGAACGGAAGCGCGCGCGCAGGAGCCGACATGGCGCAACGCCCCGGTGCCCGCTTTTGGACCGCGCGACGCCTCGCTTGTCATCGTGGGCCTTGCGCCCGGCCTGCGCGGCGCCAATCGCACCGGCCGCGCCTTCACCGGCGATTGGGCCGGCGATCTGTTGTATGCAACGCTGCTGAAATACGGATTTGCTGACGGCGTCTATGACGAGCGCCCCGACGATGGCCTGATTTTGCGCGATTGCCGCATCGTCAACGCCGTGCGCTGCGTGCCGCCGCAGAACAAGCCGACGCCAGCCGAGATCAACACGTGCCGCCCGTTCCTTACCGTGCATCTAACGCTCGGCCAGCCGCGCGCAATTGTGGCGTTAGGCCGCATCGCCCATGAGAGCGTTCTGCGCGCGCTCGGCGCAAGGCTCGCCGCCCACCCCTTCGGCCATGGCGCCGAACATACGCCTGATGGCTGCGCCGCAATGCTTTTCGACAGCTACCATTGCTCGCGCTACAACATGAACACCGGCGTGCTGACAACGGACATGTTCGAGCGCGTGTTCGCGCGCGTACGCGATTTTTTGGACAGGTAGCGCTTGAGCCGCAGCGTTTTCTTCCTTCTCCCCTTGCGGGAGAAGGTGGCGCGCGAAGCGTGACGGATGAGGGGTTCTTGCAGGGCTCGAAGAATACCCCTCATCCGGCCTTTGCTGACGCAAACGTCACCTTCTCCCGCAAGGGGAGAAGGCAGGACGAGCCCGAAAACCTCTGAGCCGCAGCGTTTTCTTCCTTCTCCCGCAGGCGGGAGAAGGATTAAGCCCTAACCCTTGTCGCGCATCACGCGGGCCTTCTCGCGGCCCCAGTCGCGCTTCTTTTCGGTCTCGCGCTTGTCGTGCAATTTCTTGCCGCGCCCCAGCGCGATTTCGATTTTGGCGCGGCCCTTGTCGTTGAAGTAAATCTTCAGCGGCACCACCGTCATGCCGTCGCGCTCGACGCCGTGGGCGAGCCTTGCAATCTCGCGCGGCTTCAAGAGCAGGCGACGCGGGCGGCGCGGTTCGTGATTGAAGCGGTTGGCTTGCAGATATTCGGGAATGTTGGCGTTAATCAGCTCCACCTGGCCGCTGCGCGACACGCCGACATAGCTTTCCGCAATCGTCGCCTTGCCGGTGCGCAGCGATTTGACTTCCGTTCCCGTCAGCGCAATGCCCGCCTCGATCACGTCGCCGATTTCAAAATCGTAACGCGCGCGGCGATTGTCGGCGACGACCTTGAAATTCCTGGGTTCCTTGGGGGCCAATGACTTACTCCGCAGCCTTTCCGGCCGCTGATGTGGGGGCGGCGATCAGGCCCGCAAAAGCCATGGCTTCGCGCAGCTTCGCCTTGTTGGATTTGACCATAGGCACCAAAGGCAGGCGCACTTCTTCGCGCAGCCTGCCCAGTTGCGACAGTCCATATTTGGCCCCTGTCACGCCAGCTTCAAGGAACGTGGCGAGGTGCAGCGGGGTCAGGCGATCCTGAATCTCCAGCGCACGGGCAGGCTCGCCCGCATTCCACGCATTCATCAATTTCGCGCAAAGCCCCGGCGCAATGTTCGACACCACGGAAATGCAGCCGTGTGCGCCGGACGCAAACGTGGCGAGCGCCGTCACGTCGTCGCCCGAAAGCTGGATGAAATCCGGCCCCATCGCAGCGCGCTGCATCGAGATGCGCGCCACATTGCCGGTCGCGTCCTTCACGCCGACGATGTTCTTCAGCTCGTAAAGGCGCGCCATCGTGTCGACGCTCATGTCGATCACCGAGCGCGGCGGGATGTTGTAGACGATGATCGGAATGCCGATCGCATCGTTCACCGCCTTGAAGTGCTGGAAAAGCCCTTCCTGATTGGGCTTGTTATAATAGGGCGTGACGATGAGCACAGCGTCCGCGCCCGCCTTCTCGGCATGGCGCGCCAGCTCAACGGCCTCGCGCGTGTTGTTGGAGCCAGCGCCTGCGATCACCGGCACGCGGCCTTTGGCCTCGGCGATGCAGATTTCGACGACGCGGCGATGCTCCTCGTGCGAGAGCGTGGGCGATTCGCCCGTCGTGCCCACCGGCACCAGACCGTGAACGCCCTGCTCGATCTGCCAGCTCACGAAGGCGCGGAAGGCGTCCTCGTCCACCGCGCCATTGGCGAACGGCGTCACCAGCGCGGTCATCCAGCCAGTCAATTTGCTCTTCGAACCCTTCGACTCGGCCATCGCCCAAATCCTTCTCGCGCGGCTTAAACAACAATAATGCAGGCTCACGCAGCCAAGCCCGCCAAAAGACAACAGATAAGCCCGCCGCATGCACGCCGCAATTACAGGGTCATCCTGAGAGCGTTGATAGCCGCTTGGACGTGGCGAGGAAAGGGGCGGCGCCGACCGCATGCATTCTTTGTTGGATCATGTCCGCTGCGGCGGGTTGAAAGGAAGTTTACCGGTGCTGGTTAACGAAACGTAAACGATTGAACGCGCAGGTTGGGGGCTCCCGCGCGGCACACGATATTTGCGGGAAGAGAGTGCGCATGCCCAACAGACCCAGAGCCAACAAACCCCGAGCGTTACGCCCCAGAATCAAAATTCTGGGCGGCCTGCTTGGCGTCAGCCTTGCCGCGCTCGCTGCTGGCGTCTGGGCGTCGGGTTATGCGCCTTCTGCGACCCGCTCCGCGCAACCCCGGCTCGATTTCGACCCGGTTGGTACGATTCCAGCCCCGCCGGCTGCGCCCGCGTCGGCTTCAACGCCAAACGAGCCCGCATTGCGCGGGGCCAGCGCCCGCACAGACCCGCAGCTTGAGGAGTCCATCGGCGTCGCTTTGCTGGAGCGCGCCGACGCGCTCGCCATTCGGCAGGCCCTTGAGGCCTATCGCAAGGGCGATCTTGCCGCAGGCGATTCCGCCGCCGCCAACGCGCTCGATGATGTCGCCCGCAATGCCTTGCGCTGGGCCGCCCTTCGCCTTGCCCCAGCCAAAGCGGGTTACAGGCGCATCACGGACTTCATCGATTCCAATCCCGGCTGGCCCTCTGACGGCTTTTTGCAGGCGCGCCTTGAAGAGGCTTTGATTAACGAAAAAATTCCGGCTGCACAGGTGCGCGCCCGCTTCATGAACAGCGCGCCCGCCACCGCGATGGGCCGCTATGCTCTGGCGCGCGCCCTGCGTGACGAGAGCCCCGCAGACTCGCAGGCTTTGGCGCGCAAAATCTGGCGCGAGGACGATTTTGGCTCCTGGTTGGAGAGCCAGATGCAGAAGGAATTTGGCGCCCACCTTCGCGCGGAGGACCATTCCTGGCGGGCTGCGCGCTTGTTCTACAAGGAGAGTCATGTCGCCTCGCAGCGCATAGCCGCGTTGGCCGGCGCCGATGCGGCTGCGCTTTCCAAAGCCCGCATTGCACTTTCGAAAAATCCGGCGCTGTCAAAAAACACGCCCGCCGACAAGCTCGTCGACACCGTGCCAAAAACCTTGCGCAACGACCCGAGCCTTATCTTCGCGCAAGCGCAAAAGCTTCGTCGCGCCGATAAATTCAGCGAAGCCGCAGACCTTCTGGAACAAGCCCCGCGCGATGGAAACGCTCTGGTTGACGGCGACGCATGGTGGACCGAACGGCGCATCAACGCGCGCAAATTGCTCGATGCTGGCGATGCGCAAAAAGCCTACACGCTCGCGGCAAACCATAGCGCGCGCTCCAGCGAGGACCGCATTGAGGCGCAGTTTCACGCTGGCTGGATTGCGCTGCGTTTTCGCAACGATCCGGCAAGCGCCCTGCCCCATTTCGTGGCCGCTGGCCAGATCGCCCGCACGCCAATCTCGAAAGCCCGCGCGCTTTACTGGCAGGCGCGCGCCGCCGAAGCGCGTGGCGCAGAGGCTGAAGCACTTGAGCTTTATGAAAGCGCCGCGCAACATTCCACCGCCTATTACGGCCAGCTGGCGCGCGCCCGGCTTGGCCATACCGATCAGCCGGTGCGCCGCGCCGCCCATGTCGCCGATGGTCTCGCCCGCATTGAACCGGTGCGCGCCGTGGAAGCGTTTGAGGCTGTTGGAGAGAGGGAACTCGCATTCCGCCTGACCTCGGATCTCGCCCGCAAACTGGATGATCCGGCGCAGATTGCAGCGCTGGCGCACGTCGCCGCCCGCGCCCAAAACGCCAGAGCCGCCCTTGTCGTGGGCAAGCTCGCCTCGCAACGCGGCATTGCGCTGGACGATATCGCCTTCCCGATGTTCGGCGTGCCGCAATATGAAGCGCTGCCGCGCTCCGCCGAGCAGCCTGTGGTCTATTCCATTGCCCGGCAGGAGAGCGCGTTCCAGAGCGACGCGCTGTCCCATGCAGGCGCCAAAGGGCTGATGCAAATGCTGCCCTCGACCGCGCGCCGCACCGCCCAGCGCGCGGGCGTGCCGTTTGACGAAAAGCGGCTGATTTTGGACCCGGCCTACAACGCGCAATTGGGCGCCGCGCACCTGACCGAGCTGATGGACGAGCACGGCCAATCGCTGATCCTGACTTTCGCCGCCTATAATGCGGGCGGGCATCGGGTGAAGCAATGGATCGCGGCCTATGGCGACCCGCGCAAGCCGGACGTCGATCCCATCGACTGGGTGGAGCGAATCCCCTTCACCGAAACGCGCAATTACGTGCAGCGCGTGGTCGAGAACGTGGGCGTTTACCGCGCCCGCTTTGGCGCCCCGGACGCTAAAGGACTGATCGTAGATGACCTGCGCGCCCGGCAGGTGCGGCTGGCGGCGAGCCAATAAGGCGACTGACTGGCCTTATTGACTATTTTGCTGCACTGCAAAATCCGCTATGGTCTGGCTCTTGCCGGTCCAACTGGCGGAGGCGATCATGCCAAGGCGATCATGCAGAGGCAATTATGAATCAGCGCGCACAGACCGAGAGCCATTTCATTTCCGCCCCCGACGGATTGCGCCTGCATGCGCGCGCCTATGGACCCAGGACCGGCGACCTTACCCCCATCGTCTGCCTGCCGGGCTTGACCCGCAATGGCGACGATTTCGATGTTCTTGCGCAAGCTTTGGCTGAGGGCGCAGCAGGCGGCCCGCGCCGGGTGGTCGCAATCGACTATCGCGGACGCGGCCTCTCGGACCATGATCCCAAATGGCGCAATTACGATTTGCGGGTTGAGAACGCCGACATTCTGGCCTGCCTGACGGCGCTGGAGATTGGCGAGGCCGCGTTCGTTGGCACCTCGCGCGGCGGCCTGCATGTGATGTTGTTTGCCGCCACAAGGCCCGCAATGCTGCGCGGCGCCGTGCTCAACGACATCGGCCCCGTGATCGAGACGCAAGGGCTGGCGCGCATCCGCTCCTACGTTGGCAAATTGCCCGCCCCGCAATCGTGGAGCGACGCCGTGGACATCGCCAAAAGCGTGATGAGCGCGCAATTTCCAAACCTCAACGCCGCCGACTGGCAGGCCTATGCGCGCGGTACGTTCGTAGAGGAGGGCGGCAAGTTCAAACTGCACTACGACCCGGCCCTCATGCGCACGCTGGAGGGCGTGAACCTCGACGTCTCGCTGCCCACCGCCTGGCCGCAATTTGAAGGGCTGGCCCACATCCCCCTGCTCGCTCTGCGCGGCGCCCATTCGGACCTGTTGTCGGACAAGACGCTGGAGCAAATGCAAAAGCGACACAAACGCTGCCAGGCCCACATCATCGAGGGCCAGGGCCACGCCCCCCTGCTGCGCGACGCCCCCACCATCGCCCGCATCGCAGAATTTCTGCGCCCGCTGTGAACAAGGGGCCGCAAAGCCCCCTGTTACCGCGCGTCCTTGCCAATCCCCTTGCCATTCGCCTTGCGCTCGGGCATATCACCCCTGCGCGAGGGTCCGCCCCCGCGCTGCGGAGACGTGGCCGAGAGGCTGAAGGCACTCGTTTGCTAAATGAGCATACCCCTTTGAAGGGTATCGAGGGTTCGAATCCCTCCGTCTCCGCCAGTTA
>CAMCMI010000037.1 GCA_945875875.1 Rhizobium sp. Q54
TGCCTTCTCTCCGCAATGATTGGCCTCACAAGAAACGAAACAGGGGATGGATATGCTGCCGGACGACATTGATTCCGAATCGCGCTGCCGCTTGCCTTTGCCTCGTCGGGAGGATCTCGACGATGCCGGAAAGCTTGTGTTCGACCGCAGCGCCGATCCCACTGGCGGCACGATCCGGGGCCTGAAGGGGCCAGCGGGAATTCAGCTGCATTCGCCATTTCTCTGCAAGGCCAACCGGCCTGTCGGGCGCTATCTGCGCTTTGAGGCGGGTTTCAGCGAGCGTGAGCGCGAGGTTGCCATTCTTATCACTGCGCGCGTATGCGACAGCCGGTTTGAATGGGCTGCGCACGAGCCGGTGGCGTTGCAGGTCGGCGTGCCGCAGGCCACGATTGACGCCATCAAGCATCGCCTTCCGCTGGAGGGGATCGACGCCGAAGACGCGCTGATCGTGCAATTTGGACGCGAGACGTTTGGCGCCCGCAAGTTGTCATCGCAGACCTATGCAAAGGCCTTGGCTCGCTTTGGCGTGCGCAGGCTTGTCGATCTGGCGGCGCTGATGGGCAATTACGCCTCCACGGCGGCGGTGCTGACAGTGTTCGACATGCAATTGGACGAGGGAACGACGGCGCTTCTGCCTGTGGATTGACGTGAATGAGAGGCGGCGCCGCAAAGGGCGCTCGCCTTTTGCCCGTCCGCCTGCGACAAGCGGTTCTTGAGCCCGAGCTGGTTGAGGCGCAATGACCAAATTGTTTGTCATGATTTTTGGTGCGGCGGCTGTCGGCCTTTTCGCGCGCATCATGCTGACGCGGATGGGCCTCCTGAAGCCGCGCAAGGATGCCGCGCGCGACAATGCGATGGCGCGGTTGAAGCGCGAGCTGGATTTGCTGTTATGGATTCCCCCGATCCTGCTCGGACTCGGAGCGATTTATATCGCCGCCAGTTTGATCTACGCGAATTTCATCCGTTAGCCGTCGAAGGGCGCAATCTTGAAGCTGGACGCAGAACCAAGTCCCTATGCGCTCGGCCCCTCACGTCGGGGCGCAGGCCACCGCGCGGCGATGCGCCGGGTGAAGGAATGGGTGCGCGTGCGTTTCAGGCTGGGTGAGGACGATGTGGTGAGCGCGGTTGAGATCGAATGCGCGCTACCCGGTTGCCCGCCGCTGGAAACGGTGATCGCCTTCTGGATGGCCGACGAAAAGCGCCGCCATTACAAAATCTTCAAGCCGATTGTGGACGTGGTTGAAGACGACCTCCCGCCCTCGTGGATGCGCGACGCGCTGATCGTCGAGGAGGGGTTTGAGTGCTCGTGTTGTTGATGTTTGTCGCTGCGGCTGGCGGATGACTGTGCGATCAATAAAGTTCTTTGGACCGCGCGCGGCCTAGCGCGGTCCAGATGGGCTGCGCTAGCCCTCAGCCGGCTTTGTCTTGAACCAGGCCTCGACCTCGCCGGTGAGCTTCATCAACAGAGGATTGCCGAAGCGGTCGCGCGTCTTGGCGGCTGGCACGCGCACCCAGCTTTCGCTGATGCAATATTCTTCCACGTTCGTCTTCTCGACGCCCTTGAAGCGAATGCCGACGTCGCGCGCCAGAACCTCCTCGTTGTAAAACGGGCTGCTCGGATCGGTGGACAGGCGGTCGGGAGGTGTCTCTGACATGGGACGCTCGCTGATTGAGAAGATTCGCGTTGTCATATCATGCGGTGCCAAAGGCTCACAGAGGCACCTTCCCCCTTCCACGCCACAGAGCTTTCGCCTACAAACCAGCAACACTCATAAAACGGGAGCGTAGCGCGCCATGTCTGCACTGCAAAAGTACAAGTCCGTCACCCGCACTCAGGCCGCCAATGCGGCTTTGAAAGACGGGCGCGTGCAGCCCAAGGGTTTCGAGTTTGACTGGGTGGAAGTCGATCCGCTGATCGCAGCGTTCCGCCGTATGGTGCGCGGCTACGAGTTCGACATTTGCGAGCTGGCCATCACCACCTACATGTGCGCCAAGGCCCACAACAAGAAGTTCACCGCCATTCCGGTGTTCATCGTGCGCGCGTTCCATCACGGCGCGATCCTCGTCAACAAGAACGCGGGCATCAAATCGCCGAAGGATCTTGAGGGCAAGCGCGTCGGCGTCAATCGCGGCTACACGGTCACGACCGGCGTGTGGGCGCGCGGCGTCTTGCAGGATGAATACGGTGTCGATCTCAGCAAAGTAACGTGGGTTCTGTCGGGCGACGAGCACGTGGCCGAATACAAGGCGCCGCCGAACGTCGTGCCGATTGAGGCGGGCAAGAAGATGGAAGATATGCTTGTCTCAGGCGAACTTGTCGCCGCCATCGGCGTGTCGGTCAACCATCCCGACATCGTGCCGCTGATCCCCGATGCGGACGAGGCGGGCTTCGCCTCGCTGGCGCGCACCGGCCACTATCCGATCAACCATCTCGTAGTCATTCGCGATGAATTGCTTGAGGCCAATCCGGGTCTGGCGACGGACGTTTTCAATGCGTTTGCGCAAGCCAAGCAGATGTATGTCGAGCAGCTGAAGGCCGGAAACATCGAGATGAAGGGCGACGCCCTCATGCACAAGCGCGTCATGGACATCACGGGCGGCGATCCCATGCCCTACGGCATCGAGCCCAACCGCGCCGTCATCGAGAACCTTATCAGCCACGCCAAAAAGCAGGGCATCCTCGGCGGCTCCGAGCGAATCGAAGACCTGTTCGCAAAAGAAACGCTGGGGTTGATCGGGTAAGCCAAAACGCCTCTCCTCGTCCCAGGACGAGGAGAGGCGTTCTACTCGCTAATCGCTACTGCCCCTCTCTCCATTGTCCCCGCCTATCATTTCCACTAGTCTGATCGCTCACATCAATGGGCGGCCGATGAACCTTCGTGATCTTCAATATGTTGTCGCGGTTGCGGACCATGCGCATTTTGGCCATGCGGCGAGCGCCTGCAACGTCAGCCAGCCGACCCTGAGCGGTCAGATCTCCAAGCTGGAGCTGGAGCTGGGCGTCGAGATTTTCAGCCGCGCCGGGCGCACGGTGCGCGCGACGGATGCGGGCGAGCAGATCATCGCCCATGCCCGCCGGGCGTTGGCGGCCTCGCGCGATATCGTCGATTGCGCCCGCGCCAACCGCGATCCCTTAAGCGGGCGATTGCGGCTTGGCGTGATTCCCACCATCGCGCCTTATCTCATGCCCTATGTGTTGCCGGCGGCGGCGGAATTTCTGCCCAACGCGCCCCTGGTGCTGGTTGAGGATACGACGGCGCACATCGTGCCTCTGGTGATTGAGGGCAAGCTTGATGCGGCGATCATCGCAACCGAAGAGGATGCATCGCAGCTGCAATCCATCGACCTGTTTGATGAGCGGTTCTGGTTGGCGATGCCCGCCAATCATCCCCTGGTCGCTCTCAGGGAGGTGAACGCCAGCGATATAGACCCCAAGTCATTGCTGCTGCTGACCGACGGTCATTGCCTGCGCGATCAGGCGGCGGAATTGTGCAACCATCCGCAGGCCGGGCAGGGGACGATGGCGGACATGCGCGCCTCCAGCCTTGAGACGCTGCTACATATTACGGCGGCGGGGCTTGGCGTGACGCTGCTGCCGCAATTGGCGGTGGAATGCGGACGGGCCGACACCGACCGGCTTGCGACAAGGCCGCTTGCCGGGGCGTTGGCCTCGCGCCGGGTGCGGCTGATCCACCGTCGCCATAGCCCGCGCCAGGCTGCGCTCACGGAGCTTTCCCGCATCCTTCGCGCCTCGCTGCCCGATGGGGTGCAGCGGCTGGAAGGCTAGGTTTCCAGCGCATTACGCGCGCGCCAACTTGCGAAGCTACGGCTTGCGACGTTTGCGGGCTTCCAGCCCGCATTTCGCGTTACGCCAGCATCTGCCGCCGCAATGACGCGACACGCCACTTGCGCTTCTGCGCGCGACCCCGCAAAAGAACGCCATGCTGAATATTGAAGACCTCACTTATCGGCTCGGGCCGAGGCTCTTGTTTGATCATGCCAGCGCGGCGGTTCCGCTTGGCGCAAAGGTCGGCTTTGTCGGACGCAACGGCGCTGGCAAGACGACGCTGTTCCGGCTGGTCTCGAACGAGATTTATCCCGAAGGCGGCGCTTGCTCCTATCCCAAGGCTGCGCGCATCGGGCGCGTTGAGCAGGAGGCGCCGGGTGGGCCGGGCAGCCTGATCGACTTCGTGCTGCTGGCCGACGTTGAGCGCGCCGCGTTGCTGGAGGAGGCGGAGGTCGCCACCGACCCGACGCGCATCGCCGACATCCAGATACGCCTTGCCGACATCGACGCCCATTCGGCGCCGGCGCGCGCGGGCATCATCCTGTCAGGCCTTGGCTTCGACCATGAGGCGCAGCAGCGCTCGCTCTCCGAGTTCTCCGGCGGCTGGCGCATGCGCGTGGCGCTGGCGGCGGTGCTGTTCTCCAAGCCCGATCTGCTCTTGCTCGACGAGCCGACGAATTACCTCGATCTTGAGGGTACGCTGTGGCTGATCGATTACCTTGCGAAATATCCCGCCACCATCGTCGTCATCAGCCATGATCGCGACATGCTGGACGACGTGGCCGATCATATTTTGCACCTCGATCAGGGCAAGCTCACGCTCTGGAAGGGCAATTACACCAGCTTTGAGAAGCAGCGCCGCGAGCAGATCGCGATCCGCATGAAGCACATCAAGAAGCAGGAGGCGCACCGCGAGCATCTGCAATCGTTCGTGGATCGCTTCCGCGCCAAGGCGACCAAGGCCCGTCAGGCGCAATCGCGCCTGCGCATGCTGGAGAAGATGGAGCCGGTGGAGGCCATCGTCGACACCGACGTGCAGCCGTTCAACTTTCCCTCGCCAGCCAAACCGCTGGCGCCGCCCATCGTCGCGATGCAAAACGTGAGCGTGGGTTATGACGGCCGCACAGTGCTTTCCCGCCTGTCGCTGAACATTTCCAACGATGATCGCATCGGCCTGCTGGGCTCAAACGGCAACGGCAAATCGACGTTTGCAAAGCTGGTCGCCGGACGACTTGAGCCGATGGGCGGCGAGTTGCGCCGCTCGTCGCGGCTCGACGTCGGCTTCTTCGCGCAGCATCAGATCGACGATCTCGATCCACGCGGCACGCCCTACACGCATGTCGCGCCGCTCATGACGGACGCCACGCAAGCCAAGGTGCGCGGGCGCTGCGCGCAAATCGGCTTTCCTAACGTGAAGGCGGACACGCGCATCGACCTGCTGTCTGGCGGCGAGAAAGCGCGCCTGCTGATGGGGCTTGCGACGTTTCATGGGCCGCACCTCATCATCATGGACGAGCCGACGAACCATCTCGACATCGACAGCCGCGCGGCGCTGATCGAGGCGATCAATTCCTACGACGGCGCGATCATCCTCGTGTCGCATGACCGGCATTTGCTGGAAGCGTGCGCGGATCGCCTCTGGCTTGTCGGCAATGGCGGCGTCACCGAGTTTGACGGCGACATGGACGATTACCGCAAGCTCATTCTGGATTCGAGCAGCGGCAAGGACCGCAAGCCGCGCAAGGATGGAAAAGCTGCAAAGGAAGCTGCGCCCGAGGCTGCAATTGCGCCGCCGCGCCCGGTGCGAAGCCGCAAGGAACTCTACAAAAAGATCGACGCCGCCGCCGACCGCATGACGAAGTTTGAAGGGCTGGCCAAACGCATCGACGAGGCGCTGGCCAAACCCGGCGCATTCGCAAAAGACCCTGCGCGCGCGGGACAATTAGCGCAGCAGCGCGCCGAAGTCTCAAGGGCGATTGCAGCAGCGGAAGACGAATGGCTGGAATTGCAGGCGGAGCTTGAGGGGGCGAGTTAGGGAGTAGGGCAGTAGGGGAAATACCCCTCATCCGTCGTTTGCTGATGCGAACGCCACCTTCTCCCGCGAGGGGAGAAGGAAGAAAGAGGTGCGGTTGCTGCTGGGGGCTCTTCCTTCGCCCCTTGCGGGAGAAGGTGGCGCGCGAAGCGTGACGGATGAGGGGTATTCTTGCGTCAACCCCCTATTCCAAATCCGGCGCCACCATCGCGACATCGCGCCCGCCGGCGCCCAGCACGCGGTTTCCTTCCACGCGGACGGCGCCTGATGCGGCCAGTCGCAGCGCTGCGGGATAAATCACGTGCTCTTGCGCCAGCACGCGCTTGCCCAGAGTTTCCGCCGTGTCGTCGTCGCGCACGCTGATCGCGGCCTGCATGATGATGGGGCCAGCGTCCATTTCAGCGACAACATAATGCACGGTGCAGCCGTGGATCTTCACGCCGTCGGCCAAAGCGCGCTCGTGCGTGTGCAGGCCCGGGTATGAGGGCAGCAGAGCAGGGTGGATGTTAATCAGCCGCCCCTGCCAATGATGGACGAAGCGCGGCGTCAGCATGCGCATGAAGCCTGCAAGACAGATGAAATCGATGCGGTGCGCGTCGAGCATCTTTTGCAGCGAGCCCTCAAAGGCG
This sequence comes from Rhizobium sp. Q54, assembly GCA_945875875.1. GTDB lineage: Bacteria > Pseudomonadota > Alphaproteobacteria > Rhizobiales > Beijerinckiaceae > Terripilifer. Next base: position 6,449 of record CAMCMI010000037.1, read on the forward strand.
TCGCGCCCGGCGTAGATTTTATGATCGACGGCGGCGATGGAGATGCCGCGCGCCTTGGCGCTGGCAAGGCCCGGCGCCTCGGGGCGATTGGATAGCACAAGCGCGATCTCGACGGGGAAATCTCCGTCGCGCGCCGCCGTAATCAGCGATTCCATATTGGAGCCGCGACCGGATATCAGGATGGCGCAGCGGCGCTTGCTCACAGCTTCAACTTTCCCGACATGACAACGGGCTCGCCGTCGCGCGCAATGATTTGGCCCACGCGCACAGGGCTTTCTCCCGCCGCACGCAACGCCTGCTCAACCTCGTCGGCTTTATCGGCCTGCGCCACGACGATCATGCCGATACCGCAATTGAACGTGCGCAACATTTCGCTTTCCGCCACGCCGCCTTCGCGTGCCAGCCAGCCAAACACGCGCGGCACGTCGAACGAGGCCAGATCCAGCCGGACGGCGATATCTTCCGGCAGTACGCGCGGAATGTTGTCGGGAAAGCCGCCGCCGGTGATGTGCGCGAGCGCGAGAATGCCGTCCGTCGCCTTCAGGGCGGCCAGCACGGGCTTCACGTAAAGCCGCGTCGGGGTCAGCAACGCGCGCGCCAGCGTCTGACCAGGCGCGAACGGCGCGGGAGCGTCCCACGCAAGGCCGGTGCGTTCCACGATGCGGCGCACCAGCGAGAATCCGTTGGAATGCACGCCGGAGGAGGGCAGGCCGAACACCACGTCGCCGGGAACGGGCGCGCCCTTGGGCAGCAGGCTACCACGCTCTGCGGCGCCCACGGCAAAGCCCGCCAGATCGTAATCGCCGTCCGAATAGAGCCCCGGCATTTCCGCCGTCTCGCCGCCGATCAGCGCGCAGCCCGATTCCACGCAGCCCGCCGCAATGCCTTTAACGATGGCCACGCCAGCGTCGGGACTGAGTTTTCCGGTCGCGTAATAATCGAGGAAGAACAGCGGCTCGGCGCCCTGAACGATAAGATCATTGACGCACATGGCCACGAGGTCGATGCCGACCGTGTCGTGAATGCCGCTCTCGATGGCGATCTTGACCTTGGTGCCGACGCCGTCATTGGCGGCCACGAGGATCGGATCAACGAAGCCTGCGGCCTTCAGGTCGAACAATCCGCCAAAGCCGCCGATTTCAGCGTCCGCGCCTTTGCGGCGGGTCGAGCGCACGAGCGGCTTGATCTTGTCCACCATCGCGTTGCCGGCGTCGATATCAACGCCAGCCTGGGCATAGGTGAGGCCGGGAGCGGGTTTGGTCATGATGGTCCTCTTGAATGCTGCGGGGTTAGCCCGGGCGGCGCGGCGATGCAAGGTGCGCTTTGTCCTGATAGTGCGCATGCGGGCTGGAAGCCCGCGGCCCAAAGGGCGCCCTATGGACCGCGGGCTTCCAGCCCGCATTCCTGGCCACGAAGGTGGAGGTCACGCCGAAAACAGCGTCAGCAACGTCATCTTGAGCATTCAACTCTGGCGCGCCCTGCTTTTTGTAGTTATTTTGCATCCAGATGAGCACACATTCACTGTTCGCGAGCCTGCCGAATCTGATCAGCCTCGGCAGGCTGATTCTTGTTCCCGTCATCGTCGCGCTCATCGCCCAGATGTCGTGGGATTGGGCGTTTGCGCTGTTTCTTGTCGCCGGATTGTCGGACGCTATCGACGGCTGGCTGGCCAAGCGCTTTAATTTGAGCACCGAGCTGGGGGCTTATCTCGATCCCATCGCCGACAAGGCGCTGCTGGTGTCGATTTACGTTTCGCTGGCGGTGGTGGGCGTTTTGCCCGCAGCGATTGCGATTCTTGTGGTCTCGCGCGATCTGATGATTGTGAGCGCGGTATTGGTGTCGTGGGTCATGGACAAGCCGGTGGCCATTCGGCCGCTGCTGGTCTCCAAGCTCAACACGCTGGCGCAAATCGCTTTTGCGACGCTGGTTCTGCTGGCCAAGGCGGCGGGTTGGGAGACGGCGCCCTGGTTGAGCTATGCGCTCTATGTCGTCGCCACGTTGACGCTCGCCTCCGCACTCGCCTATCTGGTCCAGTGGCTTCGTCACATGGAGCTTTATTGAAAGATTTTGAGCCGGGGCGCCATGAGCATTGAGCGGCAATTTATTTTCTGGCTGGGCGCGGCGGTTTTGCTGGCCCTGTTTTTGTGGGCGCTTTCCGGCGTCATGCTGCCGTTTGCGGCGGGACTTGCGCTCGCCTATCTGCTGGACCCGCTCGCCACGCGCTTGCAGAAGCTTGGGGCGAGCAGACTTTTTGCGAGCCTGTTCATCATCGGTCTCGGCGGCGTCGTGATCGTGGTGGCGCTTGTGGCGCTGGCGCCGACGCTGATCGGACAAGCCGCGCAATTTATCGAACGGCTCCCCGCCTACGCCACCAAGCTTCAGGCGTTGATTACGCAGCATGGCGCCGATTTGTTCGCGCGCGCCAAGCCGGCGCTCGATTTTCTGGGCGTCGGGCCAACGCCTGAAGGGGCAGAGTCCAATTTGCCCGCGGCGGGCGATCTTGTGGGGCAGGGCGCGCGCTGGGCTGGCACGCTGCTGGGTTCGCTCTGGCAGGGCGGGCAGGCGATCCTTGGCCTGGTGTCGCTGCTGGTCATTACGCCCGTCGTCGCCTTCTACCTGCTGCTCGACTGGCCGCGACTTGTGGCCGGTCTCGACGATCTTGCGCCGACGAAGCATCGCGAAGTGGTGCGCGGCCTTGCGCGCGAGATGGATTCGGCGATGTCGGGCTTCATTCGCGGACAATCTTTGGTCTGTCTGTTTCTGGGCCTCTGGTACGGCATCGGGTTTACGCTGGCGGGGCTGCATTTTGGCCTGTTAATCGGCATCATCGCGGGCGTGCTGTCGTTCATCCCTTACGTGGGCTCGCTCACCGGGCTTATTCTGTCGGTCGGCGTCGCGCTGGTGCAGGGGCCGTGGAGCTTGCTGGGCGTGGTGCTGGCGATCCAGTTTGCAGGGCAATTCATCGAGGGCAACATCCTCACGCCGCGCTTTGTGGGCGAAGCGGTAGGGCTGCATCCGGTATGGATCATGTTCGCGCTGCTGGCGGCGGGATCTCTGGCGGGCTTTACAGGGCTGATATTGGCGGTGCCGCTTGCTGCGGTCATAGGCGTGCTGGCGCGCTTTGGCGTGCGCCAGTATGTGGCCTCGTCGCTTTATCAAATCGAGGCGGGGTCGCGCCCAAATCTGGATCCCAAACCTTGAAAGCCACGAGTCAGTTAGCGTTAATGCTGCCGGTTGAGCCCCGCTTTGGGCGCGAGGATTTTCTGGTGTCGCCCTCCAACGAGGCTGCTTGGGACATGTTCGAGCGCTGGCCGAACTGGCCGGGCAGAATGCTGCTGCTGCTTGGGCCTACCGGTTCGGGCAAAAGCCACCTTGCCGCAATCTGGGCGCAGCGCGCCGGCGCTCGCGTGCTCTCTGCCGCTGATCTGACAGGTGCTGATCTTGGAAACGCTGATCTGGCTGCGCTGGCGGCCTCCGGTCCTTTGCTGCTGGAGGATGCTGACCGTTTGCAGGGGCTTGAGGCGGAGCTGTTCCACCTCATCAACCTCGTGCGCGAGCGCGAAGGCGCGCTGGCGCTGACAGCGCGCAATTGGCCTGATTCCTGGGGGCTGACGACCAAAGATCTGCTGTCGCGGCTGCGTCTGGCGCCCGCCATCGAGATCGGCGAGCCAGACGATGCCCTGGTGCGGGCGGTGCTGGTGAAGCTGTTCATCGACCGGCAATTGGTGGTGGATACGTCGGTCGTTGAATATCTGGCTTTGCGCATCGAGCGCTCGCTGGCGGCGGCCCGCGCCATCGTGCAAATTCTGGACAGGGAAGCTCTTGCTCACGCCCGCCCGGTTACGCGCCCCATGGCCGCTGAAGTGCTGCGGCGCATGGACGACGGGGAATGAGCGTCGTCGAACCTGTACGCCTTGATCTGAGCGGCCTCAAATGTCCGCTGCCGGTGCTGCGCACGCGCAAGGCCCTGCGGCACCTGCCGCCGGGCGCACTGCTGGAAGTGGTCTGCACGGACCCTATGTCGGCGATAGACATTCCCAATATGGTGCGCGAAAGCGGCGACATTCTCCGAGAAAAGCGCAACGAAAACGCCTCCCTGTTTTTCCGCATTGAAAAGGCCGCATCATGAACGCGCAAAGCTGGCCGACCGAACTTCGCCTCGGCAAGGATCGCCGCACGCTGGTCGTCGCGTTCGACGATGGCGCGCAGTTTGAACTCACGGCGGAAATGCTGCGGGTGATGAGCCCGTCTGCGGAAGTGCAGGGGCATTCCGAATCCGAGCGCAAGACTGTTGGCGGCAAGCGCAACGTGTCGATCATCAAGGTGGACAGTGTGGGTAATTACGCGGTGCGCATCGGCTTTGACGACATGCACGACAGCGGCATCTATTCTTGGGCGTTTCTGCGCGAGATGGGCGAAAACGCGGAAGAAAAATTCGCCAGCTATCTCACGGACCTTTCCGCCAAAGGGCTGGATCGGGATAAGCTGGGCGTGAGATAATACCCGGCGCGAAATAGCGCGCCGGGTTTTATGTATCAGCCTTAAACGCCAATCTTGCCGCCGCCGCGTTTCGTGATCGCGACGATGGATGGGCGGGGCGGCATGTCCGGTTTGAAATCGGGCCAGCGGGTTGAGGGCGCTTCAAATGTGCCGAGTGAATCGCCGCCGCCCTCGCCGGGATGCTGGACTGCGATGAACATGGTTTGTCCATCGGGCGTGAACAACGGCCCGCATGCTTCCGCGCCATTTGGCGTGCGGAAGAAGTGCTTCGAATGTCCACGCATCGGGCCTTCAGTTTCCAGCGCCCACACGCCGTCGTTACGGCCAGTCGCTTTCGCGCTGTTGCCGTCGGTGGCGACCCAGAGGCGCCCCTCGGGATCGACCGCGACACAATCGGGCATACCGAACCAGCCGTCCTTCGTGGTCGCCGCATGAAAGCTGGCGCCCGTTGACGAGACCGTATGATCGCCGCAGGTGACGAGCATTTCCCACTTGAAACGTGTCGCTGCATGATCGCCGCCTTCGGGCGCCATCTCGATGATGTGGCCGAAGCGGTTTTCGGCGCGCGGGTTCGCCTTGTCGATCTGGGCCTCGCTGCGGCGTGAATTATTGGTCAGCGCCACATAGACCTTGCCGGTTTTCGGGTTCGCCTCCACGTCCTCCGGGCGGTCCATTTTGGTGGCGCCAAGCGCGTCTGCGGCAAGGCGCGTGTCGATCAGCACGTCGGCTTGAGATGCAAAGCCGTTGGCTGCGGTCAGCGGACCCTGACCGTGGACGAGCGACGCCCATTCGCCGCCGCCGTCTGCGTTGAACTTGGCGACATAGAGCGTACCGCGATCCAGCAGGTCCATGTTGGCGGCGCGATTGGCGGGATCGACGCGGCCTTCGCTGACGAATTTATAGACGTAATCAAAGCGCTCGTCGTCGCCCATGTAGACGACATAGCGCCCGTCGCTATTGATGATTCCTTCCGCGCCTTCATGCTTCATGCGGCCAAGCGCAGTGCGCTTCTTTGGCGTTGATGTTGGGTCAAAGGGATCAATCTCGACAACCCAGCCAAAGCGGTTGATCTCGTTTGACTCTTTGGCCAGATCAAAGCGCTCTTCGAACTTGCCCCAGGCGTATTGATTGGCGGGCGCGCCATAACGCTTGAGCTGCTTTTCCTCAGGCTGTCCGGCTGAGGAGCCCCAGAAATAGCCGTTGAAGTTTTCCTCGCAAGACAGCCACGTGCCCCACGGGGTTACGCCGCCAGCGCAATTGTTCAACATGCCTTTGACGTTGCGCCCGGTAGCGTCTGACTTCGTGCGCATGCGTTCATGACCGGCTGCGGGGCCGGTGATCGTCATCGGCGTATCGGCGTCGATGCGGCGGGCATAGCTGGAAGCGCCTTCAACGCGCCATTTTCCAGTCTCGCGCCTGATCTCCAGCACCGAGCCTCCGTGCGCGGCTTTCTCAATTCCCGCAAGCTCCGGCGTCATCTTTGCGAAGGCTGCGGCTTTGGATTGCTGCACGCCGATGCCGGGGAACATGAGTTCCTCGTTGGTGTATTCGTGGTTCACAACCAGCAGGCCATGGGCGGAGGGATCGGCGGCGCCGCGCATGGGGATGTAGCCAAGGTAGTCGTTATTATAGCCAAACTGGCGCTGCTGGGCGCTGGCGGTTTGCTTCAGCGGATCGAAGGCGGGCGCATTGGGCAGCACCGCGTCGCCCCATCGGATCAGAACGTCGGCGTCGTAACCTTCCGAGACATGATGCTTCTCGTCCGAGCCCGCCGCGATTTCCTTGAAGGAGAAGCGCGTTGGAGAAACCGACTGCGCCAGAGCGCGATCCAGAGCCAGCGGTGCAATGCCAGCCAACACTGCCACGCCAAGGGCGCCGCGCAAAACGTCGCGCCGGGCGAGGCGGGTGGCGATGACGTCGCCAATGGTGGGGTTGTTTGATGCGTTTGAGCCAATGTCTTCGGCGGCTTCCGCAGCCTGAGAGCGGGTCAAGCAGGGATTGGACGAGAACTGGTCGTTCATTTGATGTGCTCCTGAAGCGCAGTCACGCCATAATCCCTTTGCATGACGTTTTGTTGAAGCAGCGCGCCTAACCATTCTGTCACATAGACGCAGCGCAAACGGGCTAGCGTGCGCCTCGTTTTGGAACTGGAGCCCAAACGCCGCGTTTGGTGGATGTTAATCACGTAAGAGGAGACTGGTCCCAATGGAGGATTCAGTGCGTTTCAAGCGAAAATCAATTGGCGCCCTGCGGCGCGCAGCCGAGGCGGCGGGGCATGTCGGCGTTTACGTGTGGGATTACGATCCGCAGGTTTATGATCCTGCGCCGCGCCGTCGTCGCAATGCGCAGATTGCATCCTGCGCCGCGTTCGTCGTGGCGGGAATAGCGGTGTTGACGCTGGCGCTTTAGGGCTTTCAGCGCGCCATAAGCGGCTAGGCGGTCAGGATCAGAGGCGTTCCCAGCGCCACCACCAGAATGGAGAGCGGCAGCCCAAGCCGCCAGTAATCGGTGAACTTGTAGCCGCCCGGTCCCCACACCAGCATGTTGGATTGATGCCCGACGGGCGTCAGGAAATCGCATGCGGCCCCAATCGCTACCGCCATCAGGTAGGGGTCCGGACGATGGCCTAAATTGACTGCGATGCCAGCCGCAATCGGCCCCATCACCAGCACGGTTGCGGCGTTGTTGAGGAATGGCGTAACCAGCATTGTCGCCGTCATAACAAGCGCAATTGATCCCAGCGGCGTCATGTCGCCGCCCGTGATCGACAGCCAGTCCGCAATCAATTCCGTAGCGCCCGTCGTGCGCATGGAATCGCTGACGGGAATGAGCGCTCCCAAAGCCACCAGCACCGGCCAGTCGATAGCCTCATAGGTTTCGCGCGGGGGAATGGCGCCCGTCAGCATCAGGATGACGGCGGCGGCGAAGAACGCGACGGCAACGGGAATGTGGCCCGCAGCCATCAGCCCCATGGCGCCCAGAACCACGATCAGCGGCCAATAGCTCGCGCTGCGCACGCCCAGTGGCATGTGGCGGCCCGCCAGCGGCAGGCAGCCAAGACGGCGCAGCGTATCGGCGAGATCACTCCGGCGCACGCGCAGAACAATCAGATCGCCAGCGCGGAAGCGGAACGATTTCAGCCGCTGCGAAAAGCGCTCTCCCGCCCGGCTCACCGCCACCAGCGTCACGCCGAAGCGCTCATGCAGGCGCAATTGCGTCGGCGTCCAGTCGATCAGCATGGAATTGGACGTGACGACCGCCTCGATGGTCGCCACTTCGTCGCTCGTCTCCTGTGCTGGAATGGGCATGCGGTCGGCTGGCGTCGTCAGGCCCGCGCGTTCGATGAACGCCTGCAAATCTGCAGGTGCGCCTTCCAGGATCAGCCGGTCGTCCTCGCGCAGCAATTGCTGGTCCGGGTTGCGAATGCGTTTGTGCTCGCCGCGAACGAGCGCGACGATAGCCACGTCCGCGCCCGCGAGTTTGTTCAGGGCGGAGACCGGCTGACCCACAAAAGGCGTGCGCTCGTTGGCCTGCGCCTCCAGCGTGTAGCCATGCTCGCCGTAAGCGGCCTCCATCGAATCGCCGCCGGGCTTGCGGTCCTTGACGCCAAGCACGCGGTTGGCGAGCGCCAGCAGAACGAGCCCCGCCAGCGCCAGCGGCAGGCCCACCGCCGTGAAGTCAAACATTTTGAACGGCTCGCCCGTCATATCCTGCCGGATTTTCGAGACGATGATGTTTGGCGATGCGCCGACAAGCGTCACAAGCCCGCCCAGCAGCGAGGCGAAGGCCATCGGCATCAGCATGCGCGACAAGGGCGTACCATGCTGGCGGCTCAGGCGCGCGGCCACCGGCATCAGCATGGAAAGCGCGCCAATGTTTTTCATGATCGTGGACAGCGCCGCCACGATCAGCGCGAGCGCGCCCACCTGTAACCCCGGTGTGGTGAGGGCAGGGGCGATCCAGCGTACAGCCTGCTCGACGACCCCCGAGCGGGTGATGGCGGCGCTGATCACAAGCGCGCAGGCCACGATGATCACCACGTCGTCGCCAAAGCCCTGGAAGGCATCGCCCGGTTTTACGATTCCCGCAGCCAGGGAAGCCAGCAAAGCCAGCAGCGCCACAAGGTCGTAACGGATGCGACCCCAAACGAAGAGGACCATCATCCCGCCCACGATGGCGAAGGAAAGCGCGGCAGGGCTCACGCGGCTGGACTCATTGGATCGTCCTGTTGCGGCTCCGGGGCGGGTAACCGATTGTAATGCTCCCGAACAGATTTGGCGAGCCGGAGCCAAGGAGATCGTGCGCGTAAGGGGCGGCGCCTCTTATAGAGCCGAAAAAACGCAGCATCGCGGCCGATCCACCCCCGATTTTTCCCTCGCATCGTTCGTTGCGCATGCTATAGAGCGCGCTCCGGGGGGTATACCGGTTGGGGTGCGCGCTCTCTGGCGTGCACTTTTGGTCGCGGGCGTGGCGGAACTGGTAGACGCAGCAGGTTTAGGTCCTGCCGCCGCAAGGCGTGGGGGTTCGAGTCCCTCCGCCCGCACCAGCCTCGTTTTCTGCCCCGTCTTTGCGGGTTGCCCCATCCGACAGGTTTAATGATCGCGCGGGCTGGACCCGTCGCATGCAGGGATTTGAAAAGGGAAGATGATGCAGGTCACCGAAACCCTCTCTGAAGGCTTGAAGCGCGCCTATAAAGTGGTTCTGCCGATGCAGGATCTCTCGCAGCGTCTTGAAGCTGAACTCGTCAGCCTCAAGGACAAGGTTCGCATCAACGGCTTCCGTCCCGGCAAAGTGCCGATGGCGCACATGCGCAAGGCTTATGGCCGTCAGGTCATGAGCGACGTGTTGCAGAACGCCGTCAACGAAGCCAACCAGAAGATCGTGGCCGATCATGGCCTGAAGCTGGCCAATTCGCCCAACATCGAGGTCGATGGCGGCGAAGAGGGCGTAAAGCGCGCGATTGAAGCAGAGGGCGACCTCGCGTTCACCGTGAGCGTGGAAGTGTTGCCGACGTTTGACGTGGGCTCGTTCGACGATGTCGAGCTTGAGCGCCTCGTGGCAAAAATCCCCGATTCGGAAGTCGATGTCGCTCTGGAGCGCATGGCCTCCCAAACGCGCCCCTTCAGCGCCAAGGAAGGCGCCGCCGCCAATGGCGACAAGCTGACGATTGATTTCGTCGGCAAGATCGACGGCGAGGCGTTTGAAGGCGGCTCTGGCGAGGGCATGGACCTCGTTCTGGGTTCCGGCCAGTTCATCCCCGGCTTTGAAGACCAGCTCGTTGGCGCCAGCGCAGGCGAGACGCGCCTTGTGAACGTCAAGTTCCCGGAAGCCTATCAGGCCGCCCATCTGGCCGGTAAGGACGCAGCTTTCGACGTGACCGTGAAGGAAGTCGGCGCGCCCGGCGATCTGGTCATGGACGACGAATTCGCCAAGACCTACGGCCTTGAGAGCCTCGACAAGCTGAAGGACGCTATCCGCGCCAACATGCAGACCGAGCTGGACGGCGCCGCACGCGGCAAATTGAAGCGCGCCTTGCTCGATCAGCTCGACAAGCGCTTCACGTTCGAGCTGCCCGAATCTTTGGTTGAGCAGGAGTTCAACGGCGTCTGGCAGAGCGTCATTTCCGAGCAGGAGCGTTCGGGCAAGTCGTTTGCGGACGAGAACACCACGGAAGAGGCCGCCCGCGTCGAATATCGCGGCATCGCCGAGCGCCGCGTGCGCCTTGGTCTGGTGATGGCCGAAATAGGCCAGCAGTCGAAGGTGGAAGTCACGGACGACGAATTGACTTCGGCCATCGTCGAGCGTGCCCGCCAGTTCCCCGGTCAGGAAAAGATGATCTGGGAATTCTACCAGAAGAATCAGGAAGCCCTGGCCCAGATACGCGCGCCGATTTACGAAGAAAAGGTCGTCGACATTATCGTTTCGAAGGCGAAGGTGACAGACAAGGAGATTTCCAAGGAAGATCTTCTGAAAATTGTCAGCGAAGACGAAGCTTCCGGAAAGTAAGCGAGTCGATTCTTGCGCGGCGCGCCCATTGCGCGCCGCGTTTACATGCTTATCTTGTTTTAACCGCCGATTCTGAGCGGTCAGAGAAGAGCCAGATGCGCGATCCCATCAGCCTGTACAATTCATTCATCATCCCCAGCGTCGAGGAAGTCACCTCGCGCGGGTCCTATCGCTACGATATTTTCTCGCGCCTCCTGAAAGAGCGCATCATTTTCCTCGCCGGACCGGTCGAGGACCAGATGGCGACGCTTGTCGTCGCACAATTGCTCTATCTGGAAGCTGACAACCCGAAGAAGGAAATCTTCCTCTACATCAACTCGCCGGGCGGGGTGGTGACGTCGGGGCTTTCCATCTACGATACGATGCAATTCATTCGCCCCAAAGTGTCGACGCTCTGCATCGGCCAGGCTGCGTCCATGGGCTCGTTGCTGCTCTGCGGCGGCGAGAAGGATATGCGCTTCTGCCTGACCAATTCACGCGTGATGGTGCATCAGCCTTCGGGCGGTTTCCAGGGCCAGGCTTCGGACATTCAGCGCCACGCTGAAGACATCCTGAAGATCAAGAAGCGCCTGAACGAAATCTACGTGAAGCACACGGGCCGCGATTACGACACCATCGAGCGCACGCTTGATCGCGATCATTTCATGACCGCCGAGGAAGCGCAGGCGTTCGGCCTCGTCGATCAGGTGATCGAGAAGCGCCCTGAAGACGTGGTCGAATCAAAGTAAAGCTGATTGCGAACGCAGCGCTCCGGTGCCGCGTTCGCCTCTTGCGCCAACCCCTGCCTGCGCGGCCTCTGGCGTCCTTTCGACAGGTGTGTCGATTAAGCGTCAGGCAGGCGCAAGGCCCCGCCAAGCTCTTCAATTTGCGCACTAAATCAGCCAAACGCCTTATTGCGGCTTGATTTGGGGCGCTGCTTAAATCAACGACGACGTTGCGCGCTTGATCCGGGCGTCATACCGTGGTCACATCTGAACTTGAGCCGTCCGCTGCGTCGCCGCCCACGCAGCGAGGCGGGCTTCTACATCGTAAAGTGTCGGGCTGTCGGCTACGTTTTCTTAAAGCCGGGTCTGTATTCGTTAAATGGTCGTGATTCCGATTCAATGGAATGAGCGGCCGGCACGGAGAATGAAATGAGCAAAGTCAGCGGAAGCGACTCGAAGAACACGCTCTACTGCTCGTTCTGCGGTAAGAGCCAACACGAAGTTCGCAAGCTGATCGCCGGCCCGACGGTGTTCATCTGCGATGAATGCGTCGAATTGTGCATGGACATCATCCGCGAGGAGAACAAATCTTCTCTCGTGAAGAGCAGCGACGGCGTGCCGACTCCGCGCGCCATTTGCAAGGTGCTCGACGATTACGTGATCGGCCAGATGCAGGCCAAGCGCGTGCTGTCCGTCGCGGTTCACAACCATTACAAGCGCCTGAACCACGCCACCAAGCACAACGACGTTGAGCTGGCCAAGTCCAACATCCTGCTGATTGGCCCCACGGGCTCGGGCAAGACGCTGCTGGCCCAGACGCTGGCGCGCATTCTCGACGTGCCGTTCAC